>SIBF01000223.1 GCA_009695275.1 Pedosphaera sp. | reverse complement strand
GGTAAGTCGTGGCGCCGAAGGGCCAACAGAAGCATTCGTGGGAGATTTCATCCCATTCAAAGGTGGGGCTTTAGACACCTTGTGTCTAGGAAAATCTTCAACTCACGCCGCCGCACTCACATCCCCAAGCCCGGCGAAATGCCGTGGAGCTATCGGTGAGCCTTTTGGATAGCGGTGGCAGAGCTCAGCGGCGACACCGCTTTCGAGCGCAGAGGGCCGCCGCCCATTGCTCCGCCGTTCGTGCGTGCAAAAGCGGCGTGGCGCTTCGCTTCCCGCCGCGGTCCAAAAACTCGGCCGGCGGGCTGATCGTGCCGTTGGCCATTGCCCGCTTTTAATCACACCCGCCAAGGAATGATGTGCAGAAATAGATTTGCTCTGTGTAGCTTTCGTGGGAAATGTGTGCTTATCCGCCCGGAAAATTTGTGCGAGCCTGCCTGGAATCCATCCTTCTAAACGCAGGCTTTGTCGGATATTGATCCGACATGCCAAAGATCCTCATGCCCATCGGAGACGCCACGGAAGCGTTGGATACGTTTTACGCCTACTATCGCCTGCCTGAAGATGGATACGAAGTCATCGTCGCCGGACCGGAAGCCCGGCTTTATCACACTGTTCTTCACGAAATTCCGCCCAATCCTGATGTGCCTTGGGACATCACCCAGGAGCGCCCAGGCTATCACTTGCGGGCAACGGTAGCCTTTCGCGATCTGCGAGCGGAGGATTACGCGGGAATGTTCATCTCAGGCGGACGCGCGCCCGAGTACATCCGGTATGACCAAGATTTGCGCCGGGTGACGCGCGAGATCTCGATCGCTGGCAAGCCCATCGCGTGTCTCTGCCACGGGATCGAAATCCTGACGGCGGCAGATTGCATCCGAGGCAAGCGCGTCACCACGGTTCCAAAGTGCGCAATGGATGCTGAACAAGGCGGCGCGATTTACGTAAATGAGCCGGTGGTGGTGGATGGGCTTCTAGTTACCGCGCGTGGCTATCAGGATAACACAGGGTTGTTGCGGGAGTTCATGCGCATCTTGAGAGAGGCGGCGTAATCCCGGCTGCGAGATCCGGATTCCGAACCGGAGGTCCGAGGATGCCGTGAATTCAGCCGTTCCCCTCCAGCTCCGCCGGCTTGAGTGGATGCTGAACCGGTGTGACTGGCTATGCTGAACGAAATCGCTTTTGGCTTCCCGTTACGCGTTACGCAATACGCATTTCACGCCTTCGCCAACCTCTCGTTCCATCCACGACCATCGAGATTCAATATTTTATTTGTTCGGTTTGAGATTTCGGCGGGGCTTTACTGGCGAAGATCCGACATAAGATGACCGACAGCCAGAAATTACTCGCGGAATACACGCTCAACGGCTCGGAGGAAGCTTTCCGAGAATTGGTCGCGCGCTACGTCAACCTGGTCTATTCGGCAGCGTTGCGGTTGGTCGATGGGAATACGCAACTGGCGGAGGACGTGACTCAAACAGTCTTCATCAACCTGGCCACCAAGGCTCGCACCCTTTCAAGCGCGGTAATGTTGGGAGGATGGCTGCACCGGCACACTTTCCACGTTGCGACCAAGGCCGCGCGCAGCGAGCACCGCCGACAAGTCCGTGAACGCGAGGCTGTGGAAATGAACACTCTGAACGACGACTCAGGGGCCAGCTACCGACAGGTTGCGCCAATTCTCGATGAAGCCATCACACAACTCGGGACCGATGATCGCGCCGCGATTCTGTTCCGTTTCTTCGAGCAGCGTGATTTCCGATCGGTGGGCCGAGCGTTGGGAGCCAACGAGGACGCAGCGCGGATGCGAGTGCAGCGGGCATTGGAGAAATTACATGTCCTGCTGAAACAACGCGGCGTCACTTTGTCGGTCGGCGCGTTGGGAAGCGTGCTCGCCGCCGGAGCCGTCACAGCCGCGCCCGCCGGATTGGCGCTGACCATTTCGAGCGCAGCTCTGGCCGGCGCGGCGGCTGGAGCTGGAATCACACTTGCTTTTCTAAAACTTATGGCTGCAACCAAACTCAAACTCGGAATTGCCGCCTTGGCCGTGGCTGGCGCGGCGACCACTCTGATCATTCAACACCAGTCGCAAGTCAGAGTGCTCGAAGAAAACCAGTCATTGCGCCAACAAATCACACAGCTCCAAACCGACAACGAAAGCCTCTCCAACCGTGTCGTTCTCTCGAAGGTCATGCGCGCCCCACGTTTGCCTGCCCCTGCGATGCCGGTTGTAGCGCCGGGACTTTTGGCCGACGAACTGCAGATCACGAATGTCTATGCGAAAATCATCGCAAAGAAGCCGCCGAAACTGACTGCGGATCAAATCGCCCCTTACCTTGATGCCAATCGGCGCGATGCTGCAAGTCTCCTGGCTGCGTTTCGTACCACCGACGATCCTACGCTGCTGGAGGAAGCGATGCAGAAATTTCCCAACGATCCGAAAGTGGGCTTTGAGGCGGCCCTTCGAAAGGATGCTCCACCTGCGGAACGGCGCCAATGGCTGGATGCATTCAAACAGTCGGCGCCGGACAACGCGCTGGCGAATTATCTCTCCGCCGCCGATTACTTCAAAACGGGCCAGGCCGATCAAGCCGTGAAGGAACTCGTGGCCGCCTCCAGCAAAACACAATTTAGGGATTACACGCTGGATCGAAATACGGATGATGAGGAAGCTTATCGCGCGGCGGGTTATCCCGCAGCGCAGGCGAAGCTGGTTGCCTCTGCTCAGTTGGTGCTGCCGCAGCTCGGCCAGATGAGTGGTTTGGCGAAGGGTATCGTTGATCTCGCCGGTTCCTACCGACAGTCGGGCGACGACACTTCAGCGCAGGCTGCCCTGCAAATGGCGGCGAGCCTTGGCCAGCGCTACGGCAACGCCTCGTCAGGCGAGACGCTGATTGCGCAACTCGTCGGCATCAACGTCGAACGCATGGCGCTCACAGCAATGGATCCTAGCAGCGCTTACGGTGCCAATGGACAGACTGTTCAGGAACTAATCAATCAGATCGTTCAGGAGAGAACTTCCATCCAGGCTCTCAGCAAGCAGGCGGGACCGCTGTGGGATTCAATGTCGGAACAGGACTGGCTCAGTTACCAGAATCGTTCGGCGACCTTCGGTGAGGAGGCTGCCCTGCGATGGCTGGTGAACAAGAACGGGCAGAAGTGATGAACCTGGAATCAGATTATGATACCAATAAAAATTCTTTGCGGATGCGGACAAAAGTACGCCTTCGATGCAGAACCAATCGGCGGGCGTATCACTCAAGCTGTGGCGTGCCCGGTTTGCGGGGCCGATGGCACTGTGGTGGCAAACCAGTTGATTGCCCAGCACCTCGGCGCGGATTCGGCTGCCGCTCCAGGGTTGCGAATTGGAGGACCAAAACTCCCGCCGCCCGCTCCACCGCCGCCGCGAAGAATGAACGACGCAACCCGAACCAAGAAATCCTCTGACGCGAATGTCAGGAGTAAATGGCTCATCGTGGCTCTGGGCGGAACCGTCGTATCCCTCCTTGTTTTGGCTGGAGCTGTGATTTTCGGTCGTGATCATAACCGAAGACAAGCGCCAGCTTCACCGTTGGCCGAGGTACCCGTCGGCCTTCCTCAAACGCTTGCTGAACTCAACGCCTGGTACGTTGAGCCACCGCCCGGACAGAACGCCGCCAACTTCTATTTGAAAGGGTTCGACGAGATGCAACTCGCCAATATCGACGCGCTGCCATTCTCGGGCAAAGTCCAACTCCCGGCTCTCGACAGAACCATCTCAGCCTCTATGAAATCCGCTTTGGCCACCTTCGTGAAGTCGAACCAGGCTGCCCTGCAACTATTCGCCCAGGGTGCCAAGAATGATCGCTGTCGCTATCCGGTCGATTTGACCCTCGGTTTTGATGCGCTCTTTCCACACTGCAAGAAACTCGGTAACGCCACCCGACTTCTGGAATTGACAGCCATTTACCATGCGGCAGCCAATCAAGCTGAACTGGCGGCGAAAGATGTTCTGGTCTGCCTGACGCTGGCAAATTCATTGGTGGAGGAACCTGCGGTGCTTGCTCAGTTACCCCGCACGTGGGGAGTTGACTTTGCCGTGCAGGCGTTGGAGCAAACTGTCAACCGCACGCTTCTGCCGGCGGGAGTTCTGAGCGAACTCACGAAAGCGTTTCAAAACATGGAAAGCAGCGAAGCCCGAGGCGAAGGCTTCACCCGCGCGATGGCCGGGGAACGCGCGATGGACTTGGCTGCGCTGGCCGATCCAAAACAAATTTTGTTCGCTCTGTCCGCGCCGGATTTGAAAATGCCCGCCGACCGGCGAAGCAAGATCACCGCGCGCTTGCAGAAAGGCGAGAAGCTGACGGCGGAACGAGAGTTTTTTGAGGCTTCCTTTCGCCGACTCATGGCGGTACGCCAAGAACCATTTCCGGCCCGTTTGAAATCGGATGATTTGGGCCGCCAACTCGTAGCCGAAGCTTTGGATAAGAAGCTCTTCGTCCTCGACCTCTTGCTGCCCAGCCTCGGCCGGCGAACTGTGGTCGAAGCAGAATGTCTGGCTCAGTTGCGTTTGGGTTGGACCGCCGTCGCGCTGGAACAATTTCGCGCAACGCACGAAAACCAGTATCCAGCCGCTTTATCCAAACTAACGCCCGAGTTCCTGTGCATCGCACTCCCTGATCCCTTCGACGGCCAGCCGCTGCGTTACCAGAAGAAAGGCAGCGGCTACATGCTTTACAGCGTCGGTCCCGACTTAATGGACAATTCCGGCGAGCGGAAGCACGGGAAAGATGGGGACATCGTCTTCGAAGTCGTTAGAACAGCCGCGAGTCGGTGAAACGTCTGCGTCGGAGCGGTTATAACCATATAGGGCTATCCAGTTGACTCTTGTGGCCTGCAAATTGCCCCAACCGGTGGGGTGTTTAAGGGCAAACTGGCTACCAGCCGTTGCGTCACAAGAGTCAAGTGCATAGGCCTATAACCATATTTGCCGGGCGCTCCGTGCGGATGGTCACGGTGCCTGCCGGGTTTGATGCCAATGAAGTGTTCGCTGGGATAGCCGTGGCCCGGGAAGTGATGCGCCTCGGGAGGGAGTGGATTTGCCACTGGCCTGCTGGCTGTATCAATGTGGTTTCGTGTCAAGCAGCCGGAAATTCCACGAAGAACGTCGCTCCGCTTTCCAGTTCGCTATCGCACCAGGCTCAGGACTTCTCGGCCGCTATACGCGGCCCGTCAGACAGCTACGGTGATCCAACGGGATCCGCAAAAGAAAAAGCGGCCAGGACTTTCAAGTCGTGGCCGCTCTGCAAAAATCAAACTTCCAGTGAAGTGATCTCCCGTTCAGTAAGCCGCTTGCGCGCCTTTGATCGAGCGCTTCTGCATCCACGGCATCATGGCGCGGAGTTTCGCGCCGACCTTTTCGATCTGGTGATTCTCGCCCTTCTTCAGGAGCGCGTTGTAGCGTTTGTAACCGCCCTTGTATTCCTTGACCCAGTTCTTGGCGAACTTGCCGGATTGAATGTCTTTGAGCGCCGCTTTCATGCGCTTCTTGACGGAGGCGTCGATGATCTTGGGACCAACCGAGACGTCGCCCCATTTGGCGGTCTCTGAGACGGAAAATCTCATCCCGCTGATGCCGGCTTCGTTCATCAAATCCACGATCAGCTTTAACTCATGCAGGCACTCGAAGTAGGCCATCTCAGGCGAATAGCCGGCTTCAACGAGCGTTTCAAAGCCCGCCTGCACGAGCGCGCTGCATCCGCCGCACAGGACGGTTTGCTCGCCAAACAGATCCGTCTCGGTTTCTTCCTTGAAATCGGTTTCGAGCACGCCGGCGCGTGTTCCGCCGATGCCTTTGGCCCAGGCCAGGGCAATCTTCTTTGCGTCTCTGCCGGGATTCTGATGAATGGCGATCAAGCTGGGAACGCCTTTGCCTTCGGTGTATTGGCGACGGACGATGTGGCCGGGGCCCTTTGGCGCGACCATGATCACGTTCACGTCTTTGGGCGGCACGATCGTCTTGAAGTGTATCGAGAAGCCGTGGCTGAAGATGAGGGTTTTGCCCTTGGTCAAATTCGGCTTGATGTCCTTCTCGTAGGCAGCGGGCTGTTTGGTGTCCGGCAACGCAACCATAATGACATCGGCGCGTCGAACGGCCTCGGCAGTCGGGAAGACTTCAAAGCCTTTCTCGCGAGCGACGGCGATGGACTTCGAGCCCTCGTAGAGGCCGATGATGACTTTGCAGCCACTCTCCTTGAGGTTGAGCGCGTGCGCGTGGCCTTGGGAGCCGAAGCCGAGCACAGCGAGGGTTTTGCCTTTTAACACGCTGAGATCAGCGTCCTTGTCGGTATATACTTTTGCCATAAATGTTATTGGTCGATTCGAATTCTGTCTGGCGGATGAAGCTGATTAAAAACTTCTGGATTGTCACTTCCTCGGCAACGCCACTTTTCCCGTCCGTGTCAGTTCCAGGATTCCGAAGTCGTTCACGAGACTTAGGAACTTCTCGATCTTCGACGCTCCGCCGGTGATTTCGATGGTCATGCTCTTGGTCTGCACATCCACGACCTTGGCGCGGAATAGTTCGGTCATCTGCGCGACTTCAGCGCGGTTTTGCGAACCAGCCTTCACCTTTACCAGCACCAGCTCCCGATCGATATATTCTCCATCCCGGAAATCCTGCACCTCAATGATGTCCACGAGTTTGTTGAGCTGCTTGACGATCTGCTCGACCGTGGCGTCATCGCCTCGGGTGACAATGGTCATGCGTGACGTGTTTGGGTCTTGGGTTGGGCCAACATTGAGAGTGTCAATGTTGTAGCCGCGGCCGCTGAACAGCCCGGCCACGCGCGTCAGCACGCCGAATTTGTTCTCCACCAGGACTGAGATTGTGTGTCGCATAAGTGTTCGCTCAGTTTTCTGCCCAGCCCGCATCTTATCTCAGCAGGCTGATCGGAAACTCAGCCCGCAAAAATCAAAAACCCGCGTTCCTCGGGAACTGCGGGCGACCTGCGAGCATTTAACCAAAGCATCAGGTCGCGCCTAGTCTTCTACGACTACGACGACTGCCAGAGGTGCGTTGGCTGGTTCAATCACGGGGCGGGACCGTAGCAGGGGATCAGAAACGGGGTCAATAGATTATTGGGTGCCTGCGGACGCGAAGTTGATGGCGTTCGATTTCACGGTGAAAGGCGAAGCCAAGGCTGACGCGCTGGTTTTCGCCGCGAACAGCACAAACCTGTTCACGCTGCTGTTGCGCTTTGTCGGGACGAACAAAACGTCCAGCAGTTCCTTGTTCGACGCGACGCCGTAGGCCGGGAAGACGAACGAATTCTTCCTCGGCGTCGCAGGCGGAACTTCCACGAACTGCGCCGTCACCATTGAGTACATCCGGTTCTACACGCTCGCCTCGCCGAGTCTTGAAGTGACCTTGCTTGACGGCACACCGATGTTGTCCTGGCCGAGTTCAGCCGCCGCTTACGCGCTGGAAATGGCGGACGATTTGAGAAAGGCCGGGTGGACTCCGATGTCAAACGCTCCCTCGCTCTTTGGTGGACGTTACTGGCAGGAAGCTTCGGCAGCCGAGAGTGAGCGGTTCTTTCGGTTGAGGCTGAGGTGAAGGCTGCGTGTCACGGGGATCGAGACGATCCGCGGATGATCGAAGCGTGCCGTAGGAATTTCCAGGCGGTGTCTTGATTTCATTTTGGAGCGTGGGCTTCAGCCCGCTTCAAGCCGCCTGTCGTGGTGGACATTGAAGCGGCGTGAACGCCGCTCTCCCGCAGACGGCAAATCAGGACGCGGCGGAATTCCCCGGTTCATTGACACCCCGAAGTGCCCTGTCTAGGTTTCGGGGCCATGTCGCGATTGCCATTCGAACTCCTGCTGGCGCTGCGTTATTTGCGGCCCAAACGGACGTTCGTTTCGGTCATCACGCTGATCTCGATTGTGGGTGTGATGCTCGGCGTGGCGGTGCTGATCATTGTTATCAGCGTGATGACGGGCTTTGACCGGCAGTTGCGCGATCGGATTCTCGGCTTCAAATCCCACCTGACTATTCAATCCGATGGTCCGATGTCGGATTACGCCGCGAAGCTCGCCCAGGTTTCCCCCCACACAGCAGTGAAGAGCGCTTCACCCTATGTTCTGGGCCAGGTGATGGTAAAAACACAACCTGCCACAGGTGGCCCTCGCACCGCCGCTCCGTATGTGCGCGGCATCGATACGAAAAGGGAAGCAGGCGCCAACATGCTTCTTACGAACATTGTCGATGGAACCAATGACTTGCGTGGGCGCGGGGTGCTGATTGGACGCGCTTTCGCCAAAGTCATGCGATTGCAGGTGGGTGACACGCTGGCGATCTACTCGATTCGCGACCTGGAGAAAATGGAAGCCAGCGTCAAGCGCAGCCGCGAGAAGGGCGGAGTGGACGAAGGATACCTGCCGACGGATTTCGAGGTCAGAGGCATCTTCGAGGTCGGCTACTACGAGTTCGACAGCGCGTTCATCGTCACCTCTTTTATCAATGCCCAGGATTTGTTTGACCTCGGTGATGCAGCGGGCGGGCTTCTGGTGATGCTGCACGATGCCGGGGAGGCGGCGAAGGTCCGGAATGAACTGGAGAAGAAACTCGGGCCGGGCACTTTCATCAGCACGTGGGAGGAAGAAAACTCAGGCATTCTGGAAGCGCTCCTCGTCGAGAAGAATGTCATGTTTTACCTCCTGTTCTTCATCATGATCGTCGCGGCGTTTGGGATCACGAGCGCCTTGATCACATTCGTCGTTCAGAAGACCCGCGAAATCGGCATCCTGAAAGCCCTCGGCTCATCGAACACTCAGATCGTGTGGATTTTTCTGAGCCAAAGCCTCCTGGTGGGTGTGCTCGGTGTCGCGGCCGGGCTCGGGCTCGGCTTGCTGGCGGTTCATTACCGGAACGAGTTTCTTTTCTTCATGCGCAACATGACCGGCTGGGAATTGTTCCCGGCTCAGATTTACAATTTCAGCGAACTGCCGGCGCTCATCGTACGAAGCGACCTGACGCTTATCTGCGGCGGTTCGCTCGTGATCTGCCTGCTTGCCGGTCTGTTGCCGGCCTGGAATGCGGGCCGGCTCAAACCCGTGGAGGCTTTGCACCATGAGTGAAATGGCGATTTGCGCCGCAGCGGGATCCTCCGGTGACGTGCTGATTTCAGCAACCGATCTGCACAAACGCTACATGCTCGGCAAACGAACTCTTGAAGTTCTGCGAGGCGTGAGCTTGAGCGTGAACCGGGGGGAATTCCTCGCTTTGCGCGGCGCCTCCGGCGCTGGCAAGAGTACGCTTCTTCACCTGCTGGGCGGACTCGATACCCCGGATGGAGGGCGGATCCATTTTGGCAATCAAGATCTGGCCCGGTTGTCCCCTCGGGCGTTGGCAGAGTTCAGGAACCGCAAGGTTGGTTTCATTTTTCAGTCGTACCATATTCTTCCGGAACTGGACGCGCTGGAGAACGTGTGTCTCCCGGCGAGGATGGCACGGCTGGACGCGCGAAAAACTGAAGAGCGCGGACGTGAACTTCTCAAGCGTGTGGGGTTGAGCGATCGGATGGATCACAAGCCATACGAACTCTCGGGTGGAGAGCAGCAGCGCGTGGCCGTGGCGCGTGCCTTGATCAACGAGCCGGAGCTGATTCTTGCGGATGAACCCACCGGCAATCTCGATTCCCACACCGGCAGGGAGATCGTGGATCTGCTGCTTTCACTCCGTGCCGAACGCCAGACGACTCTGGTCATTGCAACCCACGCCGCCGAGCTCGCGGCTCGCGCTCCGCGCGTCGTGGAACTGGCCGACGGACTCGCACGATAAGAAGAAGCCGGAACTTAGGGTCCGTGCAAAAATAACTTCCGATTTTGCTGGAGGAGATTTGGCTCGATGGCGGGAAGATTCTCGAGCACGAACTGGAGAACCCAGAACTCAAAGCAGCGCTGGTTCAGAGCAAATTCAAAGCGGTCGAAGGATTCGGAACGAGCTTCCCCGGGCAGATCCTGCTGCAAGATCACGGCGACGAGATCTGGTTCCGAAATATCAAGATCAAGAATCGCGCGGGGCGCTAGCCTAACTTCCCGGGCTGTATTCAAAAACTTCAGCAATTGTGATGTTTTTATAGAATATGTAGCAAGTAATAGTGTGATATAAGCAAATATATTGCTTGATGGTAATAACTATTAAGTTTACAAGAGTAGCCAGTGTTTGTCCAGATCACCCAATCCGGCCACGGAAAGAAGAAATACGTTTCTCATTTGGTCCGTGAATCTTTCCGCACTCCCAAGGGCCCCCGCTCCCGCACTGTTTGCAACATCTCCGGCTTGCCTCCGGA
>SIBF01000222.1 GCA_009695275.1 Pedosphaera sp. | reverse complement strand
GTTCGGTATTCACGAACCGTTTCAATTATACACAGTACGTAAAAGTACAAGCGCCAAATTGTCTCATCGCTGGTCTTCTCCCACAACTCACGCGCAGGAAATCATCTGCAAGTGACCGACAGAATTAATCGCACCCTGTGTAGCAGGCAGGGATTGACACGCTTTTACGCGCGGTCACTCGCGCAAGTCATGCCGAGAATTTCCGAGCCTTCCGCAGTCGGCTGTTCCAGAAACAATGCAAACAGAACTTCCTTAAGGCTCATTTTCATGGCTTGAGTCCCAGATGGGCCAATTCCGCTTCGACTTCATTCAGGTTCCAGATGGCGATTTCGCCGTTGCCACGGGACACGGCCAGCCGGTGGCTGTCCAGGCTCCAGGCAATCCACCAGACTGTTCCTGATTCCTCCGGCAGCGTGTAAAGCAGCTTTCCCGTCGCGGGATCCCGCAAGTCAACTCCCAGTCCCGAATGCGTAACCATCGCCAGCTTCGACTCATCGGGGCTCACCCGAAGATTGGAGACGTACCAGTCGGAATTCTCACCTTCTCCGAGGGTCGGTTGTGTGCGGATTACTCGACCGGTCGTCGGCTCAACAATAACGAGCTCACGGTTTGGCGTCACATAAGCAAGCGCACCACTCTTTGGTAGGAAGGATTGTCCCTGAACGAAATTGTTTTTGGAATTGGTGGCGACCACCAGGGCGCGCGCGTTGGGATCCAATTCACGGGTTGCGATTCTCGATGTGTTCACAGCGCCCCGCGTCAGCAAATCCGTATAAACGACGCGTTTTCCAACAGGGTCAAACACCACGCCGGAAACCCCGTTGGTATCGGAAAACAGCGGCTCATCGGTCCAGCCGGGTGTCGAGGAGGGCTGGGTAAGGCGCGCCAGATCCCATACGCGGAGGTCTGTTCCTATCGCGGCCAGGTGCTTCCCATCCGGACTGATGGAGCAGGCCCATGTTGTGGCGCGTTGGTTGACGCTCCGGTTGATGGTAGTCACCTGTTTTCCCGTGGTGGCCGACCAGATGGAGAGTTCGCCGATGTTGTAATATCCGCAGACCAGAAGATCACCCTTGGGAGTGTAGGCCAGTGTCTGGCCTGGTGCCGGAAGGTTTGCAAGCACACGGGATTCGCCCAGCGCTGCGAGATCCCACAGGCGGAGTGGGCGGTCTTTTCCCACCGATGCGAGTTGCTTCCCGTCAGGGCTGAACTCCACCGCCGGCACTCCACCCTGATGACCTTCGAGGCGGAGTTTTTCACGCTCCACGTTCAAGTGGACCACCCGGCTGCCTCTCGAATGTGACAACAGGAGCAGCGAGTTGTCCTGGCTGAAGCGCAGACTGACGGGAGAGGAGGGAAGTTTCAGATAAGCGACTTCCCCTCCAGATCGAAGGTGGATCACGCGCACCGCGATTTCCTGAATCGAGGGAATCGCCAATAAACCAGCCGAGCCGCCGATCGTTGCTCCAAAAGACCCTTCGAAGGATCCTCACATGTTGATCGAGCTGCTGAACTGGACCGTGTCATAGGCAATCAGCGTGTTGTCATAAGTTGCCGCCAGATAACGTCCGTCCGGCGCAAATGATAAGCCATAGCCGGGACCAAGTCGTGGCTTCAAGAGGGTTGCTTGCCTCCGGGACTCCAGATCCCAGACTTCCAACTGCACGTCGAAAGCGCTCTGGCCTTCCAGGCTGAAGAATGCGAGTTGACGACGATCCAGACTGATGGAAGCCGTGGGCCACCACGGCATCCGGCTGCTGACAGGGATGCGGGCCAATTCAACGCCCCGATCCAGATCCACGACGGCGAAGTAGGAATCCGAAGGCCCGAGGACCAACGCAACCGGCTCCGTGGCCGTGGGCACAATTTCGGAGAATTCCTCCGCCGTGCGTGTCCATTCCCGTTTCCAAACGCCATCGCCTCGCAGGATCCATTTCTCGGTCCTCATTGATTTCGGCCGTTGCCCAAACGTGAACTTCCCGTCGGCGGCGGCGGCGAACAGCGCGAGGCCCCTGCGGTCGAATGCGAGGCTGAAGGGACGCCCGCTCAAATCAATGGAGGCGACTTCGCGACCTGTGCGCGTCTCCCGGAGCGAAACCCGTCCATCTACTGTGCCAAGCGCCGCCAGCGAACCGTCGGCCGTCAATGCGTCGGCGGCGACTCGGCTCGGGAGGGAAACATCCACCGGCTCCAGCCCCACCCAGTCTCCGAGGCAGGCAGTTGCTTCGCGTCGCAGCAGGCTGGTATCAACATTGGTCGTACCCAGGGCGATCGCCTGCTTCAAGCGATCAAATGCTTCACGCCGGTATCCAACCTGCCGCGCTTTGCGAATGGACCGCGATTCCCGGATGAGCGACTCGTAAAGGCGCTGGCGGGCAAGATCGCGCTGTTGCGAAGCCGTGTGTTGGGCCTCTTCCGCCTCAACGCGGAGGCGCGATTGGTCGTGCTCCGCTGCAAGGGTGCGCTCATAGGCGCGGTTCTCCCGGATGAATGCCCAGGTGGCAGCGCCAAGTCCGACTAGCAAAGCTGCCAGCACGGCGGCGGCGGCGCTGAAGACCAGTTTGTTTCGTCGGAATGCTTTCTGAAACTTGTAAACAGAAGTGGGCGGACGAGCCACGACCGGCTCATTACTCAGGTGCCGCTTGAGATCGGCGGCGACGGCGTTCGCCGTGTCGTAGCGCCGCGAGCGATCCTTCTCCAGACACTTCATCACGATCCAATCGAGATCACCGCGCAGGAGGTGGATCAGCTTGCCCATCTCTGCTCCCTGCCGTTGCGCTGTCGTCGTCCGTTCCTCGCCCTCCAATGTGGATATCCGCGTACTCGGCCGCACCGGCTCCTTCTCCCGGATCGTCCGCCGCATCGCATCCAGTCCGGACGCCATCAGCTCCTTCCCATCAAACGGGGTCTTGCCCGTCAGCATTTCGTAGAGGAGCACGCCCAAGCTGTAGATGTCCGAGCGCGTGTCGATGTCCAGCCCGCTCATCTCCGCCTGCTCCGGGCTCATGTAAGCCGGCGTCCCGATGAATTGCTGAAACTGCGTGTGGATCGTCTTGTCCGTCAGTTCGCCCTGCGTGGCCTTGGCAATGCCGAAATCAATCACCTTGGGCACCGGCACGCCGTCATGCAGCGTCACCATGACGTTCGACGGTTTGATGTCGCGATGGATGATCCCCTTCTGATGCGCGTGCTGGATGGCCTGGCAAACTTTGATGAACAGATCCAGCCGGTCCTTGGTCGTCGTCCGGTTCTCGTCACAGAATTTTGTGATCGGAATCCCGCGCACCAGTTCCATCACGAAGTAGGGGCGGCCATTGTCCGTCGATCCGGCATCCAGAACCTTGGCGATGTTCGGATGATCCATCATCGCCAGCGCCTGTCGTTCGGCTTCGAACCGGGCGACGACCTGCTTGGTATCCATGCCCAGCTTGATGATTTTCAGCGCCACCTTGCGCCGCACCGGTTCCCTCTGTTCCGCCAGCCAGACCGAACCGAAGCCGCCTTCACCGAGTTTCTCGATCAGCTTGTAACGTCCAAGCATCGAGCCTTCGCGCTCATCCGGCGCATGAGCCGGAGCATTTGCCTTGGATGGATCCACTACCGTCGCGGCCTCGCGATCAGTCCTTTGAGCAGGCAGGAAGCCCGAGGCTTGATCATGTACCGCGAGAAGATCTTCAACCCGTTTGCGCAGGTTTACGTCGTTGCCGCGGCGCCGATGAGGAAAGCGGCGCGTGCCGATGGCTCGAAATCGAGGGCGCGATCGAAAATTTCAGCGATCTGTTGCTTGGTTTGGTTCATTGAGATGCCATGTCTTTACTTACAGTGGCGTCGTCGGACCATAAATTGGCTCACTGATAATCAAAATACTTATTCCGCGCCGCCTGAGCCCGAAAACCGGAGTCGGATTTACAGAAGGCAACAAGGGAAACGAAGGGAGAGGCGCTTCCGGAATTGTCCAAAGTGCTCAAGAAAGGTCTGTCGAGGAAGTTCCAATCCGTTGCTGCTTTGCTCTCTTCGATTCCTTCAGTGAATGAATTTCGGCGTTCGGGCTGAGTTCATGGATTCCGCAAAACTGGAAGATTATTTCCGCTGCGGGCGAGCATATCCGCCAGTGGACTGTGAGCGAGGAACAAAAAAGCGGAAAATTATTCCGGCTTCATCAAACGACGGGCTTTACTTTCGAGGCTCGAAACGGACAACTTTAGCCAGGCATGAGCACAAAAATTGTCCTTGTGGATGATCACCATCTCCTTCGGGATGGGCTGAAGATGGTGCTGCGAAGAGATCCCGGCATGGAAGTCGTGGGGGAGGCGTCCAATCTCGTTGAGGCGCTGGAGTGTGTGCGGCGTGTTAAGCCCGATCTCGTGCTGATGGATGTCCATCTGCCGGATGGCAACGGAATCAGCATCGTAAGGAGCATCCTGAATGAAGTGCCGCAGGCGCGAATCCTGATGCTATCGGGAGACTCGGACCTGGCCCATGTTCACGAAGCGATGAAGGCTGGGGTGTCAGGCTATCTCCTGAAGGAAGACACAAACCAGGAGGTGATTCTCACTGCCGTTCGCTCTGTCCTGAACAATAATACCTACCTTTCCCCGACCGTGACCACAGCGCTTGTCGAGAATCTCAGGGCGAACCGGCCAGCAGTAGCTCCTACTGCGCAGCGCCCATTATCCAAACTTGAAATCGAAGTGCTCCAGCTCATTGCTGAAGGTTTGAGGAACAAGGAAATGGCCATTCGCATGGGCGTCAGCGTCAAGTCTGTGGAAACCTACCGGGCGCGCCTCATGAAGAAAGTGAACTGCGCCAGCACCGCCGAGCTCGTTCGCTACGCGCTGCGCGAGGGTTTGATGAGCTGGGTGTCCGACCTCCCGTCTGCTCCTACAGGCTGACAGTCTCTTAGCCGTAACGATTCGATGGGAGCGTGGAATTTATTCCGCAGCGTCGTGGAAAACCCAACTGGGCTGGAGATCCCCACTGCAGCACCTGCTTCTTCGCGTTGGCCACTTTTCAGTGACCAGGTTTTCGACTGCCTGGCACGTCGTCGAGACCGCAGCCCTTGGGTTGTTCTTGAATCCACTCGGAATGAATTCCGCGCTCCTACTGCATGGACCCGGCTTAGGCGGTCACTCTTCAACTCTCCAGCAAACTTGGGCTCGAGATGCCTGTCAGGTTTTCCTGACACACAAGAATTGTCACCGTCAGCACAAAACTGACAGGGGTTTTGATGGTTTCTTCTCAACCAATCCTGCCACGAACCGATGAGATGCATGTGCAGGGTTCCGACGCTGCGAAAGCTTTGAAGCAAACGGTCGCTGTCGCCGCCATAAGGCGCAGCGGTTCGTGGGCATCGCCGGATGGCCAGGTTGGCCAGCGGATGAAGCAAGGCCGGCACGAGCAGCAATCATTGGCCACACGGCCACCGAAGAAAACACAACGCAAACAAGAAACATGAAACGACAAATCCTCGCCATCACCTGTGCCTCATTAACCCTGCCCATTCTCGCAGCAGAGCCCGCAGCGGAGAAGATTGACCTGACCAAGGTCAACAAGAGTCAATACTCGCTCTTCAACCGCACACCCTCCGAATTCCTCCGGGAGATGAGCACCGACCGTCCCGACAAGACTGAAAGCGCCTACACCGTCGATGCCGGCCATTTCCAGATCGAAACCGATCTCATCAGCTATTCCCACGACCACGACCGCTCTGGCGGCGCTGACACCAAAGTGGATGCCTGGGCCATCACCCCGATCAATTTCAAGGTTGGACTCAATAATCGCATTGATCTCCAGACCGTCATCGAGACTTACAACCATATCACCACCAAGGATCGCGTTGCCGGCACCACGGTGCGTCAATCCGGCTTCGGCGACATCACCAGCCGCCTCAAGGTCAACTTCTGGGGCAATGATGGAGGCACGACCGCGTTTGCGGCGATGCCGTTCGTTAAGTTTCCGACCAGCCAGGACCAGATCGGCAACAACAGCGTCGAAGGCGGCATCATCCTTCCCCTCGCGGTGGAACTTCCCGCCGGATGGGGCATGGGTGTGATGACCGAGCTGGATATCAACCGGAATGATGGCAGAAGCGGCCACCACGCCGAGTTCGTCAACAGCATCACTTTCGCACACGACATCGTTGGCAAGCTTGGTGGTTACGCTGAATTCTTCAGCGCCGTCAGCGCGGAGAGCGGAGCCAAGTGGGTTGGCACGGTTGACCTCGGCCTCACCTACGGTCTGACAGACAACATCCAGCTTGATGCCGGCGTGAACATCGGCCTCACCAAGTCCGCTGACGACATCAATCCGTTCATCGGCCTGTCCTGGAGATTCTAATAATTTCGAAACAATTCCTCCCTCAATAAACCGTCAATCAAAAATTAAAATGAAAACATCCCTCCGTCTCACATTGGGCGCCGTCCTTGACTGGCGTTAAACCTCGGTGCCGCCGACAAGGCCGCCATCGAATCACACTTCACCAGCTACCACACCGCCGGTAAAGCGGTCGTGGAATCGTCTCTGACCAAAAAAGTCGATGCGACTGATGTCGATAAAAAGGTCCAGACCATGGTTGCCGACGCCGTTTGGTTCGCGGGCGAATACGCCAAAGCGTTTCCAACCGGCCAGAAGCTGCTCAAAGTCATTCTCGACAATGTCGAGACTATGAAAAAGCTCTCCTTCAAGGATCTGGAACATGAGTGGCATGACATGCACCATTTCGACGCGGCGGACAAGGATATCGGCCTGGATTTGAAGGCAGAGTCGAACGAGCATTTCACCGACCCGATCCATTCCATTGTCCACCCGCTGCTGGTCCTCAAGGCCGCGCAAAACTACGCCAGCTCCAAGAGCGCGGATGATCTCAAGTCCATCAAGGAAGAGATGGAAGAAGGTCTCGAGCAGATCGAGAAGATGAAGACCGCTTTGCTCAAGAAGTAACAGCCACCACCCTTGCCAGGCGTCGGTTGCGGCAAGTGCCGCACCGACGCCTGTCTTCCTCGAAAACCGCAACTCTCCCAACTCACTCACTCCATGCTCAAACGAATCCTCTCCGCTGTTGGCATCGTCGTCCTCGGTTTTGTGGCCGTCGTAGGCGTCGTCATCTGGCAGATCAAGGGCATCATTGCCATTGTTGATCAGCAGGGAACCAAGGACATCCCACTCTATCGCCAGTCCGTCGCCGTGAGTGAAGAAACCGGACGGCTGGAAAGGACCGTTGCGGGAGCATTCCTAAGCACCAGCGCCGCGGACGTAACTTTGGCTCGGACGGCCGCAAATTCTGGCATCGAGAAACTGGCGGCATCGCTCAAGGAGCTCTCCGAATCGAAGCTCAAACAACTTCATCAACTGCGCCTCGTCACCGCGGATACAAACTCCCCGGTCGCCACCAACGCCTCTGCCGTCGCACAAACCACGAATGCCGAGCCTCGGACTGTCGGTGCGTTGATGCAGCAGCTAGCCTCTGATTTCGCCGCGTTGCGTGATGCCACGGACAAGTCTCTCTCCCTCGCGGAACAGCAGATAACTCTTCGTGCCAGCCTCGCAGCGGCGAAAAACGATCTCTCGCAAGCGTACCGGAAGTCCTTTTCCCTGGCGAAAGCGGATGAGAAAGCGTTTGGCACTCTGAGCCGTGGCGTGATCGTTGTGCTCTCCAGCACATCCACGCGGGATTTGAATTTTGCCGGCCGCGCCAAGTTCGGGGAAGGTCTGGCAGGATTGGAAAAAGCTACCCTCACTCCTGAATTGAAAACGATGCTCGACGAGGTGAAAGCGCAGTTCGACAAGACGCTGGACCTGGCGTTGCAAGCCGGAGCAAGCAGCGCCGACTTCGCCTTTTTCGCCAGCAAGGCGCGCGACATTCAGACTCAGGTCGCGGAGTTGCGGCACTTTGCCGAAATGGCATTTGAGCAAGGTCAGAGCGGACTTAACACCAAGACGGCGAGAACTGTGAGTATAAGCCTGTGGCTCTCTCTCATAACGATTGGATTGGGCTCCTTCATCGCTTTCATCCTGGCACGAGCCATTACACGAAAAGTCAGCTTGCTGACCGAGCAGATGAAACAGAGCGTGAAAGAAGTCGCCGGAGCAGCCGGCCAGATGCAATCTGCGAGCGCTTCCGTCGCCGAGGGCGCGAGCGAGCAAGCCGCCAGTCTTGAAGAAACCAGCGCTTCCCTGGAAGAAATGGCCAGCATGACCAGGCGCAACGCAGACAATGCGACCAATGCCAAGGCGCTCGCCGGTGAAACCAAGGTGGCCGCGGACACGGGTGCCGCCGATATGATTGAAATGTCCCGCGCCATGGACGCCATCAAGGTGTCCAGTGCCGAGGTCGGGAAGATCATCAAGACCATCGATGAGATCGCCTTTCAGACAAACATCCTCGCATTGAATGCCGCCGTCGAAGCCGCGCGTGCCGGAGAGGCCGGCATGGGTTTCGCCGTTGTCGCCGACGAAGTGCGCAACCTCGCCCAACGTTCCGCGCAAGCCGCCAAGGAAACCGCGGCCAAGATCGAGGACGCCGTCCAGAAGAGTGAACGTGGCGTCCAAATCAGCGGCAAAGTGGGAGCCAGCCTCCAAGAGATCGTTGGTAAAGTTCGCAAAATGGATGATCTGGTCGCCGAAATCGCCACAGCCTCGAACGAACAGAGCCAGGGCATCAGCCAGGTGAACACTGCCGTGACTCAGATGGACAAAGTTACCCAGAGCAACGCCGCCAGCGCCGAGGAAAGCGCCAGCGCCGCCGAAGAACTGCTGGCCCAGGCCGGGTCGTTGAGCGATGTCGTCACCGAGTTGGAGACGCTGGTTGGAGGCAGCGGCGGGCGGCATGCAGCAAAGTCTGAAGCTCAACCCGAAGCAACGCCCGTCCAACGACGCTCTCCGGAATCACCGACGCCCAAGCGTGCGAACCGAGCCGCCGTCAACAGGACCAACGGCCACGCTCCCATCACAATCGCCAAGACTGCGGGCAACAGCCTGCCATTGGAGCACGCGGGAGACTTCAAGAACTTCTGAGGTCAGTGGGTTCCATATTTTTCGAGTTCACATGCGGCCCGCCGGCAAGTCCGGCGGGCCGCTGAACTTTTTGAAACCCAGCGGCGAGAGATGTTGGCAATGAGGATGGCTCGATTTTCCGGACGTTCCTTGAATGGTTGGTCACATATTCGACTGTGTTAGATCTCGTCCTGTCAGGCGACGAGAGGCTTCTGATCATGCTCGGCAAGTGTTTTCTCAAAGCCCTTGACGGTTCCGTGGCACGGCGAGACAGTTCACTTCAATCGATCCCCAAAAATGTCATTGTGCCGCGAGGAGTCTCTTGTGCCATGAGCAACACTAACTCAAGATCAGACGGATCGCCCCAGCAGGGCAGGGTGCTGATTATCGATGACGATCCTCGAGTGTCGCTGGCTTTTCGGAGAATCCTGGAGCGTCGTGGGCACGAAGTCTTCACTTCCGCCGATGGTCGTGATGGGCTCACCAAGGCGCAGGAGGAATCGCCCGAACTCATTCTGTTGGATTTGAATCTGCCGGTGATGGGCGGTCTGGAAGCGTTAGGCCACCTCTCCCGGCTATGCCATGATGTACCTGTGATCATTGTCTCCGGCAGCGGAACGATGAGTGACGCCATTCAAGCGCTGAAGGCTGGTGCCACTGACTATCTCATCAAACCGCTCCCTGCGAGTTCCGCGCTTGTCCATGCCGTGGAGTCCAATCTGCAACGATCCCGCCTTGTCCGGCAGAACAAACGAATCCGCCAGGAGCTTGATTTGTATGACGCGCAGATTCGCGAAGACGAGGAAGCCGGCAGGAAAGTACAGGCGAGGCTGTTTCCTCAACCCGACTGGAATGTCGGCCAATACCGGTTCCGTCATCGAGTCATTCCATCGCTTTTCCTGAGCGGTGATTTCGTGGATTACTTCGCCGTCAACGCGCAGTTCGCGGTGTTTTATTGCGCGGATATATCCGGACATGGTGTTTCCTCCGCGCTTGTCACGGTGCTGCTGAAAGGACTCATCACGAAGTATCGCGAGCGTGATCAGGACCGTCATGACCGCCTGATCCTGCAACCGGAGCGCGTGCTGGCGCAGTTGAACCGAGATATTCTCCAGGAAAAGCTCGGCAAACATCTCACCGTGTTTTACGGTGTGATCGACCTGAGCGCGCACACGTTGTGTCATGCCAGTGGCGGCCATTACCCTCCGCCACTTCTTTTTAGTCAAAGGGTTCTTCAAACTTTAGCGTTGGGATTTTCATTGAGTGAAATCAGGTTAAGCGGATGCAAGACATACAACTTTATCAGCAGCTTTTGGGATTGAGTGGGCCGTGGGAAGTGGGGCGAGTGACCTTGAAGCGGGAGGCGCAGGAGA
>SIBF01000221.1 GCA_009695275.1 Pedosphaera sp. | reverse complement strand
TTGGACACCGACCGCTACGAAAGTGGCATCAAAGTCACCGACGAGGAACTTGAGGCGGTGCGGATCAAGCGGGACGACTTCCATGGTGAGTGGAACTATTCCGTGTCACCCCGCAGCACAATTGACTAAGTTATAAGTGCGCGCTTCCTAAGCCCTGCCTGGCTGGCGCAAAGCCAAGGAGTGGCGGCGGCAACTCAAGAACTGCGAACGCACCGCCAGCCAGACCAACCATCGCGGCGGGCCGAACAAGGAAGCACGCGTCAAGCGTGCGGTGCGCGAGTATCTGGCCGTGGGCCGCGACCTCCCGACAAAAGTGCGGGAGAGCCTGCTGGGCCTGTGCGAGCAGCCCGTGAGTGCCGCGCACTGGGAGGCGTTGGAATACCTTCACCGGATGCTCGACAAGCATCTGGACCTGGTGGAACGACGGCTGTTGAAGGAGGAAATCATCCCGTCGCACGAGAAAGTGTTTTCGCTCTTCGATCCGGACACCGAGTGGATCCAGAAAGGCAAGCGCCGACCGGACGTCGAGCTGGGCCATCCGTTTCTGATCGCCACCTGCCAGCACCAGCTCATCCACGACTACGACGTACCGGTGGGAGAGTTGGACATCAACCAGAGCGTGCCGGTGACCGACCGGCTGCTGGGTCGCTACGGAGTGGGGAGCATTGCCGGCATCAGTTTCGACAAGGGTTTCACGCGGGCTGCGGATCGGGAGTTGTTGAGCCTTTACATTCCGACGGTGGTGATGCCCAAGCGTGGGAAGAAGAACACGGCGGAGACGGCGCGGGAGAGCGGGAAGGAATTCGTGGCGTTGCGCCAAGCCCACAGCGCGGTGGAGAGCGAGCAACAGCCTGGAACATCATGGGCTCAACCGATGCCTGGACATGGGGCTGGATGGGTATTTGAGATACGTGGGCTACGGCGTGATGAGCTACAACCTGCACGTGATCGGACGCGAGTTGCTGGCGCGGCAATGGGAGCGAGTCCGGCCGGCGCGTTTGGCGGCCTGAAGCCGCCAAACCTCAAACCACCCATTCACTCCGACAGGAGCGGTGTCGCTGAAATTGGAAAATAGGCCTATGCACTTGACTCTTGTGACGCAACGGCTGGTAGCCAGTTTGCCCTTAAACACCCCACCGGTTGGGGCAATTTGCAGGCCACAAGAGTCAACTGGATAGCCCTATTGGAGAATTTGGACGAATCGGGCGATGCTTCGCGAAAAATTAGGTGCTCGCCACAGCCTCACACCTCTGCTCGTCCATCATCATTTCTAAAAACACGAGTTTCCGGCCAGAGACTCCCTACCCCTATACGTCCTATTTGTTGGCAGCCGGACGCAGGTTCAATTTCGGCTTGTGGGTCACCCTGATGGTGCGGCGATTCACACCAATTCTCGCCATTGCCAAAGCCATTTCCACTGCCCTACAGTTTGCCATCCGCCGACGCTGTGACGGCAGGTGCGCTGAATGACCGAATCGAAATTTCAACTGGACGTCTTCGAGGGGCCTTTGGACCTCCTTCTTTACCTTGTGAAGAAGGAGGAGGTGGACATTTACGAAGTCAACCTCACGAAGATCGCAACGCAGTTCATCACCTACATCGAGATGATGCGGAAGCTTGATCTGGATGTGGCCGGTGAGTTCCTCGTGATGGCTTCGACGCTCATGTACATCAAGAGCCGCGAACTGCTGCCGGTGGATCAGCAGGCGATCGTCGAAGGCGAAGAGGATGATGGGACAGACCCGCGCTGGGAATTGATCCGTCAGCTGGTTGAGTACAAGAAATTCAAGGATGCGGCCGGCAAACTTCAAGAACGCGAAGCCATCCAGGAAAATATCTTCAACCGCCTGCCGGCAAAGCTCGAATTTGATGCGCCGCCCGGCCGGCCTGAGGTTTCCCTGTTCGACCTGATCAACGCCGTCAACCAGATCCTCAAACGCCACATCGAACGCACCGATACTAGAGATGTTTTCGAGGACAAGTGGACCGTCAGCGAGAAGATCGAATATCTCGCCGGGTTGATTCGCGACCGGACGCGCGTGCTTTTTTCCGAACTGTTCGCCACTGCCACGAGCCGGTTGGAAGTGGTGGTCACCTTCCTCGCGGTGCTTGAACTTATCCGCCTCAAACAACTTGATGTCTCCCAGGCCGAGCCCTTCAGCGAGATCGAGCTTTCGCAACGATTGGATCCGCTGACTCCCGCGCTGACGGAGGGTAACTTTGAACGTCCCGCGCCGGCCGGACCTGATGAACCGGAGCCGGAATCCGCTCCCGCTCCACGAATCTGATCGCGTCGCCACCGAACCATGGAATTGAAGCTCATTCTCGAAGCACTGCTCTTCAACTCGCAGCGCCCGCTCCAACCGTCTGAACTGCGCGAGTTACTCCGCAACACGGCAGCTCAAAGCGACGATGAGGTGGCGCGCTCGCTGAAGAGCACCAAGGAAGCGGACATCATTGCCGCTTTGGAAGAACTGGAAAAGGAACATGGCGCTCTTGGCCGGAGCCATCGCTTGATGTGCGTTGCGGGAGCGTGGCAGTTTGCCAGCCAGCCTGAATACGCGCCGTGGCTCAAGACTTTGGTGGGCGCGAAAAACCGTCCGACACGCCTCAGCCAGCCAGCACTCGAAACCATTGCGATCGTCGCCTATCGCCAGCCCATCACCCGCGCCGAGATCGAGCAGGTCCGAGGCGTGGCTGTTGACGGTGTTGTGGCAACGCTGGTCGAACGAGGATTGATCGAGCAAGTGGGCCGGGCGGAAGTTGTTGGCCGCCCCATCACTTACGGCACCACCTCCGTCTTCCTGGAGTATTTCGGCCTGCGTGATCTCGATCAGCTTCCAGCCGCCGACGAACTCCGACGAATCATCGTGCAAAAGCCAGAGGCGCTGCTCACGACAGATCCCGAAACGCTGACCACGGCCGAAGCAGAAGGCTCCAAACCTCCCGAAGGCCTGGCAACCGCTCCTCCGGCAGCCGTCATCGAAGGATCCAGCGAGAGCAAGCCCGCGACCACATCCGAAGATCCGTCCTCAGTATGAGTCTCTCCAAACATCGGCAGGCTATCGACAAGCTCGACGCCCGCATCGTTGAACTCCTGAACGAGCGCACCCGGCATGTGCTTGAGATCGGCGAGATCAAGATCAAGTCTGGCCACGAGATTTATGCTCCCCACCGGGAACTTGCCGTCCTCGACCGCATTTGCAAACTGAACGATGGTCCCATCACGCAGGAATCGCTGCGCGCCATTTACCGTGAGATCATGTCCAGCGCGTTGTCGCTGGAAAAGACGATGGTCATCGCCTACTTCGGACCGGAAGCGACATTTACCCATCAGGCGGCGATCCGGAAGTTCGGATCCAGCCTCAAGTACACTCCGCAGAAAACCATTGCCGACGTGTTCAACGAGGTCAGCAAAAGCCGGGCGGATTACGGCGTCGTGCCGGTGGAGAATTCAACCGAGGGGATGGTCACTCACACCCTGGACATGTTCGTGGACAGCGATCTCAAAATCGTTGCTCAGATTGTCCTGCCGATTCAGCAATGTTTGCTCGGCAAAGGCCAGAAAAGTTCCATTCGCAAGCTCTACGTCCACCCGCAATCGTTGGCCCAGTGCCGCGGCTGGATTCAGAAACATCTTCCCAATGTCGAAATCATAGAAAGTTCATCAAACGCGCGCTCTGCCGAACTCGCAGCCAAAGACAAACGCGCCGCTGCCATTGCCGGAACCCTTGCGGCCGAACGCTACGGGCTGAAGATTCTCGAGAAGAGCATCCAGGACAACGCGATCAACGTCACCCGTTTCCTCGTGCTCGGACGCCAGAGCAGCCCGCCCACCGGCCGCGACCGGACGAGCCTGATGTTCAGTATCCCGCACAAGGTGGGAGCACTCCATCACTCCCTCGCGCCCATTCGCCAGAATCGGCTCAACATGACGAAGATTGAATCTCGCCCCAGCAAGCGGAAGGCGTGGGAGTACTTTTTCTTTGTCGATGTGGATGGCCATGCCGAAGATCGACCGGTGGCACGAGCCATTCGGAAGCTCGAAGAGCACTGCAGCTTCGTCAAGGTTCTGGGTTCCTACCCAAACGCGGATTAATGACGAAAGCTCCCCGGCTCACGAACCGGGCAGCCACAGCTTTGGGCTTCGACAAGGATGATTGTCGGATTCCGAACGTGGATCCTGCGCCCTCAACTCGAAGTTCATTTGAAAAAAATCCACCAGACCACTAGCAGCATTGGGAGCATGTAGGGCAGAGCGAACTTGAAGACGTAGCCCATAAACGTCGGCGTGTGAACCTTTTGATGATCGGCGATGGCCTTGACCATGAAGTTTGGTCCGTTGCCGATGTAAGTGTTCGCGCCAAAGAACACAGCCCCGACACTGACGGCGACGATGTATTTGTTGAATGCCGCATTACCGAGCAGGAAAGCGACTTCGATGTCTTCAACGGTGACGGTCTTGGACGCCATGTGAGCCTGGAAATAACGTTGAAGGGCCAGGAAAGTTTCGCGAACCGGCCCGCTGGCGGATGCCAGATCGGCGCCGCCGTTCCGCACCAGACTCTCGACCTGCCGGATGGTCTCGTCATGGATGAACGCTCCGAAGATCGCTTTCAGGAAGCTCAGGTAAGTCGGGGCGTTGTCGAGCGCACTGGAGAGCAGGCCGGAGCCCCAGAAGAAAAATCCGGCTGTGGGCTCGCCGAGCTTCGATGCGTTTAATTGCAGCCAGTCCAGAGCAGGCATCATGGTGGCGAAGATGCCGATGAACAGAATTGCAACCTCCTGGATCGGATGAAAGTTGAAGTGGTTCGCTTCATGAGTTTGTTTTCGAGTCGTGAAATACGAGCCGGCCGCGGCGGCGATCATCAGAGCTTCGCGGAGAAAAGGAGGAGTCGTGATGAACACCGCGCCCAGGATGATTCCAAGGAAGACGAGGTTGCCAAGACCCTCGAATTTCCATTCGTCACTCCCTTCGGCCAGCTTTTGGCGGACATCTTTCGGGGCGCGCAAAAAATTCCGGTAATCCACCACGAAGAACAGCGCGAGCAGGATCGTGAGGCCCACCGCCCAGAGCGGCCAGCAGTGTTCTGCCACCCACCAGAATGGAATCCCCTTGAGATAGCCCAGGAACAGGGGCGGATCACCGATTGGCGTCAGGCAGCCGCCAACATTCGATACAATGAAGATAAAGAAAACGATGTGATGCGCCGTGATCCGGTAGCGGTTCATCCGAATCCATGGCCGGATCAGCAGCATCGAAGCGCCGGTGGTGCCCAGCACATTGGCGATAAGCGCGCCAATCAAAAGGAACACGACATTCGCCTGGGGCGTGGCTTCACCTTTCACCGAAATGTGAATTCCCCCAGCGACGACAAACAACGACCCAATCAAGGCAATGAAACTGACGTATTCAATGGCGGTGTGCGCGATGGTGCCGTAGGCGCGCAAGCCCGCCAGATAATAGGTCAGCGTGATCGCACCAAGGATCAACGAGACTTTCGGGTAATTCCGGCCCCACCAGTCCGGCGCGAGAACAGGGGCAAGCGCTATGGCCGCAAGAAGCAACACGAATGGCAGAATCATGATCGGGGCAGGGGCGATCATAGTGTGTTCCATGGGCGCAGACTACGTCGTGAGCCCTGAACTCAGCAAACGGAATTCAAATTCAGGATCTGGGAAGCTCCAGAGCAAAAAGCGAAACGGCGATCCTGGTGGATCGCCGTTTCGACATGCGAGAATGTATCCGGACGCGGAATTACAGACCCTTCTTGATCATGTAACTCAAGAGGTCCCCAACTCGGTTGCTATAACCCCATTCATTGTCGTACCAGCTCACGAGTTTGAAGAACCGGCTGTTGAGCTCGATGCCGGAGCTAGCGTCGAAGATTGAACTGTGCTTGTCGTGGATAAAGTCCGAGCTGACGACTTCATCGGTCGTGTAATCAAGGATGCCCTTCAAGTAGGTCTCGCTCGCTCTTTTCATCGCGGCGGAGATCTCAGCATAGCTCGTCTCCTTGACGGTCTTCACCGTCAGGTCCACCACGGAAACCGTGGGAGTCGGCACACGGAAGGCCATGCCGGTGAGCTTGCCTTTGACTTCGGGACAAACCAGGGCAACGGCTCTGGCGGCACCGGTGGTGGATGGAATCAGATTGATCGCGGCGCTGCGTCCACCCTTCCAATCCTTCTTCGACGGGCCGTCCACGGTCTTTTGCGTCGCGGTGTAACTGTGAACTGTCGTCATCAGGCCCTCGTCGATCCCGAATCCTTCCTTCAAAAGAACGTGGACGACGGGTGCCAGGCAGTTTGTGGTGCAACTTGCGTTGGAGATGATGTGGTGCTTGGAGGCATCGTACTTCTCGTGGTTCACGCCCATGACGACCGTTATGTCCTCGCCCTTGGCGGGCGCGGAAATGATCACCTTCTTCGCCCCGGCCGTGATGTGGCCTTTGGCTTCTTCCGCTTCAGTAAATAAGCCCGTGGATTCAATGACGACGTCCACACCGAGAGCCTTCCAGGGAAGTTGCGCCGGAGTTTTGGCGGAGACCACTTTGATCTCGGCCCCATTCACGATCAGAACGTCATCCTCTGCTTTGTCAGCAGCGGACTTCTTTGATGATACGGTCCCGATGAAGCGGCCCTGGATCGAGTCGTACTTGAGCAGGTAGGCGAGGTTGTCCGCCGGCACGATATCGCCCACGGCAACGACCTCCACATCCTTGCCCACGAGCCCCTGCTCAACCATCGCACGAAACACCAGGCGCCCGATGCGTCCAAAACCGTTGATTGCTACTTTCACTGCCATATTTCAGTCTTTCTCTTGAGTTCTAGTTCAGGTTCCGACAAAGGCCGTGCATGGTAGGTGTGGGCATGGGACCGTCAATCAGTAATTCCGAGGCGGCAAGATTCGCCCAATTCCGGGAAAACCGTTGACGCACTTGAGGGCCGTTACCTAGATTCCGACGGGGAAAACATTTGGGCGGCTGGAATGTAATCATCACGGAAATGAGCAATACCCTGGCAAAAGGTTTGGAAGGCATCGTTGCCGCGAGCACGCGGTTGAGCGATGTCCGCGGTGACATCGGGCAACTGATCTACTGCGGGTATGACATCAACGAACTCGCGGGGAAGGTGAGCTACGAGGAAGTGGTTTATTTGCTGCACCACAATCACCTCCCGAGCCGCAAGGAGCTGGATGAATTGAAGAGCGCTCTCTCCGCATATCGGGAAATACCCAAGGGCGTCATCGACATCATCAAGAAGCTGCCCAAAACCACGCCACCGATGCATGCGATTCGCACCGCAGTCTCAGCCCTCGGGTGCTTCGACACGACGTGCGACGACGATACAATGGACGCCCAGCGGCGCAAAGCGCGCCGGCTCATCGCACAAATTCCGGTCGTCACGGCCTACTTTCACCGCGCGAGACAGAAGAAGGAACTCGTTCATCCAGATCCGGTGCTCGGTGAAGCGGCGAATTTTCTGTACATGGTCAACGGTGAGAAGCCGACCAAGGAGATGGAAGACACGATGGACGTCTGCTACGTCCTGCACGCGGACCACGGCATGAACGCCTCTACGTTCAGCGCTCGAGTGACGATCGCGACGTTGAGCGACATGTACTCCGCCATCACCACCGCCATCGGCACGCTCAAAGGCCCGCTCCATGGCGGCGCCAACGAGGGTGTCATCAAGATGCTCCAGGAGATCGGCTCGTTGGAACAGGTGGATGCCTTCATCGAGGACGCCCTGGCGCAGAAGAAAAAAATCATGGGAATCGGGCACCGTGTTTACAAGGTGCTCGATCCACGGGCGCCGCACCTCAAGCGCATGGCGCAACTCCTCAGCGCCAAGCTCGGCGATCCGAAATGGATTCAAATGAGCGAGAGGATCGCGGAGCTGATGCTGCAAAAGAAGGGCCTCAACGCCAACGTCGATTTCTACAGCGCCACCGTTTACTTTTCGCTCGGCATTCCGACCGACCTGTTCACCCCGATCTTCGCCATCTCCCGCACCAGCGGCTGGACCGCGCACGTTCTCGAACAACTCGCCGACAACCGCCTGATCCGTCCGCAGTCGAATTACATCGGGCCGGTGGGGCTGAAGGTCGTGCCGATCGAGCAGCGTTGACTGAACTGGTTGATTGATTAGACTGGTTGAATGAAAGCAGTTGAGATCGGCGCGTTTGAGGCCAAGACCAAATTTGCCGAGCTTTTGAGCAAGGTCGTTCGGGGACAGGAGTTCTTGATCACGAAACGGGGGAAGCCCGTGGCGCGCCTGGTTGGCAGCGACGTCCGGGCGGCAGTGCGGGTCGGAAAGCCTGGCGCGTGGGAGCTGTATCAACGAATTCATCAGGGCGGAGCGAAAATCTCGCGACATCAACTGAAAGAACTCATCAAAGAAAACCGGCGCGAATTGTTGGCGCGCACGGAAAAATTACTGCGTTGAGTCATGGACTGTGTGGTTGATCTGTCATTTTCCGCCGGATGGTTTCAGCCCTCTCAAGCTCATGCTGAAGGAGAGCGCCTGTTGAAATCCCATTTGAATGGCGACGTCAGCCTCGTCTGTCCGTCGATCTGGAGCTGCGAGACCTTGAACCTCCTGGCCACGGGCTTTCGGCGAGGAACTTTGACAGAAGAGCAGGCGGATATGGGCTTGGATTTGTTGAACGCCCTCCATGTGCGAATTGACGAATCTCACTCGGACATGGTTCGCACGCGCCTGCATCGTTTTGCGCGACAGTTCAAGTTGACGGCCTACGATGCGGCCTATTTGGAATTGGCTGACCGCTTGCAAATTCCACTTTTCACACGCGATGACGATCTGCTTGATGCCGCCAAGTCACGAAATCTTTCAGTCACTTTACCCAAATGAACATCCACGAATACCAAGCCAAGCAGCTTCTAAAACAATACGGCGTCGCCGTCCCTCCGGGCGATGCATGCAGGACCGTCGAGGAAGCAACGGTCGCGTCGGAGAAAATATTTGCCGCCGGGAACAAGCTTGCGGTGGTGAAGTCGCAAATCCACGCGGGTGGTCGCGGCAAGGGCGTGTTCAAGGACGGCTTCAAGGGCGGCGTGAAGCTCGCCAAGTCCGCCGAGGAAGCGATCGCGCATGCAAAATCCATGCTTGGCAACACACTCGTCACCAAGCAGACAGGGCCTGACGGTCGCGTGGTCAGCACGGTGCTCGTCGCGGCGGCGGAAGACATCAAGAAGGAGTTTTATCTCGCCGTGCTGTTGGATCGCGTGAATTCACGTCCGCTTATCATGGCCAGCACCGAAGGCGGCGTGGACATCGAAGAGGTCGCCGAGAAGACGCCGGAGAAGATCATCAAGGAGCACATTGATCCCGCGATGGGTTTTCAGCCGTGGCAGGGCCGCAAGATTGCCGCCGCGCTTGGACTCAAGGGCGACCTCGCCAGCCAGTGCGCCAAACTGCTTGCCGGCGTTTACAAGACGTGGTGGGAGGCAGACGCCTCGATGGTGGAAATCAATCCGCTCTGTATCTGCGTCGGCGCGGACGGCAAGGAGAAGCTCGTCGCTGTGGATGCCAAGATCGGCCTCGATGACAACGCGCTCTACCGGCACAAGGACATTCAGGAGATGCGCGATCTCGCCGAGGAATCACCGCTCGAGATTGAGGCGAGCAAGTTCAACCTGAATTACATCAAGCTCGACGGCTCCATCGCCTGCCTCGTCAATGGCGCCGGCCTCGCGATGGCCACGATGGACATCATTCAGCACTTCGGTGCCAACCCCGCAAACTTCCTCGACGTCGGTGGTGGTGCCAGCAAGGAGCAGGTCACGGCCGCATTCAAAATCATCCTCAGCGATCCGTCGGTGAAGGCGATCTTCGTCAACATTTTCGGCGGCATCATGGATTGCAACGTCATCGCCACCGGTATCGTCGCAGCGGTGAAAGAAACGGGCTTGAAGCTCCCGCTTGTGGTTCGCCTTGAAGGCAACAACGTCGTCGCCGGCAAGAAAACTCTGGCGGAAAGCGGTCTGACGATCATCGGCGGCGACTCCATGGCCGATGCGGCGCAGAAGGTGGTCAAGACGGTCGCAGGGTGAATGAGTTGGTGAAGACGCGTGATGAAATTCTACGTCGAGACCACCGTTCCGAGTTTCTACTTCGACACGCGGAGTCCCATGGAAATGAGGTCCCGGCGTTTCTGGACGAGGCAATGGTGGGACGCGCCCAAGCCGGGCGCGATTCTGGTCACTGGTTTCTCCGTCCTCTCCGAACTGGAACTGGCGCCCGGTTCCAAGCGTGCCCAGGCCCAGGCCCCACTGCCATTGAATTAGATTGCAAGTGGTTTATAGTTAGATATTTACATTGTACAAATTGGACTGCGCACCTATTAGCCTTGGGATGCGAACAATTCTGCATGATATTCCTGAGCATCTCATCATCCTTGTCCAAGCACTCCGC
>SIBF01000220.1 GCA_009695275.1 Pedosphaera sp. | reverse complement strand
GTGCGATTTTTGGAACGGACCCCTTCCAGGTAAGTGGCGGTTTCTGATCCAATCGTGGGTTCTTGCCCAGCGCGGCACATCAGACAGAGCCATCGCTTGGGAATCCACGATAGCCAGGTCGCGCAAACTTTTTCTTGAATCCGCCGTACTTTCGGACTGCTTAAAGAACAGTAATCTTTACGATGATTGGATTTTCTGAGATAACCGCCTCATGCCCCTCGCGAAACAGAAATATCTGATCAAGGACAAATCATCGCGTCCTATAACAGCGACGGATGGGCAGCTTGATCGAACTGTATCTCGAACCTTGCATCGCATGGGGCGCATAGTAACTCTCGCAGTTCTGCTGGCTTGGTCGAGCGCCAGCCTGACTGCATTGGGCGCGGAACAAGTTCTTCCGAACCAGACCAAGCCGATTGCGAAAAGCAAGGCAGTGGTCACGGATGAGGACCGCCAGTTCTGGTCCTTTCGGCAACTCACACGCCCTGAGCCGCCACCGGTAAAGAATGCGGCATGGTGCCGGTCAGCGATCGACCGCTTCATTCTCGCCTCACTCGAAGCCAAAGGTATTGCGCCACGCCGGCCGGCCGAACGGCGAAAACTCATTCGGCGGACCTATTTTGATCTCATTGGTCTGCCGCCTACCCCAGAAGAGGTCCAGGCATTTGTTGAGGATCCGACACTCGAGTCGTATGAGAAGCTGATCGACCGCTTGCTGGCCAGCCCGCAATACGGCGAACGGTGGGGACGCCACTGGCTGGACTTGGCGCGATTTGGAGAGAGCCATGGGTTCGAACACGACACGGATAGGCCGACGGCTTACCACTACCGCGACTTCATCATTCAAGCACTCAATCAGGACATGCCCTTTGACCGGTTCGTCAAGCTGCAGATCGCCGGCGACGAATTGGAGCCGCACAATCCTCTGGCGCTGACGGCGACCGGTTTTCTTGCGGCCGGTGTTCACGCGACGCAGATCACGGCGAACCAGGCGGAGAAAGAGCGCTACGACGAACTTGACGACATGGCGGCAACCATCGGAACTTCCATGCTCGGCCTGACGATTGGTTGCGCCCGCTGCCACGATCATAAGTTTGATCCAATCCCGACGGCTGATTATTACCGGCTCCTCTCGACCTTTACGACAACCGTTCGCAGTGAGATCGATCTCGACTTTACCCCTGAGCGTTTTCGGCAGGCGCAAGCCGAATTTGACCGCGAGCACCACCCGCTCGTCCAAGCGCGCGAACGTTTCGAGAAAGATGAGCTTCCGGCTCGCCTCGAACGGTGGCTGAAAACCGCCGGGAAACCGCCGCGACCGAGGTGGTTGATCCTCGATTTGACGAGCCTCAAATCGCAAGGCGGAGCGACATTTACTGCTATGCGCGACGGCTCTTATCTGGCGAGTGGCAAAAACCCGAAGTCTGACACTTATACGTTTACAGCTCGAACCCCGCTTCAAGGAATCACGGCAGTGCGCATCGAGGCGCTCGCCGATGCGTCAATGACGAAGAACGGGCCGGGCCGGGCTAACAATGGAAATTTTGCTCTTTCGGATTTTCGTTTGAGCATGGAGATGCTCGGTGGCAAAGCGCCACCGGTCGAAGTGAAATTGATCCATCCTCATGCGACGTTTGAGCAAAAGGGACTTCCGGTTTCGGCGGCCATCGATGACGACAAGAAATCGGGTTGGGCGATCGATCCGCAACTCGGCAAGGATCACGCCGCTGTTTTCGAAATTGAAACACCGATCGCGAACGAAGGTGGAGCGGTTTTGACGTTTACATTGAAGTTCGAGACCAACGACAGCCACAGCATCGGCCGTCCGCGCGTTGCCATCAGCACAGCTCCTGCACCGATCCAGATGGATGGGGACTCGGGTCCGCACGAGCTGATCGTGGAGGTTGGCCGCGTTTTTGAAACCCCGGAGGAACGCCGCACTGAGCAGCAGAAATCGACACTGTTGAAGTGGTATCGCACGGTTGACCCAGACTGGCAGCGGCTTGATCGAGCTGTGACAGAGCACTCCAAGAAGACGCCAAAGCCGAGCTTGACGAAAGTGCTCATTGCCAGCGAGGGAGTGCCGCCCCTCCGACTGAATACGCAGGGGCCTGACTTCTACGACAAGACCTACTTTCTGAGACGTGGTGAACCCAATCAAAAGCAAGAGGAAGCGACGCAAGGTTTCCTTCAGGTGCTCATGCGCGCGCCAAACCGCGAGAAGCTCTGGCGGAACGATCCACCCCCTGGCTCGCATTCTTCTTTTCGCCGCGCCGCTCTCGCCAATTGGATCACGGATGCGAACGATGGCGCCGGCCAGTTGTTGGCGCGCGTGATTGTGAATAGGCTTTGGCAACACCACTTCGGGCGCGGCCTGGTCACGACTCCGAATGATTTCGGCGCTCAAGGCGAACGACCGACGCATCCGGAATTGCTCGACTGGTTGGCATCGGAGTTACTTCGGCAGGACTGGCGGCTGAAGTCGCTGCACAAACAGATCATGATGAGCGCTGTTTACACCCAGAGCGCCGAGTTCGATCGTGACTGCGCCACTGTGGATCCAGGAAATGCGCTCCTCTGGCGACAGTCTCCGCGGCGGGTGGAAGGCGAGGCGATCCGTGACGGGATGCTCGCAGTGAGCGGAGCCCTCGACCCAAGAATGTTCGGCCCTGGCACGCTCGATGAAGGGCAGCGTCGTCGCAGCATCTATTTCACCGTCAAACGCAGCAAGCTCGTTCCCATCATGATGCTCTTCGACGCCCCGGAGTCGCTTCAGAGCGTTGGCAGCAGATCCACCACCACGGTTGCACCGCAGGCTTTGCTGTTGATGAACAACTCTCATGTGCGGGCTTGGGCGCGGGAGTTTGCGCGGCGGCTGGTTCCGAAAGCGAAGGCATCACTGGACACAGCAGTTCAGTCAGGCTATTTGATCGCGTTAGGGCGGTCGCCTTCGGATGAGGAACTCGCGGACACGCTCAGCTTTCTTCACAGCCGGATGGAGACCCTTGGGAAAGCTGAAGGGCTTGAATTGGCCTTGGCTGACTTTTGCCAGACTCTGATGAGCCTGAACGAATTCGTTTACGTGGAATGACGAGCTGCTGGCGTGACCGAAAATCAACAGATAGGAGCTACAATAATGAACTCGATTAACCGGCGGAAATTCATCTCGAACTCGATCAAGGGCTCCGCGGCCGTGGCTGCGGGAACAACGATGTTTGGGGCCACGCCGACAACTCCGCCAAAGTCAGCCAACGAGAGGATCATCCTGGGTTTGATCGGCGCAGGCGGGCGGGCCCATAGTCACACCACCGGCATGTCGAAGCTGCCGAATGTCGAATTCAAGTATGTTTGCGACATCGATGAGCAGCGTGGCGGCGAGCATATTGCCGAGTTGGAAAAGGCCCAAGGCTACGCTCCCAAGCGCGTCTCAGATATGCGCCGTGTGTTCGATGACAAAGAGGTGGACGCGGTGGTCATCGCGACGCCCGAGCATTGGCACGCGCTGGCGACAGTCTGGGCCTGCCAGGCCGGCAAAGATGTCTATGTCGAAAAATGTCCTTCGATTGCGATTTGGGAAAGCCGCAAGGCGATCGAAGCGGCTCGCAAGTATAACCGTATCGTTCAAGTCGGCTTTCAGAACCGCAGCGCTCCGTACGCTGCCTCGGCGCGCGAATACATTCAGAGCGGCAAGCTCGGGAAAGTAGTTCTGGTGAAAGTCTGCAATCTGCTGGGTGGAAACCCATTCACGCCGAAACCAGATAGCGCTCCGCCCCCGGGTCTTGATTGGGACGCCTGGCTTGGCCCGTCCCCGGAGGTGCCTTACAACGTGGGACGACACCGGGGTTGGTACGACTGGTGGGATTACAAGGGAGGAGCGCTCACCGACGATGGCAGTCATCAGCTCGATTTGGCGCGCATGGTTCTCGGAAATCCACCGCATCCGAAATCAACTTTCTGCGTCGGAGGAAATTTCGCTTATCACTCGAAGCGAGAAGCGCCCGAGTTACAGGCGATCACTTACGACTTTGGCGATTTTGCAATGACGTGCGACAGCGGCAATTCAACCAACCACCTGCGGAAATCGAATGGCGAGGAGCGCTATGGGAAGAAGTGGCCCCATTGGCCCTCGAACTCCGAGCGCATCGAAATCTACGGCACCAGGCAGCTCATGTATCTAGGGCGCCATGGCATTGGATGGCAAGTGATGGAAGCCGACGGCAAAGTCGTTGCCGAAGAGAAGGGCTATCATCCGGACCAGTGGCATCAGCCGAACTTTATCGAGTGCATCCGAACGCGCAAGCGGCCGAACTCCGATATCGAGCAAGCCCATTACAGCTCGTGTCTGGTGCATCTGGGGAATCTTTCGTATCGGGTCGGAAACAAACAACTCGTGTTTGACGGGGAGTCCGAGCGGTTCGCGAACAATGACGCAGCGAACCAATTGCTCAAGCCGGCGTATCGAAAGCATTACCGAATTCCGGAGGTGGTTTGAGCTTATGCAACGTTGCTCATGGCCGAAGACAGAATTAGATATCGCCTACCACGATACCGAGTGGGGCGTGCCTCAGCATGACGACTTGGTCCTATTCGAGTTTCTCATTCTGGAGGGAGCTCAAGCTGGCTTGAGTTGGTCCACCATTCTCAAGAAGCGGGATAATTACCGCGTCGCATTTGATGGATTCGATGCCCGCCACGTCGCCGGGTACGGCGAGCGAAAGGTGGCGGAATTGCTGACCAATCCGGGGATCGTTCGCAATCGACTTAAGATCGCCGCGGCCATTCAGAACGCGAAGGCATTTCTGGCCGTGCAGAAAGAGTTTGGAAGTTTCGATACGTTCGTCTGGCGGTTCGTCGGCGGGCATCCCAGAACCAATTGTTGGGAGTCGATGAGAGAAATCTCGGCCCACACTGCTGAGTCCGACGCGATGAGCAAGGAGTTGCTCAAGCGCGGCTTTAAGTTCGTGGGCTCGACAATCTGTTACGCCTTCATGCAAGCTGTCGGTATGGTGAATGATCACACAACGGATTGCTTCCGGTATTCACAAATCAAAGAGGAGTTATGAACGCTTTGCCGCATATGTTTGCCACGCCGCGCAGCAATCGCCGCGATTTTCTTCGGCGCGCTGGCGGTGGGTTCGGGATGCTCGCCCTCGGCGCGTTGCTCGATCCGCACACTTCGATAGGTGCTCCAGCTCCGACGAGCCATTCCACGTTGAATCCCCTGGAGCCAAAGCTCAGCCTATTCCCAGCCAAAGCGAAATCAGTCATCTGGCTTTTCATGAACGGCGGCCAAAGCCAGGTCGATACTTGGGATTACAAGCCTGAACTCGAGAAACGCGATGGCCAGGACTTGAAAGGCTTTGATAAGAATACAGGCTTCTTCACGAACGATGTTGGGCCGCTCATGAAGTCACCTTTCGAGTTCAGGCAGCACGGGCAATCGGGAACGTGGGCTTCAGAAATATTTCCCAACATCGCCCGGCATACCGATGAGATGGCGTTCGTTCACTCCTGCTATACCGCGACGAACAATCACTCCCCAGCCTTGTTTCAGATCAACACTGGGATGAGCCGAATGGGATTCCCTTGCATGGGGTCATGGGTCACTTACGGCCTCGGCTCAGAAAGCCAGAACTTGCCGGGCTTCATCGTGATGTATGACACGCTGGGCCGCGGCATTCCCAAAGGCCACGCTCAGAACTGGGGAGCGGGCTTTTTGCCCGGCGTTTTCCAAGGCACAGCCCTCAATGCTCAAGGAGCGCCGATTAACAACCTCTACCGCAGCGAGGAGCTGACCGATGCCCAGCAACGCGCTCAGCTTGATCTGTTGAATAAACTCAATCGCCGCTACCAACAGCAGAATTCGCACGAGGCTGAACTGGCCGCCCGTATCGAGAGTTTCGAGCTTGCCTATCGAATGCAGATGGCGGCACCCGAAGCCATGGACGTGGCGCGCGAGCCCGAGGCGATTCAGAAGTTGTACGGATTGGACAACAGCAAGTGTGCCCACTTCGGAAAACAATGCTTGATGGCGCGCCGTCTGGTCGAGCAAGGCGTGCGCTTCATCCAGATTTACAGCGGTGGCATGGAGAACGAGCGGAGCTGGGATGGACACGCCGATATCGGAGGTAATCACCGGCAGTTCGCCGGCGAAACCGACATTCCCATCGCGGGCCTCCTCACGGACTTGAAACAACGCGGGTTGCTGGAATCGACCCTGGTGCTTTGTGCCGGCGAATTTGGACGGCTTCCCGTCAGCCAAAAGTCGAAAAAACCCGGACGCGATCACAACCCGCATGCGTTCACGACCTGGATGGCTGGCGGCGGAGTGAAAGGCGGCGTTCATTATGGCCAGACCGACGAGCTGGGCCACAAAGCGGTCATCGACAAAGTGAGCGTCAACGATTTACACGCCACGATTTTGCATTTGCTCGGCATCGATCATGAGAGGCTGACCTACAAATATAATGGACGGAACTTCCGGTTGACCGATGTTGCGGGCGAAGTGGTCCGTGAAATCATTGCCTAAACGGAAATTGAGCAACGAGAGAACGCAGCGCGACAGAGCGAGCGGGAGTTGAGTCGCTGGATGAGTTACAAAGGTTGGTGATATCAAAACTTAATTGAAGGATAACTATGATTCGAACAGTGCTTTTCACGGTGACGATGTTTTTTGTTGCGCAGTGCGGTTTGACACGCGCGGCTGACGGAAACCAGATCGAACTTTTGCCTGGAACAAAACTGCTGACAATGTCCGGCGATATCGCTTCCAACCTCGTCGCCGGGGTGGACCGCTTTTTGTTGCGAGAGATCGACAAATCAGTCGAGCGTCGAGCCAAGTATTGGAAACGCGATTTCTCATCGCCCGAGGCTTACAGCAATTCGATCGAAACGAATCGACAGCGGCTGGCTCACATCATCGGCGCTCGAGATCCACGCGTGCGTTTCGAAGGATTCGAAATCGTGACGACCAATCTCGATGACGGCGCAATTGCGCGGAGTGACAGCTTCCGAGTGTTTGCTGTCCGATGGCCTGTATTGGGTGATGTTCACGGCGAAGGGCTTTTGTTGGTTCCGACCGATGGAGGGTCAAACAAATCTAAGATGGATCCGGCCTTGATGAGGCGTTACGGACTGTCTCCCCCTGGGAATACAAGAACCAACACAGCGGATGCCGACGTTATTGCTATCCCCGATGCCGATCAAACTCCGGAGCAGATCATCGGCCTGGCTGAAGGTGTGGCGCGCGAGTCGCAGTTTGCTCGGCGTCTTGCAGAGAGCGGTTGCCGGGTCTTGGTGCCGATGTTGATCAACCGTCAGATGGGCGACCCGAAAGCTTCCCACTCGAACCGCGGCGCCGGTCTGAGCAATCGAGAGTTTCTTCACCGCTCCGCGTTCGAGATGGGCCGGACGTTGATGGGTTACGAGGTTCAAAAGGTTTTGGCGGCGGTGGATTGGTTTGATCGCCAGCGTTCCGCGAAGAATGCTTCCGCCGCCAATTCACCCGCCCCGGCCGGCCGTCGAAAGATCGGCGTGGTGGGCTGGGGCGAGGGGGGAATGATCGCGCTTTACTCAGCCGCGCTGGACACGCGGATCGATGTCGCTTGCGTCAGTGGCTACTTCGACGACCGGCGTAACATTTGGCAAGAGCCGATCGACCGAAACATTTTTGGCCTGCTCGAGCAATTCGGCGACGCGGAGCTGGCGAGCATGGTCGCTCCGCGAGCATTGATCATTGAGGCGGCGAAAGGTCCTGAACTGACGCTGCCTGGAAACGGCGGCGGTGCTCCGGCGCGACTCGTCACCCCGAAGTTAGACCGCAGCGAAGGACATTTCATTAGCAAGGAGTTCGACCGAGCTTCAGCGCTTGTTCGCGATCTGCCTCGGTTTTCAGGATTTAAAATAATGGTTACAGACAACGGGGCGAACACCTTTGACGGGACTGGAGCGTATGACGGTGTCCCTTCCACATTCTTGGATGCCCTTTCACCGGGAGCCAAGCTGCCGGGCTCCTCTGGAAAACCTCTGAAAGATTTGCGTCAGAACTTCGATCCCAAAGCCCGGCTCGTGCGCCAGATGCACGAGATTGACCGGCATAATCAGTGGCTTCTGACCGAAAGCCCCTACGTTCGCGCTGACTTCATGAAGAAGGTGGACACGACCTCGATCGAGAAATACGAGAAGTCGGCGGAGCCGTACCGGAAGTTTTTCTACGACGAAGTGATCGGTCGGTTTGACGAAACGCCGCTGCTGCCGAATGTTCGGTCGCGCAAAGCCTATGACATGCCGAAGTGGACTGGTTACGAAGTCGTGATGGACGTGTTCCCGGACGTGATCGCCTACGGGGTCTTGCTCTTGCCGAAGGATCTGAAACCGGGCGAGAAGCGGCCTGTGGTGGTTTGCCAGCATGGTCTTGAAGGACGGCCGCAAGACGTCATTGCAGGTGACAAGGGAGCCTATCACGACTTCGCCGCCAAGCTGGCTGAACGTGGATTCATCACCTTTGCTCCGCAGAATCTCTACATTTTCACCGATCGTTTTCGCACGCTCCAACGCAAAGCCAATCCGCTGAAGAAAACCTTGTACTCTGTCATCACGCCCCAGCATCAACAGATGGTCGATTGGCTGAAGACGCTGCCTGAAGTGGACCCTCAGCGCATCGCGTTTTACGGACTCAGCTACGGCGGGAAGACGGCTATGCGCGTGCCGGCCCTTGTGACGGATTATTGTCTCTCGATTTGTTCGGCGGATTTTAACGAGTGGGTTTGGAAGAACGCCTCCACGCGCAGCCCTTACAGCTATGTCTGGTCGGGTGAGTACGAAATCTTCGAGTTCGACCTCGGCAGCACCTTCAACTATTCGGAGATGGCGGCGTTGATAGCTCCGCGGCCTTTCATGGTCGAACGCGGCCATTTCGATGGCGTCGCGCCCGATGAAGCGGTCGGATACGAATTTGGCAAGGTTCGGTTTCTCTATGCGGCGAAGCTGGGGATTGGTGATCGCTGTGAACTCGAATCGTTTGTCGGCCCGCACACGATCAATGGAAAGGGCACTTACGAGTTTCTGCACAAGCACCTCAACTGGCCGAAGAGGCTTTGAGTCGAAAGCCAGCAGTTCCTTCCGTGCAATAGGCCAAAGACAACGACGAACCGTGTTTCCGAAGAGCCCCATTCGGCGGTCGTGGCTGAGCTGAAACGTTAAGCGGAAAATGATTATGACCGTGAAGTGAACGACCGAGGTGCCTGGCCAAACCGCCTAACCATTCATCCTAAATCCGGCAGTTGATCAGCCACAAAGGAGCGCAAATAACTCAAAGAGAAGAGCGGACCGAGGCTCTTCAGACTCACCCGTTCGGTGAATAAGGCTGTTTGCGAAAACTCCTATGTCTTTGCGATCTATGCGTTCTTTTGCGGCTCAAATGCTTTTCCCAGATTCATCGCTTTTTCCGTTCCGATTTCCCTTCAATCCGCCCCCTTGTTGGCGCCTCGATCGGCACCTCGATCGCATGGATGCGCCCAACAAAATAGCTCGGGAAATCAAAAATTATTTCTTGCTGCCCTGCGACTCTTGGGTGGACTTTCTTATTAGAGGAGTCTTCTTGTCGATCTCTTCCAGCAGTTCCTTGGCTTCTTGCGGGGTTCGAACGACCTTGGGTCGGAGGAAAACGATCAACTCCACTTCCCGTGAGACTTTATCCTTTTTCTTGAAGGCCCAACCCAACCCGGGGATGCTCCCAAGGATCGGTGTCTTCCGCATCGTTTCCGACACCTGCTTTTGAATGATTCCACCCAAGACCAAGGTCTCGCCGCTCTTTGCTTCGAGGTCGGTCTTGAAATTGCGTGTGTCGAAAACAGCCCCGCCCAAGACTATCTGACCGGGCACGATGGAGGAAGACTCGGCGTGGATCTTCAGCGAGACGTCCCCCAACTTGTTGATGTGAGGCGTGACTTCGAGAACGACGCCAACGGGTTTATATCTGAAGCTGGTGTTTTGGCCGCCCAGTTGGTTGATTTGATTATTGGCGGGGACTGGCACTTCCTGGCCGACGAAGAGTTTTCCGGTCTCGTTGTCTTTAATATTGATTTGAGGTTGTGCCAGAACCGTGGCGGCAGTGTTCTGGCGGAGAAACTGAACGAGAAAATCCATGCTAACCGAGGCGTCGAGCACTCCCGAGCGCAAGCTGGACAAGGCAGCCGCAATACCACCTGATCCACCGCTATTGGCCGAGGTTGTCCCTCCAAATCCTTTCGTGTAGTTCGCACCGCTCCGAACCATGAGCGAGTTGTCGAGATCCGCGGCGGAGAACACCTTGCTTCCGTCCGGAGACCAGCGGACACCCAGTTTGTCCAGGAAATCGCTCGATACCTCCACGATCCTGGCCTCAATCAAAACCTCGGCGGTGGGCGCATCCAGATCGTCGATCAGCTTCAGAATCTGAGTGAGATAGTGAGCGTTAGCCGAGATCAACAGCGAGTTGCTCCGTTGATCGGGCACGACTCGGATCCTTCCGACCATATCGCTGCCGGGACGAACGGTGCGTCCATCGGTGGTGCGAGCGCTATCCGGCTGACCGCCCAGCCATGGGAAATAGCCCTCTTCTTTAGATGCTTCTTCCAAATCGAAGTTCGTTGACAAGGAATTACCCTGATCTGGCTGCTGCGGTTGGTTGTTGCGAGG
>SIBF01000219.1 GCA_009695275.1 Pedosphaera sp. | reverse complement strand
GTGAAGCAATACGGCGCTAAAACCTCGGGCATCCATGAATTCTGAATGTTTCGGACGACTGCCTGCCGGATTTCCGCCGGCTTCCTGTCGTGCTGGTGAGTGCAAACAGGAGGAATTACGAGCAAAAATGCCATAATGAGAATTGCTGACTCCGTGGACGGATAATTCACGTAGGTCACCAGAGCTCCGGGATCCTCGGCTCGGACGATCGCGAAAAGGCTCTCAATGAACCGCTCGACCGCGCGCCGCCCGTGCCAACGGACAACTCCGGAAGGAATCTCGTTGCCCACGGCATAACCCAGCACGGCAGGATGGGATCGGTTTCTTGCCACCATCTCCCGGAGCTTCTCCTTGATCCCGCGAACGCATCGCCGATCATCCAGGAAATTGATGTGCTGTTCCCATGGCAGGCCGATCAGGACACTCAGGCCATGCTGCAATGCCAGATCCAGGAACCAGGCCGGTGGAACGGTGTAAACGCGGATGGAGTTAAAAGCGTGGGCGGTGATGGATCGGAAATCGCTTTCGACAGTGTCTCGCGACGAGTATTCCACTCCGGAGGCACTGGGGCGAAAGGTGCCATACGTGACCCCGCGAACGTAGAATTTCTCTCCGCCCTTGAAGAGAAATTTTCCTCGGACATGCGGCCGGGAAAAGGGTTGTAGCGGATCGGTTTCACTAACCAGCGCCCGAGCTCCTCCATATGCGTCATCGCCGGGGGAAGATGGCAAAAAAGAAACTGGATTCATCTATGTTGAGAGTTCAGGATTGGAGTCCTCCGGTTTGCCCCATGTCAAAACGAGCTAATAGCACGACGCTTATCGATGCAAATTCCTTCACTTGTTAAAGAACTGTATCGCCTTGAGCAAACGAGGGTAACGCACGCCAAACCAATTGGTTCTGCTGATATAGGTGAATTACGATTAGCGCAAGATTGAAATTTCATATTAGGGATATCCAGTTGACTCTTGTGGCCTGCAAATTGCCCCAACCGGTGGGGTGTTTAAGGGCAAACTGGCTACCAGCCGTTGCGTCACAAGAGTCAAGTGCATAGGCCTATTTCATATTTTCGTGAGTTCCCGAATCCTTGGCGAACGGGTTCTTCCGCAGGGAAGCTGGCAGACGTAGAACCTGGAGGCTGGTCCAGATACTTGGCCCGTATGCTCCGGATAAGCCGTTCGACGAACGAGCGAGGAAATAATAATTGTCGCCCCCCACTGGGGCGGTGGATTCGCAGGAGGCAGAATCATAGCATCTTTCGGCCACCCTTTTGTGGTGGTGAAAGTTCCTTGTGCAACAGAGTGCAACAGTGAAACTGTGTGAAGGTGCGCTTTTACGACATTTTCTAGAAACCGGATAAACACCGTTTTCGCCCTGTATTAATGAGGCTTTAACGCATGTTTACGCCGTCGTCGCGAAGGGTTGTCAGCGGTTTTATAAACCGTTGATCCCGGTTCAATTCCGGGCGGGAGTACCATCTGATGCCGGACGCGCTTCCGTCAGTGGCATGACTGACTTGTTAACCGTTCCATTGGTTCGCTCCCATCTCCATACCAATCCGTCTTCCGGATCGATGACCTCTCCGACACGATGGAAACCGCACTTGGTTAAAACGCGCGCTGAGGCGTTCGATTCCGGGAGTGTGTGTGCCCGGATCAGGCGAACCTGCCCGTTGCTGAAGGCGTAGCCGACCAGCGCTGCTGCCGCTTCTGTCGCGTAACCTTTGCCCTGATGTTCGAGAGCAACGCCGTAAGCAATCTCCACCACTCCATCCGTTCCCGGAGGTCCCGTGAAGCCGCATGTGCCGATGACGTAACCGGTGGTTTGATGCACCAGTTTGAAGCCATGAATCCAGGGATCGCATGGGCTCGAACCCTCAAGCAAAGCCAGCCAGGCGGCTGAAACCTGGGCTCTTTCGTGAGGCTGCATTAGCTCGATCTGCTTGCGGGCATCATCACGGGTTTGAGGAATCAGTCTCAGATTCTTTGTTTGAATGTGCGTCGTGCTCATGAGTTCACTGGTCACCACCTGAACATGATGGATCACATTCTGACTGGTGGGAACCCCACAGTGGAAATCACCGGTCTGCACCGCGTTCGTTTGCACTGCGGTCCACTTCGACTCCATCATGGGCGCTCTGTTCGATCTGGTCACGTTGGCCCAGGCGTCCGCCCGGTGCCTGCCACGCTGTGTCTCGAGTCGCGCTTCATCACCTCACCCATGCTCTCCAATCGGACTGTGATCTTGTAAGGGGCGTCGTCGCCCGGCGCTGGCGTGAAGATGCTACCTGCCTTCTTCAATCAATGTAGTCGCTCTGAGTTTGATTCTTTCGAGCGGCACCGTTTGTGTCGCGCCGCCGGGCCAGATGATGGTGACGGAATCGATCTTTTCCGATTTGCCCAACCCGAAGGTGACCGTGAGTTCGGATTGCGACATATAGCTGTGCGTGGGCATGACCTGTCGCGAGAGTTTGATGTTTCCTGCCGTCAGATTGATCCACGCGCCGATGGCGTCGCGGTTATGTTTCTTGCCAGCAAGTTTGATTCGCACCCAGTTGTGACCGAGCGTCTGGTCGTTGCGAAGGAGCAGGGGAGCACCACCGACTTGCGTCAGGACAACGTCCAGATCACCATCGCCGTCGATGTCCGCGTATGCCGAACCGCGGCCGACAATCGGGCGGAACAGATCACCACCGGCCTTCTCCGTGCCAACGGATACGAAGGTGCTCGTGTCATTTGATCCCGTGTTCCAGAAGAGCTGGGCCGATTGTTTGTAGTGCTGGCTTTGCTGGACTTTGTTGATCTCGTCCTCGAGATGACCGTTTGAGGTCAGCACGTCGAGCCGGCCATCGAGGTCGTAATCAAAGAAGAAAATGCCGAACTTCAACGGGAGCCGGCTGGCGGGACCAATGCCCTCCGCTATGGCTTCGTCTGTGAACAATGGCAGCGCACCCGGTTTCGGCTGGCCTTGGGAAACGTAGAGCGCGGTCATTTCGTTGGCGAAGTTTCCAATGGCGACGCCGAGACTGCCGTCATTGCGAAAGCGTCCGGTGTCGATTCCCATCGCTCCCCGAGATTGTCCATTGACGTCAAACGCGACACCGGAGAGAGCGCCAATCTCTTTGAAGGTTCCGTTCCTCTGATTGTGGAGGACGAAATTCTGCACGGTGTCATTGGCGACGATGAGATCGATCCAGCCGTCGCCATCGAGATCAACAGGCGCAACGCCGAGTGATTTTCCCGCCGGAACACCGGTGGCCGGATTCTTGATCTGGATGCCGGCGGCGGCCGACATATCGCTGAAGCGTCCGTTGCCGTCATTGTGATAAAGCGTTGAGAAGGAGCCTTGAAAATTCATGGGCGGACCATACGCGCGGCCAAGTCCCACGAGTGTGTAGTTGACCTCGATGTCGATTTCACGGGACCACTTCACGTAGTTGCAGACAAAGAGGTCGAGGAGGCCGTCGTTGTCATAATCAATCCAGGCCGCGCTGGTGCTCCACTCCGTCGGCTGACCGCCCACTCCTGCTTCAACGGTGATCTCTTTGAATTTTCCGCTGCCGAGATTCTTGAAAAGATGATTACCGCCAACGCCGGTGAAAAAAACGTCCACCAAGCTGTCGTTGTCGAAATCGCCGCAGGCGACGCCCATGCCGTAGAAGGCCACTTCGAGCCCCGAGCCGGCTGTTACATCTGTGAAGATGCCTTTGCCATTGTTGCGATAGAGAGCCATCGTCGAGCGCGGAGAACCGGATGCCGCTGATTTCCACGGCCACAGAGTTGAATTCACGAAGAGCAGATCCTGAGCGCCGTCATTGTCGAAATCCAGGAAAGCCACTCCGCCACCCATCGTCTCGGGCAGAAGTTTGTCTCCGTAGGCGCCGTTGTTGTGGACGAAGCGGATGCCGGCAGCGGCGGATGTCTCGGTGAAATTGACCAGGGGAACTTCGACGGGTGCGGACTGTCGAATGGTCGGTGCGGCAATCTGCGTCACTTTCGGGGGCGCTACTGCCTGTTTGCGACGCGACAGATAGATGCCCCCGCCGATCAGGCAACCGATCAGCAACACCGCGACGGCGGACCAGCGGAACACCCGGCTGATCGTGGCTTCATTGTAGTGGGCGACTTCTTCCGCTTCGGAGTCCTGATCCGTGCCAGCGTCTTTGAAGGATGGAGATTGCCGTTTCGGTTTATCGTCTTTCATTTCGAGGATTTGAGGGGTGGTGGGCGCAATGGTTGCGGTGAACCAAGTGCGAAAGTGTTCATTAGCTAGCGCTGTGTTCTGGAGCCCGATTCGGCCTGAGCCACTCGGGCGTTTGCTTGCGTGGACAATCCTGGAGCGCCCGGGCGTTGCAGGTCGTAAATTACGATTGCCTGCGTGGCGTGGTCTGCAGCCTTGTCGCGCCTGCGGGCGGCGGCGATCGCGACGTCGCGCGCGTTGTCATCGGGACGGAAACGCTCGTGCAGCGCCCGATGTGCCGCGGCCTTCGATTCATCGACCAGTTGTGCGTGGATCAGGGCGAGATTGTAGTGCGCAGTGAGGTTTTCACTGTCGAGTTTAAGAGTTCTCTCGAATTGGGCCATGGCTTCATCGAGAAACTGGCGCTGCCGTGACTTGTTGGCTTCGCCACGCTCCAGCTTGGCGCGTTCGTAGAGAGTCTGGCCCAGCTCGTTGATGACTTCGTAATCCTTCGTGAAGTCAAAGCCGCGTTGCTCCTGCTCGGGATAACGATCTTCGAGAATGCTTCGGAAGTCAGCGATGGCCTTGTCCAGATAGCCGTTCTGCTTGTTGACGAGGCCGGTGAACCAAGCCGCAACCCAGCGCGGCGCGGGCGGATCAAACGTGCCGGCACGTTGCAACGCGGCAACCGCGTCTTCGAGCCGGCCTTCCTTGAAGAAGACGCGGGCTTGATTCACAGGGCCGTCCGCGCGGCCCAGTTTTTCAACCTCGGCAAACGCATTGGAAGCCTGGATCAGTTCGCCCTTCTCGCTGCCTTTGTCGCCCTTGAGGAGGAGTCCGATGCCATAATCGTTCCAGCGCTGCCATTCGGGAATCTGGGATGGTGGATTTGTGGTTTGAGATTTCGCAACGCCGACGATGGGGAACGTGATCTTGTCGCCTGCCATCACTGTGATGGGGAGATCATTGATGAAGTTTGTGCCAAACACATGCTGCATGTAGATCGTGTCGAATTTGCGGTAATTAAATTTCGCTTCGAAAGTGATCGGCTCGGTCGCATCGCGAGGCACGGTGAAGGCGTAGTGGACAACGGCCGCGGCTCCAGGTGGAATCTGATTGTTGTACAGTGGCGTGAAGATGTCCTGGGGGTTGCGGCGGTCGATGCGGTTACCCGTGCGGTCGAGCATGTAAACATTGGCAAAGTGCGACCACGGATCGACGCCGCTCCGGTCATCGAGGCCGCCGCTGCGACCGACGATGCGATTGCCGCTCCTTGCTTCGACATCCACCCAGAGTTCATTCGAGTCCACGGTGCCTTGGGTGAGCGGGTGTCCCACGCGCAAGGTGCGGAGAACAATCTCGATCAGGTACTTCCCGCCCGGTTTGAGCGCGGGCACATTCGGGCGAAGCGGCGCCTGTAACGGACTGTCGATGGTGCCGCCTTCTTTGATGCCGAAAACATCCACGCGCACGCAATCCTTGAGGAAGTTCTGGTGCGCCTTGACCGTCTCGTCGTCCTTGTGGAAGTGAGCCAGCGCTGTGTTTGCGCCAACGAAAACGTGGTTATGAACGTAGCGTGAAGATTGATTGGTGGCGTTGAAATAGTCGGCGCCGAATTCTTGGGAAAGTTGCAACGGCATGTGGCATTCCGCGCAGTTCTTCTTCGCCTTGTCCGGGTAGTAGAAGCTCTTCGCTCCATGGCCGGAGACGCCGCTGAGGAGGTAAGTGTCGTAGTGATTCTGTCCACGGAGAAAATCCTTGTACTTGGTGAGTTCGTTCGGCAGGCTGACTTTGTGGCAGGTGGAGCAAAACTCTGCCGTCTTGTGGAGCGGCTTTAGAAAAGTCTTCTTGTGGAAGTCTGGTTTGCCTTTGACCAACTGCTGGTTGATGAACTGGAGAACTTTGTTGGTGCTGAAGGCGAACGGGTAATGGATAGGTTCTTCGATCGTGTAATCTCCGTTACCGACGGTGCTGTTGACGTGAGTGATGGCGTGGCAGGAGGTGCAGGTGATACCCGCCTTGGCCGTCGGATGTTTTTCCACATCGAAATTGGGGTCGTCAAACGCGCCGCTGAAGAAGGGGACGACGTCGTGACACCCGGCGCACCAACGTGAGGACTTAACATTACCGTCACGCTTGAAGGCAACTTCCCGCGTTTCCTTGATGCTGAAAAGGTAGGCTTCGTTGTTGAAGGAGCTGAATCGATGCGCGCTATGAAACCAGCCTTTGTAGGTGTCCGGATGGCAGCTCTTGCAGTAGTCATCCATCATCAATGTGCGCGCCGGAATGAAGTTGCCGGAAGCGGTCCTGGCAAGTGAGGGGTGAAAGTACTTCTCGCCTTCCTTTGGCCCGGCGACATTCCATTTCCGCGGGTCTTGCGAGTGCATCGCGGCCATGGTCAGCACGATCACCCCAACGGCAACCGTCCAACCCAGGCCGATGTTCCATTTGATCCGAGGCCCGGACATCCGGTGAAGAATGTAGAGCCACACGGCCATCAGAGGCGTGATGAAGTGGGCCCAGTAAGTCAAAGACCGCAGTCTTGGATCCTTGAGTTCGAAAAAGTCCAGGCGCATGAGGGCCACTCCTGTGATCAACAGGATCAGGCTCACTATAAAAAGTCCGTAACCCACTCGAACGGCTCGACGATTCGGACGGTCGTATGAGTTCTTGATGTGAAAAATGCCGAAGACGACTACCGGCAGAATGATCAGGAGACCCAGAACCAGATGTGCCAGGAACATTGCCTGATAAAAGTAGTTCTGGTACGTCTGGCTGCGGTACCATTCCAGGAAACGAATAACGACAAGGTAGGCAGAGTTCGCGCCGAGGACTGCATAGAGGCCAAGCACGACGAACAGCACAATGCGCAGGCGGGGGCCTACCGAGCGGACGTATTTCTTTTTGATTGGCGCGCTTCCGGAATCGTTATTCATGACTTCGTTCTGACGGAATTTGGTGTCACGGCACCATCCGGCATGTTACCGACACGAAACACATCACCGCATGGCTAAAGCAGTGGTGACTTATCGCACGGATTCAGGGGTGAAATGGTCTTTTTTGCGGGTGAGGTGGATTGAACGTGGGGCGCGAATACAGGTGGATCCCGCGTCACGGAGGAAACCCAATCGCGAGTTTCACTGCCGAGTATTCGGGATGAATCTTCCCGTCACGGGTGCGGATGATCAATTCTGGTTCCACCCAGGTGTTTTTCCGAAACCACTCCGGCAAATCACCAGCCCTCATCATTCCGAACAATGCGATCAATGGAACGTCGCCTTCGCGAAACACCACAGGGCGTCGTCGCACAATCGCCACTCCAGCCTCACGCGAACCTGTTTCCACGCGTGCGAGCTGCGACGGCTCCGTCGGGAACACGCAGGCAAAGAATCCGCCGGGCGCGAGATGTTTAGCGGCCACGGTACAATAGTCAGCAACCGTGCCTCGCAGTTCAAAGCGGCAGGCGAGCTTCTGCGGATGCTCACTCTCCACGCCGCTGCCTGGAGGAAAATACGGTGGGCTTCCGGTGATGAGATCAAACCGTTCCTCCGAAAGCAGGACGCCCACTTCACGGAAATCGCCATGCCGGATCTCGTAACGCTCAATCAGCCCGTTGAACTGTGCCGATTTTCTCGCCAAGGCTACGCTCTCCGCTTGTGCCTCCACCGTCACGAATCGCGCTCCTGGCAACCGCCATGCGCAGATCATCCCCACTGTTCCGATGCCGCTGCCAAGATCGAGTGCAGTCCGTGCGGTTGGGCACCAACTTGTGCCATACCACGCCGTGAGGATGTCATCGGTGGAGAATCGATGTCCGTCACGCAACTGGAAAAGCCGGTAGTGCCCACCGATGGCGTCGAGAGTTTCCGCGGATTCTACGACCAGTCCTGCCGCGAGTCCCGGCGGGATTGGGCCGGGCTTGGCCCAGCCTTTGAAGTGGGTTTCATTTGGCATTCGATTCAATTCAAAACTGTAGTGTGCTGGTTTATCTGGTCGCGATTGGCAAGGGTTGGAGAGCGGTTTGCCAAACCAGCGGCTTACTTTGGTGATACATTTTCCAAGACAGTAAACCATCCCGCTGGAACTCTGGCTTTGTGGTGAACCCGAAAAGTTCCATTGAGCCACTTCTCGTCTCCGTTCAAATCCAGTTTCTCGAACGAAACGTGAACATCACGATCCCCGGTGTTGAAGAGGGCGATCACAGAATGATGATCGAGCTCGCGACGAAACGCAAAAACTCGCGCGGAATCATCCGCAAGGACGATTTTGAAACTGCCTTGCCGCAGCACTGGAAGTTTGTGACGGCGCGCGATCCATTCACGATGAAATGCGAAGAGGTCGCGATCCACTTTCACAGGATTTGTTTTCCGAGGGTCACCGAAAGGGTGAGCGCGTTCGGGTTGATGGCGCAGATCAGACCAGACCATTGGCTTGCGGCAATCTGGATCGTCGGCACCCCACATGCCGACCTCATCGCCGCTGTAAATGTAAGGCGCACCTGGCGACAGAAACTGAAAAGCAACCATCTGTTTCCATCGCTGTTTCTCCGCCGCATTTGGAGCTCGCACGTCATAGGTCCGGTTGTCCGCCAGATTTGCCGCGTGGTCCTGTCGGTATTGTCGATTCACCACTGCAGAGCCGATTCGCGCCGTGTCGTGCGAGTCGAAGAGGTTCTGAAGTTCGAGACAGCGCTCGTAACCGTAGTCGCCATGAATTCTGGTTAGCAGTTCGCCAAAGCGTGACGGGCTGATTCCGTTCGATCGATTAAAGAATTCAAACACAGCGTCGCCGAACCGGTAATTCATCACGCCATCGAATGCTTGATCGAGCCAGGGCCTCGCGTTGCGGAAGGTGTTCGCCTGGTAATCGTCACACCAAATCTCACCTGTCAGGTAGGCATCAGGATTGATCGTCTTGACCCAACCGCGAAACTCTTTCCAGAAGCCCATTGGCATTTCCGCAGCGACATCCAGCCTCCAGCCGTCAATGCCGTCGCTTGGATTGCCGTCGCCATTTGGGTCCATCCAGCGCCGGACAACAGCGTGCAAGTGCTCGCGGATGTCGGGATGCAAGTTTAGACCATCGCGTGCAAGTTGCGGAAGATCTTTGACGCCGGCCCAGCCTTGGTACTCGAATTCGTCCGCGGGTGTGGCTGGATCGTCCCAGCGTTTGATCTCGAACCAATTTGCGAACCGGCTGGCCGGCCCCTCACGTTTGGCCCGCTGCAAAGCCCAGAACGGGATGCCGACATGGTTGAAGACGCCATCAATGATGATCCGCATGTCGCGACGATGAACTTCACGGATGAGTTTCACGAAAAGCTGATCTGCCGCCGTCCAACGCCAGGTGGCCGGATCAGCCGCATCTTCCGCTGCGATGATCCGGGAGTCGCCCTCGGGGTCCGGACCGAAATGGCGATCGATGTGGTGATACATCGTGGCACCGTACTTGTGGAGCGACGCGGAATCGAAGACTGGATTCAGGTAGAGCGCGTTGACTCCGAGAGTCTGAAGGTAATCGAGCTTGTCGAGGATCCCTTGTATATCGCCGCCATAACGACGGAGCTGCGCATGGGTGTAGAAGCCCCTGCCATCGCGCTCCCACGGCTGGAGCTGATACCAATCGCTGGTCCACGGAACGATCTTCCAGCCGGTCGGAACGAAATACGGCCACGTTCCCTCCAGACTGGCGGCCAACGGATCGTTGCTTGCGTCACCGTTGCGAAAGCGTTCCGGAAAAATCTGATACCAAACGGCGTCGGAGAACCAGTTCGTGGAGGCGTGAAGCGTCAATTGAAACAGAACAAAGCCAACGCCAAGAACCAGTGATGGAAAACGGTGCACGACGTGAAAATATGTGAAGGGAAAAGATTCTGCCAGCTTGTCTTCGTTGGTGTTTTGGCTGCAATTTCAGCAAACGGAACAATTGATCATCTCGAACCAAAAGTGGGAGATAGCAGAAGCCAAAGTGGTGTCCAATTCTTCGTGAACAAGCAAAGACCGCAATCTGCACATGATCACCGAAACTTGCATCGCTTACGTAAGCGCTGCCCGAATGATGGCCTCCCGGGGGAATTGCAATGAAACACGTCCCATTTCAATCCATTTATCGGAATGATTTCGAAGTTGTCGAGGAACGGGATGGAAAATTCACCCGTTACCCCCACGAAAGCCAGCTTCCCATACTATTGCGGGCGCTGAATCTGGAGTTTTACGGCGGGCTGCCCAGCCGTGTCGCCATCGTTCAACAGATCACCGAGTCCACCCGCCGCGGGCCTCTCCACCGCTTTCGGTTTTACGGGGGCGAGAGTTTCAGCCCCAAAATCTGCCTCAAAGGCAAGGGCGTCGTCATCGCCGACAGCAATTCTCATTATGGCTGAATCATTGGAAAAATGAGGGGTTTTCGAGCGTTGCATGGTCATCAGGGGGTGAAGCAATACGGCGCTAAAACCTCGGGCATCCATGAATTCTGAATGTTTCGGACGACTGCCTGCCGGATTTCC
>SIBF01000218.1 GCA_009695275.1 Pedosphaera sp. | reverse complement strand
ACTCTTTCTGGGCAGTCCGGTGCCCGTGCGCCCCAATCGCCCAGTGCCCGTGCGTCGCAGGACTTCGTTTCACCGATCGTATCATTTTCAAAGGCGGGTCAAAAAAACCGTGTTTTGAAGGTGATTGCGCTTAATTCAATGGCAGTGGGCCCAGGCCCTGGCCCGCTCGCTGCCGGTGTTGGAAGACTCGGCGGAGATTCAGGAAGTCGTCCAATTCTACGCACAGCACAAGCTCATGCCGGTGGAAGTGTTCGGCGACGCCACGCATCTGGCCCTCGCGACGGTTCACAAGTGCGATCACCTCGTGACTTGGAATTGCAAGCATCTCGCCAACCCCAACAAATTGGATCATATTGTCCGCGTGAACTGGATGCTGGGACTGGCGACGCCGAAGATCGTCACTCCGCTCCAACTCGCCGAAGCCAATGAAAAAGAATAGACCGCATGACGACGGGATGGAGTGGCTGCGCGCCCTGAGACTGCGCGTGGCGAAGGAATGCGGCTTCGACCTCGCCAAGCAGGCGGAGGTCTATCGCCGTGCCGCCGCCAAGCATCCCTATAAAATTTATCAGGGTGAGCACGCCATTGTCCGCCCGAAGAAACGGCTGAAGGTTGCGGCCTGACCTTCGGTCGATTCAGAAACCCAATGCTAAAAGTCACCGAAATCGCCTTCACCTGTTACCCCGTCACCGACATGGCGCGGGCGCGCTCGTTTTACGAGGGCGTGCTGGGCTTGAAGGCGACCTACATCGTCGGCGAACCCGGTGGGATGCAGTGGACGGAATACGACATCGCCAGCGGCACGCTCTCCATCGGGGCCGGAGCGCCGGACTGGCATCCGCGCGCGGACGGCTGTTCCGTCGGGCTTGAAGTGGAGGATTTCGACGCAGCCATCACGCATCTGAAGGCGAACGGCGTGAAGTTCAAGATGGAAGCCTTCCCCACGCCCGTTTGCACCATGGCGTTCATCTACGACACCGAGGGGAACTTGATTTGCATCCACAAGCGGAAGGCCGGACACTCATGACCATGCTCGACGACGAGCTCATTGATCAACTGAATCGCGGCTACGTCTGTCCTCCAGACGCCGGTCCGGCGTGGCGCGCAGCTTTTGAGTATGGCCTTGATCTGTCACTACTCGAAGCATGTTTGCGCATGACAGAAACGGAACGACTGGCAGATCATCAGCGGGCTCTAAACCGGGTATTACGCTTCACCAACCATGTCGATGGTCCAACAGAATGACGAGGATCTGCTTGATCGATTGCGGGACCATGAGGTTGAGTTTGTCATCATCGGCGGACTTTGCGTCGTCATCCATGGCGCTCCCATGGTGACGAAAGACGTGGACATTTGCTGCCGGTTTGGATCGGAAAACCTGGGACGACTGGAGGCGGCTGTCAAAGACTTGCATCCAGTCCACCGGATGACGCCAGATGAGCTTCCTTTCGAGTTGAATGACAGGATGTGCTCCAATTTGAAGAATGTCTATTTGCGCACGGACCTTGGTCTTTTGGATTGTTTGAGTGAAGTGACCGGAGTCGGCGGCTATGAGGATGCATTGCGACTTTCTACACCGTGTCTATCGGGGCGATTCCGCATGTTGAACCTGGACGCCATTATTGCTGCAAAGTCCGCCGCCGGTCGTCAGCGTGATATTGAAGCGGTCCATTGGCTGCGCTCCATCAAAGAGCGAAACGAACAGCGGAAAAACTGAATTAAAAAACAACTGCAGGCCACAAGCCTTAAGTCCCATACGCAAAAGTATCATGTCCATCCTCGTTAAACCCGACACCAAGCTCCTCATCCAGGGCATCACCGGCGAATTCGGCGCCCGTCACGCGAAGCTCTCCATCGACTACGGCACGCAGGTCGTGGCCGGCGTCACGCCGAACAAGGGCGGGCAATTCTTCGAGCACGGCGGAAAGAAAGTGCCAATCTTCGACACCGTTGCCGATGCCGTGAAGCAGACCGGCGCGACGGCCAGCGCGGTGTTCGTGCCGCCGCCGTTTGCTGCCGACGCAATTCTCGAAGGCGTCGATGCCGGACTCGATCTCGTGGTCGCCATCACCGAGGGCATTCCAGTGCGCGACATGGTGCGCGCGAAGCAGGCGATGATCGGCAGCATGACCCGGCTTGTCGGACCGAATTGCCCTGGCGTGGTGACTCCCGGCAATGGCAAGGAATCGCACGGCGGTTGCCGTATTGGCATCGCCCCCGGATACATTCACAAGAAGGGAAACATCGGGGTCGTCTCGCGCAGCGGCACGCTGACTTATGAAGCGGTCTGGCAGCTCACCTCGCGCGGCGTCGGACAAAGCACGTGCGTCGGCATCGGCGGCGATCCGGTCAACGGCACTTCGCACCTCGATGTAATCAAGCTTTTCATGGCCGACCCGGAAACGACGGGCATCATCATGATCGGCGAGATCGGCGGCAGCGCCGAGGAAGAGGCCGCCGAATGGATCAAGAAACACGGCACCAAGCCCGTGGCCGGTTTCATCGCGGGCGCGACCGCTCCTCCGGGCCGTCGCATGGGGCATGCGGGCGCGATTGTGAGTGGTGGCAAAGGCACGGCGGAAGCGAAGATTGACGCGTTCAAAGCCGCCGGAATTGGGGTCGCCACCACGCCTAGTGACATGGCGGACACATTGTTGAAGATGATGTGAGAAGAGCGGATCTCTCCAATGGTGTCATGCTCCCGCGACCTGTTGAAATAAACTACGGCTGATCTGTCATGGCCGTCATTGATGCCATTCTCAATCTGGTATGCGTCCTCCTCTGGCTTAACTGGCGTTCGCAGAAATTCCCAAATCCAGCCACCTTGTCTGGCATCACCCTTGCCACTGCGCTCAGATCCGCGGGTCCTCCTGCCACCAGGACATGGTCCTCTCCAGGGATGCTGATCGCGGTGCTGCTGATCCGCGCCGTCGCTTACCATGAAATCGGCTCGGCAGTGAACTGGACAGCCACACTTCAGCTTGGCGCTCTCTCCCTGCCTTTCCGTAGCGACCGTTTCATGCGGATCATTTTGTTTTCAACATTGAGTTTTGGCGTCTGGCTGTTTGGTTGCTATGTCTGGCTCATGCTCCTGTCTGTCGTCAATCGCGGCCTCCCGTCCAACGACCCGCAGCAGAGGCTCGTGCGCGGACTGTTGGGACTCGCGGAATGGTGGCCCTCGGCTGTGAAACTTCTCATGCCGGCCATGGTGGCTGCGTTCGGATGGATCTTCGTGAATCCGCTGCTTTACAAAATGGGGTTGATCCCCGCCTCCGTCTCCGAGTGGCAACTGATCTGCCAGGCGCTGCTCCTCGCTTGCGCCACCTGCCTTCTCTGGAAATATCTCCTGGTCGGCCTGTTCCTAATTCATCTCATCAACAGCTACCTTTATCTCGGCAATCATCCCGTGTGGCAGTACATCAGCCATAGTGCCAACCGGCTGTTGAAACCCTTTCGAATTCTTCCGCTGCGCCTGGTGAAAGTCGATTTTGCTCCGGTCATCGCCATCCCACTGGTCCTTGCCGCGGCGGAAGCACTCGCATTGTGGCTTCCAAAACTTTATCAACGCCTGTGAACCCTCCGGCATACCTCCGGTCGCACCAGGATGGCGTGCTGCTGGCGGTCAAACTTCAACCGCGTGCTTCGAAGAACGAAATCGGAGAGGCGGCTGGTTCAGAACTCAAGATTCGCGTGACTGCACCTCCGGTGGATTCCGCGGCCAACCAGGCGCTCGTTGATCTCCTCGCCAGGACGCTCAATTGCCCGCGAAGCGCCATGCAACTCATCCGCGGACAAACATCGCGCCACAAAACCATCCAGATTCATGGAATGAGCGTTGAAGCCTTCATGACTGCAATGGCTGGGAGCAAATGAACACGCCCGATGAGACGCATGATCAAAATCCTGCGGCTCCATCAAGCTTACTTGACAGGGCCAGTGCCCTTGCCGGCGGGTTCAGTCCCACGCGCCAGCAAGATGCCAGTGCCCTCAGGAAGAACCTTGGAACTGGGTGAACAACCCGCGAAATACGCGTGGACAACTTCCAATAACGTGCGCTTGTCAATGCACAGGTCCAGGCGCAACGTCGGTGAGCAATGCAACTCACGTCTCATCGCGTTGTGGGTAACGCATCAAACCACGGCACATCAGAAACCGGCAAAGAACGGTTTCGTGTCCACTTTCAACGGGAGCTGAACCGGTGCCTGCGTCGCAGGTTTTCGGTCGAAGAGTCTTTTGGGGTCGTTTTTGCAGAAACCTTGCAGGAAGTGCCGTTGACGCCTGCCGAGGAGTCTGAATTGTTCTCAGAATTGCTGAATTGGGCCCGGTCCTGCCGCCTCCGTTGAATCGGGAGGTCATTTGAACCCGGATCTCAGCATTGAACCTAAAGTCACACTGCCTGAGGATCTCGCGAATTTGACCACGCTCGAACTCTACGGCAATCAACTGTCCAGCCTCACCTTGCCTGTTGGACTGACAAGTCTGCTGTATCTCAACCTCTAAGCAAACTCGCTCCACAGCCTTGTCTTACCCGCACCATTGGCGGAGGCAAGCCTTGCCGCGACGGTTGCTCAACTCAAGGGCCAAGGCGTCTCCATTTCAACGTATCCCTTGGAAGTGAGCCTCATCGCCGGACTGCGAGCGACGCCTTTCTTTGACTTGCAGCTCACCGGCCCACCCGGCACCTCCCTGTTCCAAAGCTCCAGCATCCTTGCCACCTGGAGCGAAGCCAGCACATTGAACCACCGCGCCGTGCAGCGCCGTCTTCACCGACGCTTGGGCCTACGTGGCCACACACCGAGCGGAGATCGACCGGCAGATTCGCGAGAACGAAAGAGATGAGACAAGCTGAGCATGGCGCTTTTGTTTTCGGACGAGGAAGTGCCGGCTTACGCGCGAACCGAGGGCCGTGGGGTAATCACACTCAACCGGCTCCACTTCCAGCGGCTTCATCGAAGCAACCTCACGCTCGTCCCAATCGAATGCAAGGCATGTTTCCTTGACTCAGACAATACGAGCCGAGCTCAAACCATGATTTCTTTGACGACCTGGCCGTGGACGTCGGTGAGCCGGAAATCGCGGCCGGCGTAACGGTAGGTGAGCCGTTCGTGATCGATGCCCAGCAGGTGGAGAATCGTGGCGTGCAGATCGTGAACGTGAACCGGATTCTCCGCGACATGCATCCCCAGTTCGTCTGTGGCGCCATAAACCATCCCTCCTTTGACGCCGCCGCCTGCCAGCAACATTGAGAACGCGGTGTGATGATGATCGCGTCCGGTCTTCTTATCTTTCTGATTCTCGGCGTAGGGCGTGCGGCCAAATTCGCCACCCCAGATCACCAGTGTATCGTCCAACATGCCACGAGCTTTCAGGTCGGCTATGAGCGCCGCCGCCGCCTGGTCGCCATCGAGGCACAATTTGCGATGCCCCTCATCGTGGTCCGTGTGGGTGTCCCACGGCTGGTTGTTCTTGTCGGTTGTGTAATAGACAGACACAAACCGCACACCATCCTCCACGAGGCGACGCGCCAGCAGGCATGAGCGGGCGAACGTGGTGTCACCGTACATGCGTCGGATGTGTTCCGGCTCGCGGCTGATGTCGAATGTCTGCATCGCCTGCTTCTGCATGTGAAAGGCGGTTTCCATCGCCTTGATCTGGCCATCCAATTCGGTGTCGCCACCACGTCGCTTCAGATGCACCCGATTCAATTCGCCAAGCAGGTCGAGTTGTTCGCGCTGTTGCGGTTCGTTTAGTTTGGAATTCTTGATGTTCGCCACGAGCTTCTCCATCTGCATGTCTGCCGTGATCACACTGGTGGCTTGAAATTCCGCTGGCAGGAAGCTGTTACTCCACAAAGCCGGGCCGACAACGATCTTGGGACTGGGCCGCAACACGACGTAGCCCGGCAGGTTCTGGTTCCCGGTGCCAAGCCCGTACAACACCCACGAACCCATGGATGGACGGATTGGCTGGAGATTGCCCGAGTGCATCTGGAGCAGAGCCGGTTCGTGGTTCGGCACATCGGTCTTCATCGAGCGGATGACACAGCAATCGTCAATCACCTGCGCGAGATGCGGCAGCGTTTCGCTGACTTCAATCCCGCTCTGGCCATGCCGGTGAAACTTCAGCGGAGATGGGACGAAGCCGGTGCCTTTGGATTTCTTATAGAGGTCGCCACTCGGTTGCTGGCCTTCGTACTTCTTGAGCGCTGGTTTTGGATCGAAAGTGTCCACATGGGATGGGCCGCCATTCAGGAACAAGAAGATGACTCGTTTCGCGCGCGGAGCGAAGTGCGGCTTGCGCGCAGTGTCCATGGCGAACACGGCCTGAGGGCCGAGCAATCCGGCAAGGCTGACAAGTCCAAAGCCCGCACAGGTGCGCTGAAGCATCTGGCGGCGGGTCAGTAGCGGGCAGCGTGGTTGCATGGAGGCGGAAAAAATCGAATTCAGAGGATCAGTCCACATACAGCATCTCGTTTGAGGCCAGGAGAAGTTGGGCATACTGCTCCCAGCGGGTCATCTCCGGCGCGGGTGGTTTACCGAGGAAATCCAGCGCGAGTTTCACTTCCCCCTTCTCCGGCTCGCGTCCGAAGAGCAAAAGATAAGCATGACGCACACGACCACCGTTGCTCGCCTTTGCATCCTCATTGAGCCGCGCAGCCAGGGCGCTTGCCTGCTTTTGCACAAAAGGACTGTTTAGCATGAAAAGCTTCTGCGTTGCCGTTGTGGTTACGGAACGCCGTTCCGCATGAACGTTTGCATCCGGGTAATCGAACTGCATCAACAGGTCGTTCAACTTCAGCCGGCTGATCCGGGCGTAAACCGTACGCATCTGGTTCGTCGGATCATCCAGCTCCAACGACTTGCCTCCGCTCAAACTCAACCCGCCAGAGACGAAGAGCGCCGCGTCGCGCCATTGCTCGATGGACAGACGGCGGCGGTTCATGTGCGAGAATAATTCGTTGGCGGGATCGGCCATGGCTCGTTGGGGATTGTCGATGGAGCTTTGCCGGTAAGTGGATGAAAGGGCCAATTCGCGCGCAATCGATTTGATGGACCAACCATTGTCCATGAACCGGACAGCGAGGTCGTCCAGCAGTTCGGGATGCGATGGCGGCATGCCTGAGTGGCCGAAGTTGCTTGGCGTTGGCACCAGCGGACGTCCGAAGAACATTCCCCAGACGCGATTGACCATCACCCGGGCGGTCAATGGATTTGTCCGATTTGAAAGCGCTTCCGCGAGTTCCTTGCGACCGCTGCCTTCATGGAAATGCTCTGGCTCGCCCTGTGACAACACGCGTAGAAATCGGCGTTCCGCAACCGGACCTTTGCGATCGACACTGCCGCGAATGAACACATTGAGATCCTTCACCTCGCCGTCCTCGACTGTGTGCAACGTGTCAGTCGGCATCTTGTCGGCGCTGACTTTGCCTTCGACGATTTTCCCTTGCGATGTTTTGTTCACCATCTTCGTGCTCGCGAACACTCCGGCCAGCGCATAGTAATCACTCGCCGTGATGGGATCATATTTGTGGTCATGGCAGCGGGCGCAAGCCACCGTCAGGCCGAGCATCGATCGCGTCACGGTATCAATGCGGTCCTCCCATTCATCCGCCTGCACTTCGATCCGGTCGCGGTTGTAGTACTTCGGTCCCAAACCGAGGAAACCAAGCGCGGCGAGATCATTTGTGCCGGCGTCGGACTTGTCGGCCGCAAGTTGGAAACGGATGAACTGGTTGTAAGGCAGGTCGCGGTTGAAGGCGTTGATCACCCATTCGCGGTAAAGGTAGGCGTGCGGATAGAACATTGTCGTGTCGTCGCCCACCTGATGTGCCTGATCTTCCGCATAACGCGCCAGTGGCAACCACAAGCTCGCCATCCGTTCGCCAAATCTCGGTGAAGCCAGCAGACGTTCCACGAGGCGCTCGTAGGCATTGGACCGTTTGTCTTTGAGATAGTCTTCAACCTCCCCGGGTGTCGGCGGTAATCCTGTCATGTCGAACGTGAGGCGTCGGATCAAAGTCCGCTTCTCAGATTCCGGCGACGGCGAGAGGCGCTTCTGTTCGATGCGAGCGAGAATGAAGTGGTCCATCGGCTGGCGCGGCCAGCGTTTGTTCTTCACTGCGGGTGGAGCTTGCTGCCTGGGCGGACGGAAAGACCAAAACTCGCGCTCCTTGCCCCAATCGATTTCTTTCTCGGGCTCGGCGGCCTTCGACTCGCTTGCCGCGCGAGTGGGCAAAGCTAATGAGCAAACCAGGGCCAAGACACAAAGAGCTAAACCAAAACGATTCGATAGGAGCGCGGAATTTATTCCGCCGCAATGCGCGAACACTCGTTGGAATCCAAGTGTTGTGGAATGCCACGCCGCCGAAAACCGAATCACTGAATGGTGACCGTCGCGAGGAGCAAGGGCTTGAATCGAAAATCCATCGCCCACATGGCAATTCCACCCGCCTGCGGAATGAATTCCGCGCTCCTCCTGCATGGTTCCGGCCAAAGCCCCCTGCCATTTCGATTCTCTAATTTGGAATTCAGCGCGCACGATCTGGTTCAATGCCGGGCGGCCAGTCCGGCGCTTGGATCAACTATGTTTGTCGTCACAGCCATTGGTAATTGCTCACACCATAGCCTTTCCTCGACGGGATGCCAGCAGGGAAACTGATCTTCGACTCGCATGAAATGTTGGGTTGAGGCGCGGACGGCCACGTCCGTGGGTCCCGCCAAACTTGTTCGCGCTAGCGTGACCATCCGTGCCCGTGTTCCTGAGAGCATCGCTTCTTGACGGTGTCGGATGTAAGCGCCAGCTTTACGACATGAATACGGCGATGAGTTTGCCGGAAATCTTTTCACAGCACCCCGACGTGATGAGTGGGGCTATGGTCTTCAATGGCACGCGCGTGCCCGTGCAGACGTTCTTCGATCATCTTGATCATGGTGGCACGTTGGAGCAATTTCTCGAGTGGTATGACTGCATGACGCGCGAGCAGTTGGGAGCCGCCGCCGCAATTCGCGCTGTGCCCTCCGCATCCGCTTGAAGATTCTTTTCGACCAGGGCGTGCCCAAACTTTTGCGGTCGTATCTGGCAACTCACGAAGTTCAACGCGCTTTTCAACTGGGGTGGGCGCAAAAGAAAAACGGCGAACTGCTGGCGCTCGCCGAAGCCGCTGGTTTCAACCATGCCTATCCGTTCAGTTGCCAATCGCGGCTGCTGCGGGTCACAGACCCGCGCTCCGGACCGCGCCTCTGTGAGGCGCAGCACGCTGCCATGTGAGTTTTGTCAACAAACCGGATAGGCAGGGTTTCAACCATGTTCGTGAGGACCGATCAGAATCTGCGATTCCAACAAAGCCTTCACGATCTGAAACTGGCCATGTTCATCTTGGGCCGCGGGAACTGGCCAGAGCTGATGCCCTTCGCGGCAAGCATTGCAGCGAGGATCGACATGAGCCGAAACCCCGGCGTTTACTTTTTTCCAATTCCTCCGACTCCGTAGCGTCACTAACGATTCTCAATTCGAGCGGGAGTCTCAATACACCAGCACCAGCACGGCGGCTTGTTCGGCGGACTTCACCACATCCTCAAACTTGCGATCTCGGGTGTTTGGTTCCTTGAGCTTGGCGGAGACCTCCGGCACGGATTCCAGGAAGCTCAGGAGATAATTGCTCTTCACGGCGTAATTCACGTTCTCAGGCAACGCCCCGCTCGCTGCCAGCGCCGCCCGCGCGCTCAGCTTGGCCGACACCACGCCCACCACGTTGCCGCGCTCGTCCACCAACGCTCCGCCCGAATTGCCCGGTTGCACCGGCACGCTGATCTGGAAATACCGCGCGTCATCCGCCGCACCGGAGAGCGACGCGATCTCGCCCTTGGCCAGCTTGGGGGCGAACCCTTGCAAACCGATGTTGGGAAAACCCACCGTGGCCACCGTGCCGCCCAAATTCACCACGACCGTGACCAACCAGACTTGTCCCCCTCTCTGCCATGTCGTAAATCTTTAGCAACTCTCAGAGAGGTGGCGGAATTCTTCCCAAGAAATTCGCTCAACCCGAAAACCGTTGAACAATCGATCGTTGCGAATTGCCTTGTTCACCACTTCCTTCGTCACTCCAAGAACCTTTGCAGCCGCCGCGCCTGACTCAAACACGCGACCATCAGAAAGTCGGAGAGGCTTTTTCCTTTGCTCCATGTAGCATTCATCGCACTGTCGTCCTTGCAAAATAGAGCGGGGCGTTTTCAGTGTAACGTGCCCGTGAGGGCACCGAACTGAAACTGCCTTGTCAGCTCCGAGAAACGATTGCCTCAAAATCTCCAAACCTGCCGCTTGGGCGGCCTCTTGAACTTCAATCCAATAAACTTGGCTTTCGCTCATCACCGGCAGATTGGTTAGGTCCACCTCGTCGAAACCAGCCGGCAGGTGTCGCCCATCCTCGCAAAGCGCCTTCCGAATTTGTCTTCGCATCGATTCGATAGTCGTGCGTTTCCCTAGTTCCCGAATCTCAACGAGCAGAATCCCATTAGCTTTGCAAAAACTTCGTCGCGTTCGGTCATGGACTTTTTGGATACGAAACCCCCTATTACCGCTCCAATTTTCTTGAGGCTCGTAGTGTTGTGCGCCGTGGTGTTCCACAGCCAGCTTCAAATCACTGTTGTAGATGTCCAATCACGGCATTTCGCCGGGCTTGGGGATGTGAGTGCGGCGGCGTGAGTTGAAGATTTTCCTAGACACAAGGTGTCTAAAGCCCCACCTTTGAATGGGATGAAATCTCCCACGAATGCTTCTGTTGGCCCTTCGGCGCCACGACTTACC
>SIBF01000008.1 GCA_009695275.1 Pedosphaera sp. | reverse complement strand
GCAAAACCACGCGTCCACTCCGGAAAAGTCCGACAAACGCGCGATCCCGGTCGCTTTGATCCCTCACCAGCACTCAAACCATCGTTCGCGAGAAATTTTCCTCCAAAATTTCCGACCAACAAGTCCACTATGAATTTTGCAGGTTAGTGTCAGTTTGGTTCAGCACCAGGAGGCCATCCAGATAGAGCCTCTGGCTCGTCTGACTGACCGCTGCGGCCACGTGTCGCCATTGATTGGGCACCAAAACGCCCGGCACCGGCGAATGCTTCGTGACGTTGTTGCGGCGCGTGGCAAGGCCCAAGTCAGGGCGGTTCGCTTCATTGACTACGTAAATGGCGTTGGTCACGCCAAACTCAAAAAAATGCGAACCGTTACCGAAACTGGCCCAGTTGACCCAGCCTTCCACCGTGATCTCGGTCAGGTTGCTGAAGCACCCCGACGGCAGTTCGACGTAGCTCCCCTTGCCGTCGAGTTCCAGCACGCGATTGGTTGTGGCGGCGGGCAATTGGGGAGCGCGGGCGCCCCGCCCGCTCCGGTCGGCGCCCTCGCCGACCGGAACTGCGCCGGGAGAGTTTTCGGAAATGACGACATTCAGTGCGGCGGTTACCGCTCCGATTCCGCCCGGCGGGGCGCCGGGCGGGACAGGCGAGGCGCCTGTGCTCCCCGGTTCTCCGTCCGGTTGCACCAATTCCACCACCAGGCTGGCGTGCGGCGTCTTGCCGTCCAGTGCCACCGCGTGCCCGGCGATGTGCGTGGCCCGGCCCAGTTTCCAGGCGTTAGTGCGCTCGGTGTAAGGAGTGATCGGGACTGCAAGCTGCCAGCCTCCGAGGTCATTGGTGGTGGAAGCGAACAAGTCCACTGAGGGGGCAGTCGTCCAAATCGTGAGCGTATCGACTCCGAGAAGGTTGTCGTCCGCGCGCCCGACTACCGTTCCATTCACCTCGGCGCGCACCGTGGGATTTTGCACCGGCACGCCGGCGGCATCGGTGACCTGCACGATTAACCGTGACCAGGGAACGAGGGCAGTCGCCGCAGGCAGTGCGGCTTCAACTACCCTGGCCTGGCCCCATCAACTTACCATGCTGCGCCCTTGGGGAGGAGTCGTTGGCTGTGCCGTCCGCAAAATTCCAGAGTCCCGCCAGTCCCTCTTCCTTTCCCGTCAGATTCTTGAACAGGTTCTCGCGGATTTGCGCCTCGGTGCGTTCCCCTCGCCAAAGCCGGACCTCGGCCATCTGCCCGTGGAAGTCGGGAACAGGGGTGCCGATAACTCGGACTTTGGATCGGCCGAGAAAATTGGGCTTCTCCGGGGTTGCCGTGGGAACTACTGACCGACTGGTATTGGTCGTTACGAGCGCACCGTTGGCGAAGAGCTTCAATCCCGATCCCTGTTTCCCAGACACCACCGCGACATGAATCCAGCTACCCGTTGAAAGCATCCCGGGGGCTTCCACAAATGCGGCATCGGAGCCATGGAATGTCGCGGCAAGCAGATCTGGAATGGTTCTAAAGTTGGAAGCGATAAGCGTATAGCCCGCGAGGGTGAGATCGAAGAAATGGGAATAGTTTCCAAAACTCTCCCACTTGACCCAGCCCTCGACGGTGACTTCATCGAGATTGGTGAACGCGCCAAGGGGCAGCTCCACGTAGCTGTTCGTCCCGTCGAGTTCGAGGACGCGGCGGGTGGCGAGTGCAGAGTTGAGAGTTGAGGCTGGCGCGGCAGGCTGGGCGTGTAGCGGGACGAGCGAAAGCAGGAGCAGCAGGACGGCGAACAAAAACGCGCCGCGCTCTCTTGGGTCCGTTGCTTGCATGCGAATGATTGAGCCAGAAGTCGAGCGGCGAGGAAAGCTGCAAATCCGACGCGGGCAAATAGCGGCTGCTCCGATTTCGGCTGCCGCCACGAGTCCGCCGGTTGTGCGTAATTGTTTGTCTACGCCCGTCCCGGGAGCTGGCGCGAGCATAATTTTTCCATTGTGCTCGTCGCGGGCGAAGTTTTGACCAGATTGGAGACGGAGGGAGCCTCGTTGTAGGACGCGGGCGGTGGACTTTGTCTCCGCCGCGGATGAAGCGGGCGAAAGTGACTTGAGCGAACCGGCGACGGTGACGTTCATTGGAGTGGAAACGTTTATCCGAAGCCAGCCCAAACGAAGAGCTTCTGCTTTACTTTGAGCCGGCAAAACTGCGCTTTTGGGAGTCGAGTTCACAGGGGCGGGGACGGCTCGTCCCTACGCTGGAGTGTGGGCATTTGGGGAGTGGCTCCAGGAAGGCGGACATGTTCGCTCTCTGTCAGAAAGTCTATGGTGGGCCAAGCCACCTTCTCCCGGAGGAAGATTTGATAATAGACCGGCAGTTTACTGCCGGGTTTGAGTACGGCAACGGACAAGTCCCGAAGGGACGGCTGATGCGAGAACCTGTGTCGAGTTCCTTCCTTCCAGATTATGTTACCGCTTCTACATGCCATTGAGCTGGATGAAGGGGATTTGTGACAGTGAAGGAGATTCAGCCGGCCCTCCGGGACTCGAGGTTACGACATCGTAGTCCCAGCCTTGAAAGGCCGGGCTATTCTCAATTCTCCCTCCGGGAGATCATCCAGCGTTGAGCTGGCGTGGCAGCGGTGCTGGCATCGAAAAAAGTCCAAACGCCAGGGGGTGAGGACGGCTCGTCCCCAAGGGTGTTGGAAGCTGAGGACGAGCCGTCGCCGCCCCTTTGGATAAACTCAATCGATGGCCGCATTGAGGATAACGAGGAAAACACTGCTAACAGCCGAATCCCTCGTTCCTACCCCAATCTCCCGGATGAGTGCGGCTTACCCCCGCTTGACTTGTGGATGTGTTGTGTGATTTTTTCGGAACACGACGTATGCGGAAAAAAAGCACCTTGACCAAGAAACTCACGCGGAAGGAGAAGCGGGATCTCGACATTGAGATCGGTTTTCTCGAGGGCGTTGTGCGGCGGGCGCCGGAATACACAGAGGCGTTGCAGGTGCTCGGGGACAGTTACACCCGGCGCGGGCGCTATCCGGATGGGCTCAAGGTGGACGAGGACCTTGCCAGGCTCATTCCTGATGATCCGCTGGTTCAGTATAATCTCGCCTGCAGTTACTCCCTCACCGGGAGTCTGGATTTGTCCGCGCTGGCCCTGGATAAGGCTCTGACTCTTGGTTACCGCGATTTCGAGTGGATGGTGGGGGATCCAGATCTGGAGAACCTGCGTCGCGACCCCGCGTACCGGAAGATCCGGGCGAAGCTCAAGTCGCTGAAGGTCAAGATCACCTGAGAGACGGCAGCAGCGTTCCGCCAACGGTCCGCCAGCAAATCATTTCATGAAGGTCATCATCGGCGGACGGCGGCGGCATTATCGGACCGTGGAGTTTGACGCGCGGCGGAATGAAGTCCTCCTGATCGATCAGCGGTTGCTTCCCCACCAGTTCAAGGTGGTTCGCATTTCAGATTTTCAAGCCACTGCCCGGGCAATCCGGGACATGGTGGTGCGTGGAGCAGGAGCGATCGGGGCCACGGCGGCGTTTGGGCTCGCACAGGGAGTTCGGGCATTCAAGGGGAGGAATCTGGCATTGTTCCAACGTCATGAGAACAAGGTTTATGAAGCATTGAAGTCCGCAAGGCCGACGGCGGTGGATCCCGTCAATGCGATGAATCAGGTGCGAGCGGTGATGGAGCAGGGGAGCAGCGTCGCGGAAAAGCAGAAGCTCGCTCTTGCCGCAGCGGAACGATTCGCGGAGGAGGATGTGGAGCATTGCCGGGCGATTGGGGTACACGGCGCGAAGTTGATTCGGGAGGGAGCGCGCATTCTCACTCATTGCAATGCGGGCTGGCTGGCATTTGTGGATGTGGGTTCGGCTACCGCGCCGATTTATGCCGCCCAGGAGCAGGGGAGGCAATTTCATGTGTTCTGCGACGAAACCCGGCCAAGGAGCCAGGGGGCGACTCTCACGGCATGGGAACTGAGCCAGCAAGGCGTGTCACATCAGATCATTGCCGACAATGCCGCAGGGCACTTGATGCAGCGAGGAGAGATAGACTTGGTGATCGTTGGCAGCGACCGCACGCTTGGCCGCACGGGCGAAGTGGCCAACAAGATCGGCACTTACACAAAGGCGGTGCTCGCAAGCCGTCACAAGATTCCATTTTACGTCGCGATTCCCTTGTCCACGATCGACTGGAATCTGAAGAACGGTTTCGCCATTCCGATCGAGGAACGAGGCGGGGAGGAAGTGCTGGGCGCGTGGGGCGTGAACCGCCGGGGACAGCGTGAGTACCTGCGAGTGGCGAACCCCGGCAGTGGAGCGCGCAATCCTGGATTTGATGTGACTCCAGCGGAATTGATCACCGGCATCATCACGCCGGCGGGAATCTTCAAACCACGGGAGCTGTGGCGACGGAGGAAGAAGCTGGGCTTTACACATTGATCTGGGTGGATTTTTAACATCGCCAAATGGAGCGGGAACAATCGGTCGGCGCCGGGGTTGTGAATGAATCGCCCTGTGAAGGAGTTGGTGGCGTCTGAGAATTACTGGTATGCAGGAGGCGATTTCGAGATGGCAGGAAGAAAACGGGGTCCGCTTGACTCGCAAGAAGGGTGTGCAGCCGGTGGGACTCAACTTAAAAATCCACCAAGTGCCATGCTTTATCTCGCCGGCTTCGAGCGTTATTTTAGCAATGCTGCCACATCACGATAGCCACTGAGGATACGGACAATTTCCAATGGTTGTGTGGCAGGATCGTAGATGATCAGGTAGGAATAAACCGGCCAGAAACGGACCAGTTTGGAAGTCAAATCACGACGGATGTGGCCAAGTTCTGGATTGCGGGCGAGCATTGAAACGACTTGTTCAATCTCCTGCTCCACGCGGTCAGCGGCATCCAAGTTGTCCCGTGCAATGCGTTCCCAAATCTCAAGCAGGTCCAGCCTGGCCTCCGGTGAGTAAAATGATCAGCCATTCTTCCCGGCGCGACGACGTTGGCTGCGATCCCGGATTTCAGCGTACACTTGTCCACCAGGGATTTTTTCGCCCCGCCGCAACTGCTCCAAGCCCGTTTCAACGTCCGCATCCAACCGTTGACGGAGAGCTTCGCGGTTCTCGCGCATTTCAAGCCACTCCAGCAAAGCATCCGCCTGGTTCTCGTCCAGATGTCTAACTTTTTGGACTGCCAGTTCGATACGGCTCATGGCGGCAAACTATTGAAACTCGGGCGCGAGGCAATGCTTGAGTTATTCACGTCACCCACTTGCTTTCTTGTGCGAACGGCACCAGTTCCCTTGATCTCAATCCTCGTCGAACTTGCGCCGGAGAAGGTTTTCCAATTCCTCGATTGCCTTCAAAGCATCCGCGCCCTCGGCCCGGACGAGCAGTTTGCAACCAGGTCCAGCGGCCAGCATCATAAGTCCCATGATACTCTTGCCGTTGACCACTATCTTCTCACTCTCACGTTTTTCCTCCTTCGTGACAAAGATGTCGCACTCGAAGCGACTGGCGGTCTTGACGAACATGGCGGAAGGACGGGCATGAATCCCCAGCTTGTTCTGGACAATCAGTTCTTTGGAGATCGAGTGTGAATCCCCGTGTTTTCGCGCCGTGCTCATTCGAGGTTGCAGAGTTGCCGATGAAGCTGGTTTTGGCGATTCAATTTTACAGAGTCTTGCCGCCGGTCATCTTCGCGATGAGGCGCTGGTTGAGTTCACTGGCCGGGTTGTAGCCCGAGGCCTTCAATTTGGCTTGAAAGGCCGCGACCTCGATCAATCGTGCCAGGTCCCGGCCTGGGCGTACCGGGATGGTGATGTGTGTCACATCCACTCCAAGAATCTTCACGTACTGATCCTCCATTCCCAATCGGTCCACGTCCGGAACCTGGTCCCAAAGTTTCAGGGTGACGATGAGATCGACTTTCTTTTCGTGCCGGATGCTGCGGACGCCGAACATGGCGGCGACATTGACGATCCCAATGCCTCGAACCTCCATGTGATCTCGTGTCAGGTCCGAGCTGGTGCCAATGACATCCCGGCCATCTACGAGAGTCACTTTCGTCACATCATCCGCCACCAGGCTGTAGCCGCGCTCGATCAACGCCAGGACACTCTCACTCTTGCCGATGCCGCTTTCGCCCCGGATGATCACGCCCACGCCGAGAATGTCCACCATGCTTCCGAGTTCCGTACCACGGGGCGCGAACATCATTTCGAGCGACAATGTCGCGAGATTGATGAACTTCATCGTGATCAGTGAGGAGGTGAAGATCGGGATGTTGGCCTCCTCGGCGAGTTTCAGGAACGACTTGTCCGGCCGATGCTGGCGGGAAAAAACGAAGCATGGAATCCTGTGCCCGAAAAGCGTCTCGTAACGCGCCGCGCGCTGCTCGTTCGGGAGCGATTTAAGAAAGTGCGACTCGGCATTGCCGATGACCTGGACGCGTTTGCTCGCGAAGTACCTAGTGAATCCTGCCAGGGCAAGTCCGGGCCGGTTGACGGTGGGTTCGCGAATGATGCGCTTCAGTCCGCTGGCGCCCGCCACGAGCTTCAAGTCCAATGGAGTCTCGTTGGCAGTGTAGAATTTCTCGACGGTAACGACGTCGCGTTGCATAGGTTTCCGGATATTTGTCACGGCCAGCGTAAGAAGGCCCGGCGTGTTTGCGCAATCTGTATGTTGTGGCAGCAAGTGGAATCATGAAACTGCTGATGAACGCCAATCGAAGCCGGACTGTTCATTCGGGAAGGGTGAGTGTACATGTTCGGCATCGCAAGGACGGGCGAAGATGCCTTTCCCGCGTTCATCCATCATGTCATTGCGTAAAATATCGACCGAGATCGTGAGCCGGCTCAAGGCTGCCGGGTTCGAGGCTTTTTGGGTCGGCGGCTGCGTTCGTGACCACTTGTTAGGGCGTGTACCGGTGGACTTTGACATTGCCACCTCCGCACGACCGGAGAAGGTGGAGGCGCTGTTTGAGCGCACTTTGGCGGTCGGGAAACAATTCGGAGTGATGGTGGTGGTCGAGGGAGGGCATGAATTTCAGGTCGCCACATTTCGGGCGGAAGCGGATTACACGGATGGCCGGCGTCCAGGGCGGGTCGAGTTCGCGGATGCGAGGGCTGATTCGGAACGGCGGGACTTTACGATTAACGGACTTTTTTTGGATCCGGACACCGGCAGGATTTTTGACTGGGTGGGCGGCGAAGCTGATTTGCGGGCAAAGCTGGTTCGGACCATAGGGCGGTCCGAGGATCGGTTTGCCGAGGATCACTTGAGGTTGCTGCGCGCGGTGCGATTCGCAGCTCAGCTTGGTTTCGAGATCGAAACGGGCACGGCTGAGGCGATCCGCGTCAATGCCGGGCGGATCTCGACTGTCAGCGCCGAGCGGGTGCGTGATGAGCTGGTAAAATTGTTTCGACCGCCGCATGCGGCGCGGGGATTGGATCTGCTGAGGTCGAGCGGATTGCTGGGGCATGTGTTGCCGGAAGTCGTGGCGCTGATTGAGTGCGAGCAGTCGCCGGATTTTCATCCGGAGGGAACGGTCTTCAATCACGTGCGGCTGATGCTGGAGCAGTTGCCGTCGGATGCCCCCGAGTCCCTTCCCTGGACGGTGTTGATGCATGACATTGCCAAGCCGCGGACCAGCTCGCGCGAGTCATCGGGTGCGATCCACTTTTATGGCCATGAGAAAGTGGGCGCGGAGATGACGGAGGAGATTTTGCAGCGGCTGAAGTTTCCACGGAAGCAGACGGACGAGGTTGTGCAATGTGTGCTGCATCACATGCAGTTCAAGGATGTGCGGAAGATGCGGCGGGCGACGGTCCGCCGGATGATCCTGCGCGAGACGTTCCCATTGGAAATGGAGCTGCACCGGCTTGATTGCTTGGGCTCGCACCGGCGGCTGGATCACTACGAATTCTTGATTCAGGAACGCGAGGAGTTGCAACGCGTGCCTGCCATTGTGCCGCGCTTGCTGCGTGGAGATGACTTGATTGCGCTGGGGATGAAGCCCGGGCCGGCGATGGGCACCTTGCTGGAGGAGATTCGCGACAAGCAGCTTCAGGAGGAACTCAAAACTTGTGAGGAGGCGCGGGAGTGGGCGCGGGAGCGGCTGGCGGGGGCAGGCAGTGGTCAGTGATCAGTGATCAGTGATCAGTAATGCGTAAAGCGTGACCGGCGGAGGCAGCAGTCAGATCTGAAAATCAGCTCCGTCGCGGTTGCGGTCCTTTTTGAGCACTTTGACTTTCACGTCTTCCTGAAGAACAAGCGAGTTCGGCGGGACGCTGTGCATGAGGAAGACATTCGCCCCGATGGTGCTGCCCTCGCCAATCACGGTTTCGCCTCCGACGATGGTGGCTCCGGCGTAAATTGTGACGTGATCCTCCAGAGTTGGATGCCGCTTCTGTCCTTTGAGCGCCTGTCCGCCGGCCAGTGACCGCGCGACAAGGCCGACGCCTTGATACATCTTCACGTGGTTGCCGAGGATCGCAGTTTCGCCGACGACGGTTCCGGTGCAGTGATCGACGAAGAAGTGGGAACCGATTTGGGCGCCGGGGTGCAGGTCCATCCCGGAACGGCTGTGCGCCCACTCGGTCATGATGCGGGGGATGAGCGGCACCTCGTTCAGGTAGAGTTCGTGAGCCATGCGCTGGACCGCCACGGTCTCAACAAAGGGGTAGGCCACGATGATCTCCTCCTTGTTCAGCGCGGCAGGGTCGCCGTTGTATGCTGCCTCGATGTCCGTGTGCAGGACTTCGCGGATGCGTGGGAGTTTCTGGAGGAAACTCACCGTCAGATTGTGAGCCGAGGCGCGGGGATCACGAGCGCTCCGGACGAACTCCGGGTTCGATTTCAAACTCTTGTAAATCTCATCCTCCAGTGCGCCGAGAACGGAATCCATGCGGTTGGCCGTCTCCATCTTGATCTCGGATGAGTGGATGGATTTGTCGTCGAAGAAGCCGGGGAAAAGCAGTTGGAGCAACTCGACGGTGATCACCGCGATGGCGCTCTTGGAGGGAAGATTGACGCCGTCGAGATGATTGATGCCGCCGACGCGGGCGTAGGATGCGATCAGTTGATCCGTCAGTTCGGTGACTGAGATGTTCACGGGCGGAGTATTGCGGACGAAGCGGGGCAAGGCAAGCGGGGCAGGGGACCTTCCTACGCATTCATGAATTCACAGGAACCGCCGACGCGCGTGATTCGCCGGTCTTCCATCGATTGTGAACCCAGAACCAATTCGCGGGATCGCGGCGAACACCGGTCTCAAACGCGGCGTTGATCTCTCGCGTGATGTCTTCAACCGGGCGGGGCTGACCGTTTACATTCGTCGGGATTTCGGGGCCGACCTCGATCTGCCAGTGAGCGGGGCGTGTCCGATAACAGATCGCGGTATGGAGCGGGCAATGATAACGCAGCGCGAAGACCGCCGGCGCGCTGCTGGTCGAGCACTCGTGCCCCATGAATGGAAGGCGAAGACCTCGATTGCCCGCGTGCTGATCAGCGAGGAGTCCAAGCATCAGACCGGTGTCCGTCATGGCGGCTTTGAGAGCGGCGGCCTCGGTACGCCGTTCAAAGAACTGGCAGCCGGAGCGCTCACGCATGCTTTTTAATAATCTGTTCAGTCCAGGCTGGCGCAGACCGCGGTAAGTGGTGGCGCATTTGAAGATGGGAACATACTGGCCGAAGCGTGCGTAAAGCTCAAAGTTTCCAAAATGGCCGATGGCGACGACACGGCTTTGCGCTGTTCCGTCGGACGCGAATGGAAGAATCTTCTCCGAGCCCACGAAATTGAAATGCGGCTTAAGTTGTTCAAATGTCATGAACGCGGTGCGGGCAGCGCTGGCGTAATTTTCTCCGATCCTGCGAAAGTTCTCCCGGGCCAGTTCGCGGATTTCTGCCGCGGATTTCTCCCCTCCAAAGCAGCGGGTGAGGTTGGAGATGGCAACTTTGCGATGGCGCGCATCTATGGTGTAGGCCAGGGTGCCGAAGAACCTGCCGAGCCTGGCTACCGTTGTGAGTGGAAGCAGTCGAATCAACCCAATCACGGTGACGGCCAAAAGGTATAGCAGCGTGTCCATCACTTAACGGAAGCAGATTTGCCGGACACACTCCTGAAAGTCCCTGGCGCCCTTGAGAATCTTGATTTCCACGCGCATGAAGCAGATTGGCAGGTCGCGCCGGTCGATCTTTGGAAAGCGGACGGCATCTTTCTGGGTTGTGATGAGAAATTTGGCCTGACGTTTCTTGCTTCGATTGATGACATTCAGGACTTCCTGCTGCGAGAAGCGGTGGTGATCCGCGAAGCGCTTCGAATAAACGAGTTCGGCACCGAGGTGGGCGAGGCTCTTTTCAAAGCTCTCGGGTTGAGCGATGCCGCTCAAGGTGGCGACTTTTACGCCCTTGAGAAAATCCAGTCCCCTTTGTTCACCCGTAAAAACGTCCTCGAAGTAGAGCGGGTGGTGAACACATTCGATGATGCCGGCGGTTGGGTTTTGCAGGGCGATGCGCTTCCGGAGCGCGTCCGTATTGCCGTCGCTCTTGGTGATGAATATCGTGCTGGCCCGGGCGAGATGGGATGGGGGCTCGCGGAGCGTGCCGCGCGGGAGAAGATGTTCGTTGCCGAACGGCTGCTGGCAGTCAATGAGCACAATGTCCCAGCGCCGGCCACGGAGTTTCCAGTATTGGAATCCATCGTCGAGGAGCAGGGTGTCGCAGCCAAACTTCTGGATCGCGTAACGCCCCGCCTTCACACGATCCTTGTCCACGAGCACGATGACGTCCTTGAGGTTCGATGCGAGCATGTAAGGCTCGTCTCCGGCCGTCTCGGAATCGAGCAGCAGGGATTTTCCGTCGGACACCACGCGCGGAGGGGTGGTGTCGTCGCGAAGGAGGATCTTGTTCAGGAGCCGCTGGCTGATCGGGGGCGGCTTGGACCGGTAGCCGCGGGACAGGATGGCGACGTTGCGTCCCTGATCGCGCAATTCGCGCGCGAGCTTCTCGACCACGGGTGTCTTTCCCGTTCCGCCCACAGTCAGGTTTCCGACCGCGATGACCTGGACGCCAAGGGTGGAGTCGCGGAGAATGCGGACGTTGTAAAGGAACCGCCGGAATTTGACGGCGACCGTAAAAATCTTGGAGAGACAGAAGAGAGTTGCCCTGGCCACGGCGGCGCGCTTGTCCCGACGTTGCTCGAAGATGACTTCGAGAACGAAAGTCTCAATGGTTTCCGTCCATGCCCGCAGGGTCTCGCGCATTGCGGCGCGAGCTTGCCAGTCGTGAAAGAGCAGGGCAAGCGTGGGTCAAAGAAAAGGAGGTCGAAGGCGAACCTCTTCGGAGCTTGGCCTGCGTTGACGGCGCTGGCATGGTGCGCAGCGTCTGTGAGAGAATTGAAATTATCCAACCCTCATCCATGAAACCCACGACAGCGGAGGAACGGCGGCTGCAGGAAGACTCGGCTCGCCAGAGGAACTGGAAGCGATGGGGACCTTATTTGTCCGAGAGGCAATGGGCCACGGTGCGGGAGGATTATTCAGAGTGGGGAACTTGCTGGGATTATTTTCCGCATGACCACGCCCGGAGCCGCGCCTATCGTTGGGGTGAGGATGGACTTCTCGGAATTTGCGATCGCGAGTGTCGGCTTTGTTTTGCGCTCGCGCTGTGGAACGGACGTGATCCTTTCCTGAAAGAGCGTCTTTTCGGATTGACCGGTCAGGAGGGTAATCACGGTGAGGATGTGAAGGAGCACTACTTCTACCTGGATTCGACTCCAACGCATTCTTACATGAAGGCGCTCTACAAGTATCCGCAGGCAGAATTTCCCTACGCTCGACTGCGCGAGGAAAATCATGGTCGAAGCAAAACTGAGCCGGAGTTCGAGCTGGCGGATTGCGGAGTCTTCGATGAGGGGCGCTACTTCGATGTCACTGCGGAATATGCGAAGAGCGGCCCGGATGATTTGTGCATCCGAATCACCGTGGCCAATCGTGGGCCTGATGAAGCGGAGTTGCATCTGTTGCCAACGGTGTGGTTTCGCAACACATGGATTTGGGGATGCACTCATGAGGGATGCTCGCTCAAGCCACGCATTGAGATGGCTGGTGAAAACCGCCTCAAACTGACGCATGAATCTCTTGGGACATTCTGGTGCGATTTCTTTCCAGATCAAGCGGGCCGGTCTCCCAAAGTTCTCTTCACCGACAATGAAACGAACAATGAACGACTCTTCCAGACTCCAAATGGCGGCAGGTTCGTGAAGGATGGATTTCACGATTACGTGGTGCATGGCTGCGCCGATGCGGTGAACGGGAAGGGCTACGGGACGAAGGCCGCGCCGCACTTTGTTTTGAAGCTGGCCCCTGGCGAGACTCGAGTTTTCGGAATGCGGCTGTATTTTGATGAAATGGCTGCCCAGCCCCGGGATGAGGCAAATTGGGCCGCGGTGTTCTCAGATCGAATTCAGGAGGCGGACGAGTTTTACGCCTCGATCAATCCCCCCGAACTGACGGATGACGAGCGGAACGTTGTGCGCCAAGGCTACGCCGGACTCCTATGGAGCAAACAGTTTTACCATTACGTCATCGAGGACTGGCTTTATGGAGATCCGCACACGCCTCCACCGCCGCCGAGCCGCATGAACGGCAGGAATGCGGAATGGACCCATCTCTACAGCCGCGACATCATCTCGATGCCGGACAAGTGGGAATATCCCTGGTTCGCCGCGTGGGATCTTGCCTTTCACATGATCCCGTTCGCCCGCCTTGACGGTGAATTTGCGAAACAGCAGCTCGGCCTGTTTTTGCGCGAGTGGTACATGCACCCGAACGGGCAGATCCCCGCCTACGAATTCGCGTTTGACGACGTGAATCCACCGGTCCACGCCTGGGCCGCATGGCGTGTGTACAAGATCGCGGCCCGCAATGGCCAGCGTGACCGGCAATTCCTCGAGAGCGTGTTTCAGAAGCTGGTCATCAACTTCACCTGGTGGGTCAACCGCAAGGATGCTCTCGGCAAGAATCTGTTTTCCGGCGGCTTTCTGGGACTCGACAATGTTGGAGTCTTCGATCGTTCCAAGCCTCTGCCCACCGGCGGAACTCTGCAGCAGGCGGACGGCACCGCGTGGATGGCCTTTTACGCCGCGACGATGCTGTCCATCGCGCTCGAACTCGCCCGCGACGGCAGCAAGATTCATCGCGCTTACGAGGACATGGCTTCGAAGTTCCTTGAGCACTTCATCCAGATCACCTCCGCGATGAACACCCTCGGCGGCTCAGGTTTGTGGGATGAAGAAGACGGCTTTTACTATGACCGCATCCTCACGGATCAGCGGGTTACTCCATTGCGGACGCGTTCAATGGTGGGATTGCTTCCGTTGATCGCGGTGGAAGTGCTGGAGCAGGGGACCATTGAGAAACTGCCTGGATTCCAGAAACGGCTGGAATGGTTCCTCAAGCATCATCGCGGTCTCGCCCGCCACATCACCGATGGCGAAGGACGCCAAGGAACGCGCCGGTTGCTCGCCATTCCCACCAAGGATCGACTGATTCGAACACTGCGTTACATGCTGGACGAGTCAGAGTTTCTATCTCCGTTCGGTATCCGGTCCTTGTCAAAGTACCACGAAGACCATCCTTACGAGTTTGATGCTGGAGGCGAGATTCACCGGGTGGACTACGTTCCCGGCGAGTCAAACACCTGGCTCTTCGGCGGGAACTCAAACTGGCGGGGGCCCATCTGGTTTCCAGTCAACTATCTGATCGTCGAGGCTCTGGAACGTTACCACCACTTCTATGGTCCGGAACTCAAGGTGGAATGTCCCACGAACTCCGGGAACTGGATGACGCTGGATTGTGTCGCGCGGGAGATCGAGCGGCGGCTGGCGGGGATATTTGTGCGCGATTCGAGCGGAGCGCGCCCTTGTCACGGAACCGACCATCGATTTGCGGCCGATCCCAATTGGCGGGATCATTTGCTGTTCCACGAGTATTTCCACGCGGAGACCGGGCAGGGGCTTGGAGCCAGCCACCAAACAGGCTGGACGGCACTGGCCATCCGGAGCATCAAGAATCTCGCCCGTCATCGACTGCTCGCGGCGGGGCAGCCCGCCTAAAACCAGCGTTGCGGCAGTGGATCAACTTTGCGCATTGAACACACTGCGGATGATGACTTCCTTGATTTTCCAGATCAGTGTCATCGTTAGTGCCAGAGGCAGGAGGATCAGAAGTGTGATGACTCGCCCAGGTTCGATGGTTTGAAGGGCCTGTACCAGCACTGCCGGGAGGTGATCAATCTGATCCAACGCCACATAGACCGCGGCTGCCGAAACGAGGAAGATCAACATGCCCAGATTGACGGAGGTGAACCACTTGGTTTCGAGCCGGAGAGTTTCGTCGGGAAGCATCGCCGCAAGGCGTTGAAGGACCTGATTAAGGTCAAAGAGAAAAAGCACTCCCGAGAGGATCAGGATGCCAATGGTGGCGGAATAGAACGGCACGAAGGGAAGTTTGTTCCACCAGAAGATGAACGGAGCGAGCCCGATATTTATCACCGCGAGAAGTTTGGCCCGGTCGATCGCCCGGATCCAGATACGCTCCTGTTTTTGAAAGCTGCTCAACAGGATCAGTCCATAGAGGAGGATTCCCATGGAGATGAGCGGAGGGAGCATTCCCATCGGTTTGAGCCACTCGCTGACGCCGGTCTTGACGGAAACCAGCAGCGTCAAAGGAAGCCCCCAAAAAAGTGCGGACAGACCCCGGACGAGCCGCCCGAGGGAGCGCATCAATTCGGCGTGAGGGGCTGGCTCCAACATGTGCGCCACGCTCAGATGGTGAGGTAGGTGTAGTCCTTGAGGCCGCGCTCGTAGTCGTCGAGAAGCCGCATGCCTTCGCTGGGCTTGAGGCGGTCGCTCTTGATGGCGGCATCGACCTGGGCCTTCATCTGGCGTTTGAGTTCGTTCTCGTCGTATTGAACGGCGCCGAGGGCCTGGACAATGGTGTTTCCCTCGATGATCTCCTCGATGTAGTAACCGCATGGCTCGTCAGGATCGAGGAAGACATGCACTTCATTGACGCGGCCGAAGAGATTGTGAAGGTCGCCCATGATGTCCTGGTAGGCGCCCATCAGGAAGAAACCAAGGTAGTACGGCTCAGGTACTCCACCATTGGTCCGGAGCGGATGAACGGGAAGCGTGTCACGAACGTCGCGCAAATCGATGAACTTGTTGATCTGCCCGTCGGAATCGCAGGTGATGTCCACCAGGGTCGTCTCGCGGGACGGCCGCTCATTAAGACGGCTGAGCGGCATGATCGGAAAGAGCTGGCCAAGCGCCCAGTTATCCAACAGCGATTGAAACACAGAGAAGTTGCAGAGGTACTGGTCTGCCAGGCTGTCCTCGAGTTTTCGAATTTCCTCCGGGATGTACGCCTGTCCTTGAAAGCTCTGCACAACGGCACCGCTGATGTGCCAGTACAGATCCTCAATCTTCGCTTTGTCAGGCAGCTCCATCAGGCCAAGGGTGAACATATTGTGCGCGTCTTCTTTGCGCTCCAATGCGTCGTGATAGGCCTCCAGCTTGTTGAGCTTTTGAAGGTTCTTCCGGATGTCGAGAAGTTCACGGACGAGAGGATGATCGTTGTCGCCGTACTTCAGGTTGCTGTCGGCCCGTGTTTTGCCAATCGAACCGAAGACTTCGACCACGAGCACGCTGTGGTGTGCGACGATGGCGCGGCCGCTTTCGCTGACGATGTCCGGGTGTGGAACCTTCTCGGCGTTGCACACATCGGCGATGTAGTACACGACGTCGTTGGTGTATTCCTGAAGCGAGTAATTGGTCGAACTGTCGAATGCGGAGCGGCTGCCGTCATAATCCACCCCAAGGCCGCCGCCGACATCCACGAACTCGATGGGGAATCCCATCTTGTGAAGTTTGGCGTAAAACCTCGCGGCTTCCTGCACCGCCTTCTTGACCGTCAAAATGTCAGGCACCTGCGAACCGATGTGGAAGTGAAGAAGCTTGAAACAGTGAACGAGATTTTCTTCGCGGAGGAGTTCGGTCGCGGTGAGCAGTTCGCACGTGCTGAGACCAAACTTTGCGTTCTCGCCGCCACTCTCGGCCCACTTTCCAGCGCCTTTGCTGAGCAGCCGGGCGCGAATGCCGATGACCGGCTCCACTCCCACCTGTTTGGACACACTGAGGATCTGGCGGAGTTCTTCGAGCTTCTCGACGACCATGATGACCCGTTTGCCGAGCTTGATGCCCATGAGCGCCATCTTGATGAAGCTCGCATCCTTGTAGCCATTGCAAATGATCAGACTCCCCGGTTGATCCTGGAGGGCGAGCCCGGCAAAGAGTTCGGGTTTGCTGCCGACTTCCAGTCCGAAGTTGTAGGGCTTGCCGGCATCGAGAATCTCTTCGACCACTTCGCGCAGCTGGTTCACCTTGATTGGAAACACACCGCGGTATTTTCCCTGATATGCGAATTCCGTGATCGAATTCTGAAAGGCCTTGTTGATGGATTCGACGCGATGACGAAGGATGTCCTGGAAACGGATCAGCACCGGAAATTTGAGGCTGCGTCCCTTCGCCTCCTCGATCACGTCGGTGATGTCCACGCTCGTTCCCGCTTCCTGCAGCGGCGTCGCGATCACGTGCCCGGCTTCATTGATATCAAAGTAACGCGCGCCCCAGCGATCGATGTTGTAGAGAGTGCGGGCGGCCTGAATGTCCCAAGGCTTGCCCGATTCGGAAGTTTCGCTCATTTGGTCGGTTGCAAATCGAGCGCACTATACGGATGCATTCCTGGAATTCAACATGGGTTCTGGAAAATCTTCGTGCCCAGCAGTGCGATCATTCATCAAGGAAACTCTTCCCCGCCAGGCCCGCGTCTGATTTCATTTCCTCATGGCTCGAATTTCACTGCAGCGCATCGTACAACACTGCGATCGCCTGCTCCGCACGAACGAATTCAATGATTACGAAGGCGCGGTCAACGGACTCCAGGTCGAGAACGACGGATTTGTTTCACGCATCGTGGCTGCTGTGGATGGAAGCTTGACTACGGTCCGGCTGGCGTGCGAGGCGAAGGCGGATTTGCTCGTCGTGCATCATGGATTGTTCTGGGGCCCGAGTCATCCTTGGACGGGCAAGCGCCGCGAGATGCTCCGCCTCCTGATGGAGAATCGGCTGGCGGTTTACAGCTCGCACCTGCCGCTCGATGCCCATCCGACTTTGGGGAACAATGCGAGCCTGGCCTCCGCGCTGGGATTCCGGCGGACGAAACCCTTCTTTCACGAGAAGGGACAACACATCGGTTTGAGAGTTGAGACGAGGGTCGGTCGAGATGAGTTGCGGGCCCGCATCGGAAGGGCCGTCGGCGGCAGGGTGCATCTGGTTCCTGGCGGCGCGGATACTTGTCGCAGCGTCGGCATTGTGACGGGTGGTGCGGGGGGATCAATGAAGCTCGCCGCGAGCGAAGGTGTGGACACGTTCATTACCGGCGAAGGCCCGCACTGGACATACGCGCTGGCAGAGGAACTGGGCTTGAACGTCTTTTATGCGGGGCACTACGCCACGGAGACGTTCGGAGTCAAGGCGCTGGCCGCTCACCTTTCGGAAAAGTTTGAGCTGCCGTGGAGCTTTTTGGATCATCCTACCGGGCTATGAGCGGCGGGATTAGTCCTCTATCACCAGCCGGAACAACTGGACCTGATCAGCGGGTAGAAGGTTCACGACGAAGCGCCCTCTAAGTAGCGAGGATTTTTTGGTTAGAAACGCCCAGGTACCCGGCCAATCCGCACCCTCTTTCATCTGCAGAAAGAATCCTTTGGCGCTCGATGACCACGAGATCTCGACATGGCCGTCCGGCAGGTGTCTTGCGGAGAGTTGGGGCGGTTGAACGGCCTCCACAAATGAAGTGACAAAATTGTTCTCAATAATTTCATCGGGTGTCTCCGAACTGACGATGGCCGCGCTGATCACGGACTCGCCTTTGATGAGCGTGGTGCTAACCTTGATCGAAACAGTTCCGCCTGCGAGGAGATCGCCGAGCTGGCAGGACAAGAGGTTTCCATCAATTGACCATGTGCCTTGACTGAGTGTTGTGGAATTGATCTTCGCTGCGTCCGTAATGAAGTGGTCCACTCGAAGCGAGGCTGCGGTCAACCGGCTCCCATTGGTGACAACGAGTGAATACACGATTGCATCGCCAACCCATGCCACGGTCCTGGAGGTTGACATCGAAAGCACCAGATCAGCGCTTGGCGCGACTTCAAAGTCTTTGGGAAACTTTGCTTGGCCTCCGGAAGTGGAAACTTGGATCGGCCCGGTGATGGCCCCGAATGGAACAGTGGCGATGATTAGGTCGGGAGCTTCAATCGAGTATTCGGCCAGTGTACCGTTAAACTCGACGCGGATTGCATCGGCAAAGCCAGTTCCGCGGAGGTGAATGTTTGAGCCAACGGTACCTGCTGAAGGCTCGATCGCGATAATTTTGGGTAGAACGCCAAAAACCAATCCATCGCCGAAGAACGTGGCGTTGGGGGAAACTACTCCGATTTCCCCGCTGGTCGCCTCGGGTGGTACTGTGGCGGTGATTTTCTGTTCCGAGATTACCTTGGCGGGCGCGTGTCTTTTTCCAAAGACGACGGCGGTGGCGCTCTGCATTCCCGTGCCGGTAAGTGTGATCTCATCGCCGACATGACCAGTGGTCGGGGACATCGAAACCACTTTCAGTTCGGCAGGAGTGAAAGGCGTCGAACTGAATGCGGCTTGCTCTCCGAAGGCGATGATGATCGGACCCGCTCCAAAGTTCGCCGGGACTTTCGCCTTGATTTCATTTGCGCTAATTCTGGTGAAATCCTCCGAAATCTCGCCGAATAACAGGGCATCCGGTTCGGTGAAACCGCTTCCGAAGATATGCACTTCCGTTCCTTCGTAGCCTGAAATCGGAGTGAATGAATCAATTCTTGGAACGACGGTGTAAACAGGCAGATTCCCACCGATCTCCCCCAGTGGCGTTGCGACTCGCACTATTCCGGTTACGGCATTGGTCGGTATGATGGCTACGATTTTGTTCGGTGAGACAACGGTGAAGGCTGTTGCAACGCTGTCGATCCTTACCTTTGTGGCCTGGTCGAGGCTGGTACCCAGGATTGTAAGTTCGCTTAGTACACTTCCAGTGATCGGAGTGATGGAACTGATGTGGACGTCGCCGATCTGAAGCTGTCCGGGGCTTGTTGCGAGACCATTGGGAGTGACGACTGTGATCAGTCCGCTGGTTGCACCCTCGGGCACTGTCGCGATGATCACGTAAGGAGCGAGCTCTTGTGTGAACTGCGCTTCGATACCGTTGATTTTCACACTCTGAACATCGACCAGGTTGCGGCCCTTGATTTCAACTGCGGTGCCGACAAGTCCCGCCTGAGGAGAAATTTTTTCGATCAGCGGAGCCTGGTTGGGTGACGATTCGCTGGAAACGAAAAAACTGTTCGTGGCGGTCGCCTTGCCCAGGAGCGTTGTGATACTCACCGTTCCCACGGAACCCGTGGCGAGACTCAGCGGCACGATTGCTTGCACACCGCCGGGAGCGGGAAGAAAATCGGCCCTTGTCCCATCGAAGTCCACGCCGGCGATCACTCCGACGAGAGCACTGCCGCGAATCAGGACGGACGCGCCGCGTGGCGCGCTCTCGGGATAAATCTCCGTGATGCGCGGCGTCAATGCCCAAGCACCCCTGTTCACGGCAAACGATTCTCGCGTGATCAGTTCGCCTCGAGTTGTTGTGATGGTTATCGGACCATTGACCGCCTCGGCTGGCACAATTGCAACAATGCCGCGGCCAGTGACGCCGGCCGGAAATCCTTGGAACGTGGCCTGAGCATCAAGCTCGCCGCTGAAGCGGACTGAGGAAACTTCGGTTACTTCTGAAAAGAAAATCGAGACACTGTTCCCGGGGGATCCCATCAACGGCGAGAAACTGCTGATGACGGGTAAACTTGCCCCGAATTCAAGCATTTTGTTGCTGGTACCTTTTCCATTCGGCGTTGTGACGCTTACCAGGCCTTCAGTTGAGCCCTCGGGGAGGGTGGCCAAAATAAGAGTGTCACCAAGGACAGTAAACGACTCAACTTCCTGACCATTGAGGCGCACCGAAGTAGCGTCCGTGAGGTTAACGCCCTCAATTGCAAACTGGGAGCCGGTGGAATGATCGACTTGCGACGGTGAGAAATCTACGATCAAAGGCGGGAATGGCTTTTGGGTGGCGGTTGTTACGCGGAATGGTGTAACACTTGAGACTGATCCAATGAAAGTGGTCACAGCGATGGGCGCGGTTACCGCCTCGGCGGGCACGGTCACCACCAGTCCGCTTCCAACTCGGATTGCCGCTGCGGGAACTTGTCCGAAATTCACGTTGACAGGGCCGTAGTTGAGATTCAAACCGGCGATGAAAACTTGTGTTCCTACAGCACCCTCGAAAGGCTGAATGAGGGAGATTCTTGGCCAATTTACCGGGAGCTTGGAAGTGACTTTGAACGGCTGCGTCGAGACGTAAGTAGCTTCGTCTGTTGCCACGGTGATCAATCCGGTGGTGGCTCCTTTCGGAACGGTTGCGACGAGAGCTGGACGAAGTGGCACTTCGTAGATCGTGAAGGCGGCATCGAGATTGCCAATCCTTACAGATTTCACTTCTCCACCAACATTCAAATTAATGAGAACGGTTGTGCCGACGGGACCTTCCGGCGTGAAGTAGTCGATGGCACTCGTACCACCCGGAGCCGCCAATGCCGCCAGCGAGGCCTGACGGCTGTTGAGGGTGTCGACCAAGTTCAAGGTCGGCTGGGGTGGGGCTGCAGCTTTCGAATCCTGCTGTAATTCAAGAATCAAGACCAGTGTCGCCAAGTTCAGCGCGAGGCGGAACTTTCTCTGGAAGCAGTGCCGCGCTTGCTCAACAAGCGGCGGCACCAATCCCTTGGTTGTTGTCATGAAAGACTGTGTCAGCATCTCCAGCCTGGTTGTTTCGCGAAACGGTTCATGGCCTGCACCTCCTCGCAAGGTTCTGAAAAGTAGCGAGTTTCAAGCCATGTGTGCGAGAGAAATTGCGCGATCTTTGCGGCCCATCTGTAAGGTTTTCCGACGCTCTTCGGAGATCTTCGTCCAAGTCATTGCCATCTCCATCGTGGTTTCACGATCCGATGATCAGGACTCCAAAGGATTTCAATTGTCCGTTTGCGGCAGAGGAGAATACCGTCTCGACCAGATGACTTTCGGTCAGACCTACCGCAGTCGATTGCTGTCAGGCGCATTGATGCTCGCCTTCTGGACGGTTATCGGACTGGCGTTCGCCAGTCAGTTGTACATTTCCAGCGCCAGGCTCAACAGTCCGATCTCCGTTGGTCATGCGGTTGGGCAATCGCTGCTGGACTGGTACCTTTTCGCCGCGCTTGCAGTGCCGGCGATGTGGCTGGCGCGGCGATTTCCACTGAAGCGTACAACTTGGGAACAGACGGTGCCGATTCACATTGGGGCAAGCATTGCTTTTGGGATGGTCTTTATGTTTTGCCGCGCGTTTGCGGGTCAGTGGTACGAGAACATCGCTGGCGGCAAGGTCGCGTTCGGAGATGTATTTCAGCCGCTGGTTGTGCGGATGTTTCATTTCACTTTCCTGGTTTATTGCGTGATCGTCGGGACCGCGCATGCGCTCGATTTTTACCGCCAGGCGAGGGAGCGCGAGATGCACTCGATGGCATTGGAGAAACGTCTGACAGAGGCGCGGCTCCAAGCCCTGCAGATTCAGTTAAATCCGCATTTCCTGTTCAATACGCTTCACGCGATTTCCGCATTGATGCACATTGATGTCGAGGCGGCGGATCGGATGATAGCCCGGCTCAGCGATTTGCTTCGATATGCCCTGGAGAGCACGGATGCGCAGGAAGTGACGCTGCGACAGGAGCTGGATTTCATCGGCCGCTACATCGAAATCGAAAGCACACGGTTTGGTCCGCGGCTGACCTTTATGCAAAACGTCGAGCCGGCGGCTCTGGATGTCATGGTCCCGAATCTCATTCTCCAACCAATCGTGGAGAACGCCATCCGGCATGGCATCGAGCCGCACGCGCGTCCGGGCAGGGTTGAGCTTCACGCTCGAAAAGGCCCTGATGGGCTGGAAATCGAGTTGCGTGACAACGGCGACGGTTTGCCTCCCTCCGGACCGGAGCGCGAAGGCATCGGACTCACCAACACGCGCGAGCGTCTGGCCGAGCTTTACGGCCCAGAACACAAGTTGGAATTTAACACGTCTGCTGAAGGTCTGGTTGTGCGTCTTGTGTTGCCCTGGCGACCCCAGACCAGGCCTGCCCGCGAGCGGTTTGAGCCAACCATCCTATCTCTATGAAGATAAGAACCATAATCGTGGATGACGAGCCGCTTGGGCGTGAGCGGCTGCGGAAACTGTTGGCAATCGAATCTGACGTGGAGATTGTCGCCGAATGTGGTGACGGCCGCGAGGCAATCGCAACGATTCAGCGTGAAGCGCCGCAACTGGTCTTCCTGGATGTGCAAATGCCGGAGATCGATGGCTTCGGTGTCGTCGCAGGCCTGACGATGAAGCCGGCTCCGATCTTCGTGTTCGTCACGGCCTACGACAAATTCGCCCTGCGCGCCTTCGACGCACACGCCCTGGATTATCTGTTGAAGCCGTTCGACAAGGCGCGGTTTCAAAAGGCGCTTGAAAAGGTGCGCGTCCATCTCAAAGCGCGGGAGATGGATCAGCTCAGTGCCCGGTTGACGACACTTATCGAAGAGGTCAAGGAAGGGCGGGGTGAGAAGCAAGAGGTGAAGGCAATGGATCGATTCGCTGTAAAGACTGGCGGCAAGGTCCTGCTTTTGAAAATCGATGACATCGATTGGATCGAAGCGGCGGACAACTACATCAACATTCACATCGGCGTTGAAACCCACATGCAGCGCGAAACCATGGTTTCCATCGAAGGCAAGCTGCCGCCGGCCCGGTTTGTCCGCATCAATCGCTCCACCATCGTCAACATCGAACGCGTCAAGGAGCTGCAGCCGCTGTTTCATGGAGATCAAGTCGTGATTCTTCACGGAGGAACCAAGCTCACCTTGAGCCGGAATTACCGCGACAAGTTGAATCATCTCTTGGGGCGGACGGAATAGACTTGAAAGATGTGCCAGCATGCGTCCTTGAGCGGAGCCGATCCCGGATACGGAGTGCCCGGCCGCGTCTGCCACGCTTTGACTGGCATCAGGAGGCTCTCCATGTAGATTCGTGTCCGTGAAGATTGGTTTGTTGCAGCTCAATTCCACCATCGGTGATTTCTCGGGGAATGTCCGGCGCTTGATGGAAGCCTACCGCGAAGCAGTGTCGCGCGGGGCCGAACTGGTTGTCGCGCCGGAGCTGTTCCTCTGCGGCTATCCCCCGCGCGATTTGCTGCTGCGCACTGATTTTGTCCAGAGGAACCTTCAGGCGCTTGATCAAGCCGCTGCTGGAACGGGACATGCGCCCTTGTGCGTCGGTTTTGTGGATCAGAATCCTGATGGTCCTGGCAAGCCGTTGCGCAACTCGGCGGCGTGGTTGTGTGACGGTCGGGTGGCGCAGCGCCGGCACAAGTCACTTCTCCCGACCTATGATGTTTTCGACGAGGCGCGCTACTTCGAGCCCGCCGCGACTCTCACGCCAATCCCTTTTCAGAATCTCAAGGTTGGTGTCACGGTCTGCGAAGACATCTGGAATGATCAGGATTTCTGGCCCGAGCGCCAGTATCGCCGGGATCCAGTCAAGGAACTCATCGCTCAGGGAGCGAACTTTATCATCAATCTCTCCGCATCGCCGTGGTGTGCGGGCAAGGAGAAGACCCGTGCCGCCATGTTGCAGCGGGTGGCCTTCGACGAAGGCGTGCCGCTGGTTTACGTCAATCTCGTTGGAGGCAACGACGAATTGATCTTCGACGGACACAGCCTGGCGCTGGATGCCGCGGGCCGGGTTGTCGGGAAGGGCAGGGGGTTCGCCGAAGATCTGCTGCTGGTTGAAATCGACAACAGTTTGCCGATCGCCAAGGCGTCACGCGCGGAAGCTCAGAGGCTGCTCCCCGCCGGACTCGAATGGCCGTGCAACGAAGAACTGCTTTACCAGGCGTTGTCGCTTGGGATTCGCGATTACGTCAACAAGTGCGGCTTCAAGCGAGTGGTGCTTGGTCTTTCCGGCGGCATTGACTCAGCAGTGACGGCGGTGCTGGCAGTCGAAGCGCTTGGCGCTGACAACGTCATGGGAGTCGCAATGCCTTCGAAGTTTTCCAGTGAAGGTAGTTTGACTGATGCGGAGATTCTCGCCCGGAACCTTGGCATTCGTTTCGAGAAACTTCCCATCGAAGCTCCGGTTGCAGCTGTTGAGCAGCAGTTCGCCGGTGTGTTCGCCGGCCTGGCGCGAAACGAAGCCGAGGAAAATATCCAGTCGCGGCTGCGCGGGCTGGCACTGATGGCGCTCTCCAACAAATTTGGCTCACTGGTCCTGACCACCGGCAACAAATCCGAAGTGGCGGTCGGTTACTGCACGCTTTATGGCGACATGTGCGGTGCCTTGGCTGTGATCGCGGATGTTTTCAAAACGGAGATCTACCGACTGGCCCGCTGGATCAACCGGGAGCGCGAAATTATTCCCTTCAACAGCATCACCAAGCCTCCAAGCGCGGAGTTGCGGCCCAACCAGACGGATCAGGATTCACTTCCTCCATACGAGGTGCTCGACCAAATCCTTGACGCCTACGTCGTGCGCGATTTGAGCAAGACTGAAATTGTGGCGCTTGGATTCGACGCGGCAGTGGTGAGCGACGTGATTAACAAAGTGACCTTCAGTGAATACAAACGACGTCAGGCCGCGCCCGGATTGAAGGTCTCGTCCCGCGCATTCGGCATGGGCCGGAGAATCCCCATCGCGCACAAGTTCAGAACCTGACACCGCGACGGGTCAATGCAACGAGAAACCCGCCTCGGTGTCGAACAACACGACCCGCGCGCGACTCTCCGTAAAATTTACCGCCTCGCTCCATTGCTGCGTCCATCGTTCGGTGTCGGCGGTGTCGGCGAGTTCGACGCGCACCAGATGCGAACCAGGTGAGGTGCCACCGGCAGGCGCACCACGGCCATGCTCGGGCCGTCATGAGACAGGCCTGTGGGTTGGTAGGATTGGTCGAGCACGGACTGGCCGTCCACTTGCACTCGCAGGCGCACGGGCAGGCGCTCGCGAGTGACGTTTACTTGAGCGCGCATGTGCCGGAGGCGCTTGGCCAGTTCCTCCTTGGTCAGCTTGCGCGATTCGACAATCGCCCCGTGGTGATTGAATGACACGACCAGTTCCGGCGCGGGTGAATGAGGCGTGCGGTACGGCAGGTTACTGAAAGCAAACGTCGCCGCGCTCAACACGAAAACGAGCACGAGAGCGGCGGCGATTTGCAGAGGCCGTCTGCGTGGGCGTGGAGCGGTTGACGCTGTGGGCTGTTGCTGGAACTTGCGTGCGACCCGCAGCAAGTCACCGCGGCTGGTGCGGCCAAGTTGCACGAAGCGGACGCGCGTCGGGTCCGCCTTGCCGGGATCAAACTTCGGTTCGCGCCGTCCCTCCATGCGCTGGGTGAACCACTTCATGCCTTCGCGGCAAACGGAATCACCTTCGCCACAACCGATCACCAGCCCGCCCGCCGCGCCGCGCTGCAAAGCACGCTCCAGCATCACCGCGCTGACCCATCCCACACACGGCACGGACTGAACGCGGTAGCCAGGCAAGTCGGTGGAATTTCCCTCCCCATCCGCGCCCAGCAGCGCGCCAGCGGACTCCGAGCACGAAAACGCGACGAACGGACGTTCTCCCCGGGCCTTCCGCGCTTCGATCCATGCGAGCAGAGGTTTCTCGATCGCACGGCTGTTGAACGCGGGCTGGCTGATCGCCTGTGAATCGCACGAGCCGGTGCAAATCCCGCAGCCGACGCACAGCGCCGGGTTGACGAACGATTGCACGGCGAACTTCCGCCCATCCTCGCGCGCGACCATGGTGATGGCGTTGAAGGGGCAGTCCTGCGCGCAAAGGGTGCAGCCCATGCAGCGCGGCAAATCGACCTGCGCCTTCCATTCGGGAGCACGACGGCGTTTCGCCATCCACCACGGCACGGTGAGGGCCGTAGTGCCAGTGATCAGGAAGAAAGCCCACAGCGCCCCGCCGCTCAGTCGATCCGTCAGTGCGAACGGCCACAGATACCACCAGTCGATGGTGAACTCTTGCGCTTTGACGGTCATCTGCGCGGGGCTGGCGCTGAGGGCGGGCAGAAGCACGGAGAGGATCAAAAGCGAGCCGAGAATCCACAGGGTCATCACGCGCCCAGCTAAAAAGCGCGAGCGGTTGACACGCATGAGGTGCATCCAGATTCCAACGCCCATGGCCAATGGCGCCAGCATGTGGACAAAGAAAATCAGGAAAAACAGGAGCGAGTGGACGCTTTGGTCAGTGAGGAAGGAACGCGAGAGCGGCTCGGCGAAAATCGGCAACCGATCGATGAAGCGCGCGGTGCCGAGCGCTGCATGTTGAGCACGCACGTCCCAGACGAGCCAATAGCCGGTCCAGCCGATGAACCAGAGCAACGACAACAGCAGCACGCCCGTGGTCCAGGCCAGCCAGCGCGGACCGGTGAAACGTCGCTGGAAAGTGATCCGCAATGCATGGAGCAGAATGAAGAACAGGCAACCATCCGAGCTGTAACGGTGCAGCGAGCGTGTGAGTTGTCCCAGCCAGGAGGACCGCCGGATCGTCTCCAAAGATTCGTAGGCGTGATGGACGCTCGGCGTGTACCAGTAAAGCAGCACAATGCCTGTCAGAACCGCGATGAGGAGACAGGTGTTGGCAATTGCGCCGAGCTGTCCGAAGGGATTGAGCGCGGGTGGAATGAAGTTCTGGATCAGCCGGTCGAGGTAGTGCCAGCCGTCATCCAGCCGACGCAGGAAGTTTTCAGCGTGCGTTGCGGGAGGAGCTGGTTTCTCTTGACCCGGCGCGGGTTCGACGTCGAGAGGATGTCCGAGGCTGGCAGACTGATGCCCGGACTGCGCGGAAGGCATTGCCCGTCCCCCTTGAGCCTGAAATTCCGCCGCACCAGGGGGTGGGTCCATGGAATGGTTCACAAGGATTTTTCCGTCAGCAATACACGCAGAGCTGAGATCAGCCACGATTGCTCGGTCTGGCTCATGGAGAGGCGATAGGCGATGCGGCCTTCCCGATCAAGGAGGAAGAACAGGTTCGAGTGCTGAATCTGCCCGGACTTTTCATCACGTGAGCGGGCGACATTCAGTTTGTCGAGCACCGCGTTCACGTCCGCGGGGACGCCGTTCACGAAATGAAACTGCGGCGCCTTCATTCCGTAGATCTTCGAGGTGATGCTGCGCAGTTCGCCCGTGTCGGCCTCTGGATTGAGAGAGAAAGCCACCACAGCCATGTCACTGCGTTCGGCGGGAGACAACTGATCCAGAACTGTGCGAATCTTAGTCAGCATCATCGGGCAGGTGGTCGTGCAGGTGGAATAAACCGCTGTGACGAGCACGACGCGCCCTTTGAAATCCGAGAGTGCGACGGGCTGGCCGTCCTGGTTGATGAGGCTGAAGGACGGCATCGGCAGTTCGGAGCGCAGGCGATCCGCAGGGAAGGGGAGTTCGGTCTGCTTCGCCTGCGTGCGGCCCAAACCGAGCAGGCTCAGCGCAATCGCACCGACAAGCGCCAGCGCGGCGCCCGCCAACGGCGCGAGAGCGCGGCGGCGCGTCTGCCACAACTCTTGCAGCGGCGTTCGCCAGATGAAAAACAGGATGGCTTGGAGGGGCAACGGTTCGGCGAGCATGACCCAGACGGAACTGAGCTGCATCCAGCCCCCCTTCGGATCGTATGTGAAGCAGCGCATTCGGAAGTCTTCCAGGAAATCGCCCCACACGCCGTGGGCTGGGGGCGCGAACGCCATCACAGTGATGAAGAATTGGTAGAACACCAGCGTGCAAAGCGCGAAGGCTGGAAAACTTGCGCCGGAGAGGAAGCCCGTCATCCGCGCGACCAGGCGACCGGTGGGCGTGAGCGATGTTGAGCAAGTGTTCATTTTGGGCGAGACGAGGTCCTTTCCCACTCACCTCACCGGCCATGCATCGGCCAGTGCCTTCCAATTGGCGAAGTAATAGACCGCGAAACTCAACAGGAACACCAACGCCAGCACCATCGTGCCTTGTGTCGGGTGAGCCTCGGCCATCGCCAGTGCGGGGGATCCGGCGCCAGTCGGCAGGCCGATGGGCGTGTGTTCCGGTTCACCAACTGCCAGCGGCTTGGGCGTGCCCCAACTCTCCATAGGCTTGCCGACTATGGAACGTCCGAACAGCAACGTGCCCACTGTCAACAGTATGAAAAGTAGCAGGCCTAGAAACGCCAGGACACCGCCGATGCCGACCGCTGCCAGGAACAAATGCGCTGCCGGACCGTAGATCGATCCTGCTGCCTCGATGTCCCAGCTCCGACGGCTTACGCCCATGGAACCCGCGAAGGACATTCCCATCGCCATGACAGTGATGCCGATGCCGAAGAGGTAAGGCTGAAGTCGGGCGAGCGGTTTGAAGATGTACTCGCGCTGAAACAAGAGAGGTACCACGTAGAAAGCCAGTCCCATGAAGGCCAGCGTTGTTCCGCCCACGACGGTCACATGGAAATGGCCGGGAATGCGCAGTGTATTATGAGCGATGATATTGATCTGCTGGGTGCCCAGAGTGACGCCCGTGATGCCGCCGCCAAATCCGAAGATCACAAGGGACAGGAAGAACGCGGAGAAGCCGGGGTTTTTCCATGGCGCAGCGGTGAGCCAGCCGAACAAGCCTTTCACGTATCCCTGCTGCCGCATGGCTACTTCCACCGAGGCTGGCACGGTGAAGCCATGGATCATCGATGCGAGCACGGCGAGATACATCGCGTAGGATGTGTTCCAGATTTTCCATCCGGCACTGATGGCGGGATCGACGAGCAGATGATGCGCGGAAGCCAGGTTGATGAAAAAGATATAGAGCAGAAAAGCGCCGCGGCAAACCGTCTCGTTCAGCGGTTTCGCGCCGGTGGTGAGCGCACCCAGCAGGTACCACACGGAAACCATCGCGCAAACATTCACCTGCTGCGACATGTGCCCCAGGCCCCACCATGTCATGCGATACCACAGCGGGTCGGGCTGTGCGATCCAGCCCATCGAATGAAGGAACGTCGGGATCATGACAATTGCGCCATGCAGCAGTGTCACCACGGCGATGATCGCAGCGGCAGTCGCGCCGAAGACAACGAGCGGCACCGAACCTTGATAGGTTTTTTCCTTCTTCGCCTTGTGCAGCGTGGCGAAGTAGAGGATGACGCCGATCAGCGTGCCGACCGCCACGAGGATGATGCCGAGGTAAAACGCCGGATGCGCCAGCAGCGGCAGGTAGGAGGTCATCATCACGTCCGCCTGGCCCACGAGAATCGTCACGTCCACCATCACCGCGCCGACAAACATCATGATGAGTGATACCCAGGCGGTCTTGACCGAGGCCAGCTTGACGTTGAGCAGCGAAGTGGCAACGAAGTAGAGAATCGCCACTTCGAAGAAGAGGATCCAGAAGATCAGCATGTTCAACCCGTGCAAGGTGAGGATGCGATAGAACCAATCGACGGGCAGCAGATGCACCGTCTGCCAACGGGTCAACGCCAGCAGGAGCGCGCCGATGCCCCCGATGAGCAGGAAGACGACGGCGAGCACGGCGTTGCATTTGACGAAGAACTCCGCGTCCAGGCAGATGGGGAGGCCGGTGGTCGCGCAAATCCGTTTTCCATTTTTGTTGTCGCTCATGAGATTTTCTCCTTATTCAACGATGAGTTTTCCGATCATGTTCTGATGGCCGATGCCACAGAATTCGTTGCAGACGATCGGATAGGTTCCCGGTGCCTGCGGTTTGATGGTGAGGACGTGGTCGTAACCAGGCACGACCTGGAAGTTCATATTCATGGGCTGCAACGAAAAGCCGTGCTGAAAATCCGCCGCTGAGACGTGCAAGCGGTAGGTTTCGCCTGCGCGCAACTTGAGGGTGGGGAACCATAAGAATTGCTTGGCGACAAGGTAGATTTCGCCCGGCGGCGCCGCCACGACCGGAGAGAGTCCCTCTTCGAGCAGGGATTCGGTGCCGGTATTGGCGAGAATGAATTTTTCCGTGCGCTTGATGAAGTCCGCGGGCTTCACCGAATAAGCCTCGCCGGAGCTGTTCTGTTTTCCCTTGAAGTGCCAGTAAGGCATCATCAGAGACATGACCATGCACCAGAGCAGCGCCAGGCCGATCCAGGTGCGCTCGTTGCCTGTGGGTGCCTTGAACCATCCCGGCGCTGGACATTGAAAGCTGCTGGAAGTTTGTTCTTTGGTTCATAGATTTGCCTCTCAATCTTGATCAAGGGAGCGTGGCTGGCTTGACCATCAGCAACTCGATCCAACCCCACACGGTGTAGGAAAGGAAAGGAATCAGGATGCCCAACGCCAGCAGCAGCCAGTGGTTGTCCATCAGTTTTTGCAACGGATGCTTTGTGTTCGGTTCATTCATACGGGGGTCCTTTTTTGCGCGGCAGCCGGGATAAGGAGGCTCGCTTCCATTTCGGAATTCGGAATTCGAAATTCGGATTTTACCGGAGTTTCCTGTCGTCGGCTGCCACGATGGTTCAAACAGGTTCTCAACTTGAAAAATGTTTCATAAACGCGAGAGCGTCCTGCGAACATCATCAGCAGCAAAAACAACAACCCGCCTGCCACCGCGATCAATCCGCCCGCGCCCATAACACCAATGCCGATCAATTCGCCCAGTGAACGAATATGTTGCTCGGCGCCGTAGGCCTTCCGGCTCAAGCCGTGAAATCCGCCGAAAAGAAAACCGATGGCGAAAATCACCTGCCCGGCACCAAACAGGTAAAGCTGCCAGGGAATCAGCCTTGGCAGGCGCAAACCCGGCAGCGGGAAGCCAAGTGGCTTGAGCAATACGTAGGTCACCGCCATGTATGCGACCGTTACCGCGCCGATGGATGCGTGATAGTGCCCCGGAATCATGGTGTTGGAATTGCGGATGGCGGAACCCATCAGGAAGCCCGTGATCGTGAGCGCCGCGCTCGCCGCGAAACCGACGAAACGTGCGTCACCCAGGTCCGACCTGCCGATGACTCCGCGCTTCCATGCCTGCGAAAGCTGGCGCAGGCAAATCACCAGGACGATTATGACCACCGTCGCGATGCCAAACTGCATCAGCCGCGTGAAGCCAAGGCGGTAGAGCGGCGCGGGCGTGCCGTTCATCGTCAGCAGCGGCGCAACCATGTGAGGCGCCAGCAAAACCGCGAACAGCACACGTGCCGCCCCAGGCGAGAGCACGGTTGCCTTTAGCATTGACGAGAGCAACAACAGCCACACCGCCAGCATGGCCGCGACGTTGGCCACTTGCAGCACGTGACCGCCGCCCCAGAAGACGAGTTCGTAGTAGGCTTTGGTTTCCAGCTCGTGCGGTGTTACCAGCCACGACACCAGGAAAGTTGTCACCGCCACGAGGTACGCCAGCGCCGTGGTTTTCAATGCCAGCGCCGCGTCCGCAGTGACGCGAAACGGTTCCCAGGCGGACGTCGTCTCGCGTCTGGACGTCTTGCGCGGTTGGACAAGCAGCCGTCCGTTGAAGAAGCAAAACACCAACCCGCCGAAGAACAACGCCACTCCCGCAACGTAAATCGAATTGTCGATCACAGGCACATAATTCGCCAGCACCGGCGCCGTGCGTGGAATCAACGTTCCAGCCACCATCAAGAGAACACCACCGCACGCCGCCACAAAGCCGTTTCGATAAGTGGAGTGGCTGGCCTGATCTCCCGGCAGCAACGAATACAGCGCCGCAGCGAAGGCGAAGAACCACACGATCAGCGCCAGATCGACGTGCAGCACCAGGCAACGTTTGAAGAACTGCGGATCGCTTACCCATTCGGAGAACACCGGCATCCGTCCGATCACCAGCAGCAGTGAGAAGCATCCAGCAACGAGCAGGCTTCCTATGGCCAGTCCCAGCGTCCGTCGCGTCAGGGAGTAGTCAACCGAAAGCGTTCGCAACTGCCGCTCGACGGGAGCCGCGTCATGCAGCCGGGTAAGCGCAACATTGCGGCGGTTTTCTGCTCCGAGGCTGTTCCGATTTTGCTGGCGACTTGTTATCACAGATTGACTTTCTGCGACGGACATTAGAGGCAGCCGGCTCGCATCGCTTTGATCCGCGTCAAGAAGCCGGCGGTGACGCCGCATTTGTTTGATTTGAATCAAATGAGCGGTTCAACAAGACGGCAGATTACCGCGAATATCAGGAGGAATGTCTGAACTCCAAAAGATGAGATGAACCACGAAAGAGCGCAGAGAACGCAGAGATCAGGAAAGTCAGACCAACCGGTGCGACCACTTGGTGAAGGAGGAACTCACCTGACCGCAATCGGATTTTGCTCGCGGAAACTGGCGAACTTGGGAGAGAGAATTAGCACTGCAACGACACTTTGGGGAATTGACCACGGATGAATCTCATACCCTCGCGGATTGCGTGGATAAGATGATGTTGGATTCCGGCGCATCCCTGATGAATCTTTGGTTGAGACTTCCAGGGAAATGTCCCTGTAGCGCTATTCCCCGTCGTGCCAGAAGTAAACAATCCAACTACCGGCATTCCCCCGCTCGAGCTTCGACGTGAAACCCTGGCTGCCGAGCAATTCGATCAACGGTGAAGGCAGGAATGGCGCGACCACGATCAAGCCATCGCCCTCCTTGATGGCCTGCACTCGTTTGAGTATTTCCGGCAGCGGCTCGGCTCCCGTCTTGAGCAATGGACGCACATCGAAACGTTTGAACCGGTCGATAGGAGGCATGTTCATGGGGCTGGAAGCTGGCGGATTTGCTTTACGGTTTCCTCGGGTGATTGATTGAGCCCGACTTGTTGATGCGTCACTTCGCCTCCGGCATTGAGCAGCGTCAGGATGTTGGAGTGGGCGAACTGTCCCCGGGCATCTTTCTTGAATTTCACGCCCAGCAGCGCCGCCAGTTCGAGAACGTCATCGGGTGCGCCACGAATCAAAGTCCAGTTCGGCGGCAACTCGTGGTTCTTCCGATATGTCGTGAGCGCGGCGGGCGTGTCACGTTCGCTGTCGAACGATATGAGCACAAAGCCGACGTTGGTTCGCAGACTCGCGGGCAGCGCGGCTTCCACCTTCTTCATGTCGTGAACGAGCACCGGGCAGGCGTACTCGCAATGCGCAAAGAACATCGTGACTACTTGGGGACGGCCAGCCAGCGATGGGAGCTTCAGAGTGGTGCCTGCGTCTGTCGTCCAGGACGAGTCGATCTGGTAGAGCGAGCGATCTGAGAGGGGAGTCGCGACGGTCAATTCCTTCGCGCAGCACGGTCGTGTCCTGGATGTGCCGCCAGTGGAGCAGCCGATGAAGACCATCGCGCAGGCCAACGCGGCAATCGCAGTTTCAAATGGCTGTAGGTTTCTCATCAGCCTCCCTGACGGACGCGACGGACTTCCATCGGAAACAGGAATCGCTGGCACCCCGGTCAGGCGGTTCACGGAATGACTACTGCGAGGAGGAAGTTTCATTTGCCTTGTTCGTCCACGCTCCTCGCGCCACGAAAACCCAGATTGTGGACAGTGTAGCTTGCCTTGAGGCTGCTGCGAAAACCGTAGCGCATGAAGGCGGGAAAATTCCCCGTGTCTTTCGCGCCTTCGGAACCGCTCCCACAGAATAATTGCCTCTCCAGTCCCGTGTCCCCGCGTGCGTCGCCTGTGACCATGGCGGTGTTGAAATCGGCGGCCCATTCCCATGTGAGGCCATGCAGATCGTGGACGCCGAAGAAGTTTGTGCGGCTGCGGCCAACCTCTGGGAGCGTCTCTGGCGCGGGCGTGGCATACCAAGAGCGGACCTGGCGCACGAACTCCGGATCATTTTCTCCATCCGCGCGGGTCAGTCCTGCTGCAGCCGCGTACTCCCACTCGGCGGTAGTCGGCAGCCGCTTGCCCTTCCACGCGCAATAGGCCTTGGCGGCGAACCACGAAAGATGAGTCACCGGCGCGTTGTTGGCGGCTTTGGGGCCGGGCTCCATATCCCCGGCCCAACTTTGCAGATAATCCCCGTCGGCGAACAGCCGCTTCATTGTTGAGCGACGCCACTTCGGGTTGGCTCTAATGAACATGAGATAATCCCCGTTCGTGACCGGCAACACGTCGAGGAAAAAAGCGGACACCGGAAAGTCCTTCGGATCTTTCTCCGCGCGGAATAGCGGAGTGTAGCGGCCGGCCGGCACCAGAACCATTCCCTCCGGCGTTTTGCCGGCCGGCCGCTGTTGACCTTGAACAAGACATGGAAACGCCAGCGCCCAGAGGAGCGCTACGGCAACCTGAACAGTCGCCTGACGTTTCATGATCCTTCCTTTACTCGAATTTACTGGCTGCTGCTGGCGCAGGTGTCTCCCCGCGAAGCCGGCGGACTTCTTCCACCTTCACCCCGTCACCAGAATTGCCGAAGCTGTTGCGCACATAGGTCAGCACGTTGGCCACATCCTCGTCGGGCAGGTAATTCAAGGGGATCATCACGCCGTTGTATTTCTTTCCATTCACCATCATCTCGCCCGACTGGCCCGAGAGAACGCCCCGGATGGAACGTTCCTTGTCCGCCATCAGGTAGTCTGAATTCGCCAGCGGCGGGATTTGTCCGGGGATGCCTTCGCCATTCACTTGATGACACACAAAGCACGTTTGCATGAACACGCCTTTGCCTTTGGCGATCTGGATTTCCTTGGTCAGCCCGGAAATCTTCGGATCGGACTTGATGGCTTCCCGCATTTGCGCCTGCAGCGCCGCGACCTGTTTCTCGGCTTCCGAGCCCGCCTCGGCCTGACGGCCCAGATAAACGGCGTCAACCTCCTTGCCCGAGTAGGCGATCAGATTCTCCGGTCCGCTCACCTTCAACATCCCCAGCGCGCCCTTGTTGAAGGCGCGGAAGAGCGAGTGGTCCACGAGGATGTAAGTTCCCGGCACCTCGACCTTGAAATCGACAATAACCGAGCCGCCCGCCGGCACCATGGTGGTCTGAACGTTGTGCTGCGCCGCCACGGTTCCACCTTCGACATAGACGTTGTCAAAAATTTCGCCAATGACGTGAAACGAGGAGACCAGGTTCGGTCCTCCGTTGCCGATGAAGAGCCGCACCGTTTCGCCGACATTCGCGGTGATGGCCTTGTCGCCGACGAGCGAGCCGACAGAGCCGTTGAAGACCACGTAAGTTGGGCGCTCATCCACCGCCTTGTTCTGGTCGAACATCTGCAAGCCTTCCTCGCCAAACTTGCCCGCCGTATAAAAGTCGCCCTGCATGATGTAGTACTCTTTGTTCACTGGCGGCAGCCCTTCCTTGGGCTCGACGAGAATCAAGCCGTACATGCCGTTGGCCACGTGCATCCCGACCGGCGCCGTCGCGCAATGATAGACATAGAGGCCGGGGTTCAGTGCCTTGAAGGAAAACTGCGACGAATGGCCCGGCGCGGTGAACGACGAGGCCGCCCCGCCGCCTGGCCCTGTGACCGCGTGCAGGTCAATGTTGTGCGGCATCTTGCTTGTCGGATGATTGTTCAAATGGAACTCCACCTGATCGCCCTCGCGAATGCGGATGAAACTTCCGGGCACATCACCGCCAAAGGTCCAGAAATTATACTCCACACCATCGGAGAGCTTCTTCACGACCTCTTTCACTTCGAGCTTTACAATGACTTTGGTCGCGTAGGTGCGCTTGATGGGAGGTGGAACATTCGGCGCTTGCGTCAGCACCGCGTTTTCTTCACCCCGGACGGACGTATCGACCGGCTTGGGGCCGCCCGGTTTCGCTCAGGGTTCGGCGGCGAAGGCCGCCCCGGTCATTAACACCGCGCAAATTGTCGTGGCCACCTGGCTGATTCCTTTTCTCATTCTCATATTCATTATCTGTTTTCGGTTTGATTCCGGCCCGATTCACGGAGTGTGGTGGGCCCGATAACATACTGCATGCATAATCGACGGAGATTGGTGGAGCTTCTTTGACTGAGGTCATGATCGATGAGTGTTGTTACATTAGTGCCGGAGTTTGATACACGTCAAAGCGCGATTCCAACACCAGATGCAACTGAAGAAGCAGATGGATTGCGATTTCGAGAACTCGATGAGCGTTGAGTCGGTGAACCGTGGGCGGCCTGCCCTCGCCCGAACCATGCGGATGAATTCACATCTTCGGACACACTCTTACTCGTATCGCAGCGACTCGATGGGATCGAGATTCGCCGCCTTGTATGCCGGATACGTGCCGAAGATCACTCCCACGAGCGAACATACCCCCAAACCCAGCGCCACCCAGTCCAGAGGGACGTTCGGGGGCACCTTGAAGTAGAGCGCCGTCGCATTTCCCGCGAGGACGCCAAGCAGCACGCCAACGAGCCCGCCGACCTGGCACAACGCCACTGCCTCAAGAATGAACTGGGACATGATCGTGCGTTTCTTGGCGCCAATGGCGCGGCGGATGCCGATCTCGCGCGTGCGCTCGGTCACGGAGACGAGCATGATGTTCATGATTCCGATGCCCGCTGCGAGCAGGGCGATGGAACTGATCACGCCCGCTCCTGCGCGAACCGCGAGGGTGAACCCACGAAACTGATCAATCAGCGAATCGTTCGAGAAAATCTCGAAATCATCCTCTTCGCCGGGCGCGAGCCGGCGGATGGCCCGCATGGCTCCATGCGCCTGCTCCATGGTTTCGGCGAACGATTCCTGGTTCCATGCCTGGACCTGGATTGAAAGTGACCGCACGCGTCCGAATCGATCCAACGCTGTTGTAATGGGAATGACCATGAAGTTGTCCTGATCCTGGCCGAACATGGATCCCTTCGATTCAATCACTCCGACCACCTGGTAATTGATGCCCATGTACTTCACGACATCGTTCAGCGCGTGCCCGTAGGGAAAAAGCTTTTTGGCCACGCCATTGCCGAGGACGCAAACCAGCCGTGTGCCTTCAATGTCGCCTTCCACCAACGCCCGTCCTTCCTCGATCGGCCAGTTCTTCGTTTCGAACGTTCCCGGATTCGCGCCGGAGAGTTCGATGTTTGGATTCGTTCGCGCGAAGCGGGAACTCGCCTCGCTCACCGCCACGCGCGTCCGGACTCCCACATGTTTCGCCTGTGAGCATCGTTCCTCCAGCAACCGCGCGTGATGCAGCGTAAGATCCTTTCGGCGCAGGTACTTCTCGAAACTCCCGCCTTCATCGGCCACTCGGAACGAGGGCCAGCGTTGGATCTGGAAGGTGTCCGTGCCCAGCGAGGCCATCTCAGATTCGATGTTTCTCTGGAACACCCGGATCGCGGTCATCACCACGATGATGGAGAAAACACCGACGAGAATCCCGAGCAGCGTCAGTCCTGACCGGAGCTTGTGAGCGCGAATGGCATCAAGTGCCATGACGAAGCTCTCTCGCACTTCGGCGAGGAGGAATCTTCGGGGCGATGTTCTCGTTCGAGAGCTGTTTGACTGATTACTCATGAATCATTCGCTTCGCAGCGCATCCACCGGATTCATCCGGGCGGCGCGCCACGCTGGTAGAAACCCTGAGACAACTCCTGTGAGAATCGAAACCCCCAGGGCGATTGCGACAATCCCCGGTGACAACCGCGCCTCAAGAGACTTCGGCATGAGAAGCGTGATCGATGAAGCAATCGCCAGCCCGATCAGTCCGCCGATGAGGCAGATCGCCGCGGCTTCGATGAGGAACTGCAGCAGGATCGTGCGCCGCTTGGCGCCGATGGCTTTGCGGATGCCAATCTCGCGCGTTCTTTCTGCGACCGACACAAACATGATGTTCATGATTCCGATTCCGCCCACGAACAGTGAGAGGCCAGTGATGAAGAGCGCTGCCATCGCCAGTGAGCCGCCGACCCGGCTGAAAAACTTCAGGAAGACATCCTGATGAATAATGCCGAAATCATCGGGTTTGCCCGGCGCGAGGCCGCGAAGCTTGCGCATGATTCCCCGCACCTCCTCGGAAGCGTCCTCAATTTTTTCGAGATCGCGCACTTTGACGAGAATGGTGACATCCGGCTGGTTTACAAACCGTGCAGTGAATTGAGTGATCGGGATGAACACGTGATTGTCCGATCCCATGCCAAGGAATTTGTCGGATGCGGCCATGACTCCGACCACCTCATACCCGATCCCGGCGACCCAGATCTTCTGGCCAAGCGGTGCCTCATACTTGAAGAACTTGTCCGCGATGTCCGCGCCCAGAACACAAACTGGCCGGCCTCCATCGACTTCGGACGAGGAGAAGAACCGTCCTTTTGAGGTGGAAAAGTTGCGGATGAGAAAATTGGACTCCGTCGTTCCCACGATTCTGACCCCGCTTGCGCTGCGGTTGTTTCGTTTTACCGAAGACTCCGTGAACGTCTCTGGCACCACCATCTGAATCTGGGTGGCCTGACGTTCCATCGCCCTCGCGTAATTGAGGGTGATATCGCGACGATTGCGCACTTTCCACCATTCTTGCGGCTCAAAAGGTGGAAACTTTACGATGTAGAGGACGTCCGCTCCCATCTGGCCGACTGCCCTCTGGAATGAGGTTCCAATGCCTTGAATCGCCGAGCCCATCAACGTAACCGTCACGATTCCGATGACGACTCCGAGAATCGTCAGCCCGGCTCGAAGCTTGTTGGCGCGAATCGCCGCCCAGGCGATCACCAGACCTTCTCGAAGCTCATCCAGGAAACGCATGAAAGCTCAGTGTAAATCGGCCTCTGCGCCAAATCACGATACGGCCATGGCACGCGGCATTGACCGGACATTCTTCTCATCCGCTGCCACCAGGCCGTCACGGAGGCGAATAATCCTGCGCGCATGGCGGGCAATGTCCTCCTCGTGAGTTACAACGATGATGGTGTTCCCCTTGCGATGAAGTTCATCGAACAGCAGCATGATTTCTTCGCCGGTGCGCGAGTCGAGGTTTCCGGTCGGTTCGTCCGCCAGCATGATGGCGGGGTTGTTCACCAGCGCGCGGGCGATGGCGACGCGCTGCCGCTGGCCGCCGGAGAGCTCGTTCGGCTTGTGAAGCATGCGATCTCCGAGTCCGACATGACGCAGGGAAGCCTTGGCCAGCTCCCGTCGCTCTTCCGTTGGAATGCCGGCGTACACGAGCGGCAACTCGACATTGTGCAATGCCGTTGAGCGCGGCAGGAGATGAAAGCTCTGAAAGACGAAACCAATCTCGCGATTGCGGATCTCCGCGAGTTGGTTGTCGTCCATTTTGCTCACCAGCGAGCCATTGAGCTCGAACGTCCCGGAGCTGGGTGTATCGAGGCACCCGAGGAGATTCATCATGGTGGATTTGCCCGAGCCGGAGGGGCCCATGAGAGCCACGTACTCACCGCGCTGGATGTCGAGCGTGACGCCGCACAAGGCGTGAACCGTCTCGGCGCCCATTTCATAACTGCGTGTGATGTTTTGAAGTCGGATGAGGCTCATGGGTTGTTGCGTCTGGCATCGTCGTCCGCCTGAGACAGCCAGTATTGGTCAGCGTGCCGCGCCTGCTGCGGCCATCTTCGGCTTGTTGTCAATCATCACCCATTTGTCATCTTCCAACTCGCGATTGATCGCCTTGTAACCGCCGCTGACGATCTCCTGCCCTTCAGTCACTCCGTCGGTGATCTCCACAAATTCGCTGTCCGCGATGCCTCGTTTGATCTTCAAACGATTCACCCGATCCTTCTTCACTTCGAAAACCAGCTCTTCTGACTTCTTCGCCTCCTTATCCTTCCGCTTCTGCGCGGCTTCATCCGACAGTTCGTCGTCTTTCTCGCGACTCTTCGCTTTCTCCTTCTCCCTGGCTTTCTTCTCGTCCTCCATCTCCTTCGGCAAGCGCATTGTCACGCTCTGGATGGGAACCGTCAGCACGTTCGTCCGGTAGCGCGCTTCGACCTCTGCGGTGACCGACATTCCAGGCCTGAAATACTCCTTCTCCTGTACGCGAATCCGCACCTCAAACTTCGTCGCCTCCTGCTGCATGTTCACCCCGCTGGTCTTCGCCGCATTGGCGATCTCGGTGACAATGCCGGTAAATTTCCGATCCCGGAACGAATCGACTTCAAGTCGCGTTTTCTGTCCCAATTTGATCAGCACGATATCGACTTCGCCGAGATCCACTCGGGCCTCCATCTCATCCAGTTTGGCGACGGTCATGATTTCCGTGCCCGCCATCATGGCCGTGCCAACGACACGCTCGCCCTGCTGAACGCGGAGCTTCGTCACCGTTCCGTCGGTGGGAGAGAAAATCGTGGTCTTGGAAAGATCATCCTCCGCCCTGGCCAGGGAAGCCTTTGTCATTTCCGTCTGATGAATGCTGGTTTCATGCGAGGCTTCCATGACGGAGAGCGTTGTCTTCGCCTCGAGAAATTGCGACTCCGACACCAGTTTGTTCTCGAAGAGTTCCTTGATCCGGTTGAACTCCAGCCGTGCTTTCTCCAGGTTGGCCTTGGCCAGATTGACGTTTGCCAGCGAAGAGCGGTAGCTGGCCTGCACGGAATTCCTTTGCGCCACGTAGTTGTCCGGCTTGATGCGCAGCAGCAGATCTCCCTTGCGGACCTCCTGGCCTTCCTTCACGGGGAGCTCGACGATCTCGCCGCTGACCTCCGGCTGGATGATGACCTGCACGACAGGCTGAATCTTCCCGTTTGCTGTCACCAGCTCCGTAAGATTGCGCCGGGCGACTTTTTCAGTCTGGATGACGACGGGCTTCTCGCGCTTCCGCCAGTAAATGCCACCCGCCACGCCACCGGCCACCAGTACAAGACTGACAGCAAGAATGAGCCGGTTCCCTTTCTTCGATTTGTCGTTCGCCATGAATTTCCCTGTTTGGACACTATCAAGACTGACATTTTTTCACAGAAATTCGATCGACAGGCAAGCTTCCTGGTTATAGCCGCTGAAGGCCAGCCGCCGGAGTGCAAATTCGCTGTGACGCCGAGTGATTAAACTATCTCAAATTACCACTTGCCTCCCATCGCGCCACACCCATATATTGCGCGCTCTTTTTTAGAGAAAGCGAAGACATAGACATATATGCGCCGTCCAAAAGGCATCAAGACAAAGAAATCCGTGGCCAAGAGATTCAAGATCACGGGCACAGGCAAGGTTCTCCGTTCCCACGCGGGCCGGCGTCACCTCCTGCAAGGCAGAACCCCAAGCGCCGTCGCGCGCTTGGCAAGGCCACCACGGTCGATCCAACGGATACGTATCGCATCCTGCAAAGCATGCCTTTCAGCCACTGATCTTCAGAAACCCCGGACCCAAGATTTCAGTCACAAGATTTTATGCGAGTAACAAACGCACCCGCCTCCCGCAAACGCCGCATCCGGACAATCAAAGCCGCCAAAGGCTTCCGGATGCGCCGAAGCAAACTTTACCGCTACGCCGCCGATGCGCTCGACCATGGCCGGCAGTACGCCTTCCGCGATCGCAAGACCAAGAAGCGCAACTACCGGGCGCTCTGGCAGATTCGCATCAACGCTGCCGCCCGTGCCGCGGGCATCACCTACAGCCGGTTCATTGAAGGGCTCAAGGCCGCCAAGGTGGCGCTGGATCGCAAGTCGATCGCCGACCTCGCCGCCCAGGACGCCAATGCTTTCGCCGAGCTGATCAAGATCGCCCAGGCTGCGCTCAAGACCAAGTCGGCTTCCAAGGTCTGACCAGTCTTTCTGGCAGTGGAATTTGTTGCGGGCGGTCTTGAAAGGGCCGCCCGTTTTCTTTTTTTGATGTTCCTGCCAGCCGGTGGCGCTATCAATTTCGGACATCATGTCCTTCTTAAACGACATCGAACCGCTCAAGCAGTCCGCGCTCGAGGATCTCAAAGCTGCAGCTGACCTTCCTTCCTTGGAACAATCCAAGGGGGCATGGATCGGGCCTCAAGGCAAGTTCACCGGACTGATGAGACAGCTCGGCACTCTGCCCAAGGAAGAACGGCCTGCCGCCGGCAAACTCATCAACGTCGCCAAGATCGAACTCGAAGCTGCACTGTCAGCTCGCAGAGATGAGCTCGAGCTGAAAGCAGCACAACCGAAAGAGCCGACAGACTGGACGCTGCCAGGACGCCGGCGCGCTGTCGGGCGGTTGCACCCGCTCACACAAGTCACCGACGACATTGTGAAGGCTTTCCGCAAGCTCGGCTTTGTCGTCGCCGATGGGCCTGAGATCGAGGACGAGTATCACTGCTTTGACGGGCTTAACACTCCGGCTGACCACCCGGCCCGCGACCTCCAGGACACTTTCTACGTTGCCAATAATTCCAAATCCGAAACTTCAAACTCCAAATTGCCGCTGCTCCGAACTCACACTTCCAGTGTCCAAATCCGGGTGATGAAGTCGCAGCCGCCACCGATCCGCATCATCGTCCCTGGCCGCGTGTATCGCCGCGACAATGCTGACGCCACCCACAATCCGACCTTCCACCAGATCGAGGGCCTTTACGTGGACAAAGGTGTTACGGTTGGCGATCTCAAGGGCACGGTCGAAGCGGTGTTCAAGGATTTGCTCGGGAGTGACGTCAAACTCCGTTTCCGGCCGCATTATTTCAGTTACACCGAGCCGAGCATGGAGATTGATTTCACCAACGCGCTCGTAAAGAAGCTGGGCAAGGACTGGCTGGAGATCGCCGGCTGCGGGATGGTTCATCCGCAAGTCTTCGAGAATGTCGGCTACGATCCTGAAGTCTGGACCGGTTGGGCGTTCGGTTTCGGCATCGAACGCATCGCCATGCTTCGTTATGGCATCACGGACATCCGGTTGTTCTACGAAAACGATGTGCGGTTTTTGAAGCAGTTCTAAACGGAGGGGATCAGTGTTTCCAGAAGCCGTCCCAAAACGAGCAAACACGCCAAGTTGCTGGAGAGAATTCTCCTCGGCACCGCCGATGCGAACATCCCGTTCGATGCGTTATGTGTGCTGCTGCAAAAGCTCGGTTTTCAAATGCGTGTGCGTGGGAGTCACCATATCTTCTTTGCGCAAGGCATAGAAGAAATTCTGAATGTCCAGCCACGAGGTTCGAGTGCAAAGCCGTATCAGGTAAGACAGGTGCGCAAAATGATTTTGAAGTATAAGCTGGCGGAAACGGAGCTATGACCAAATACGAAGTCATCATCTACTGGAGCGCGGAAGACAAGGTGTTCATCGCCGAAGCGCCGGAACTGCCTGGCTGCATGGTCGACGGCGCAACGAAACAAGCCGCATTGAAGAACGTGGACTTTGTCATCAAGGATTGGATCGCCACCGCCAAGCTGCTTGGCCGTTCAATCCCGGAACCCAAAGGGCGTCTTGCCTACGCTTGATCGGCCCAGGCATCGAGCGTATCGGCATGCTTCGATACGGAATCACGGACGTAAGGCTCTTCTACAAGATCGATGTGCGGTTCTTGAAACATTTTAGGCGACAGGCTGTTTCGCTCCTCGCGACGGCTATCCGAGAAATTTTCCTGGATTCAAGATGCCCCGCGGATCGAGTGCCTTTTTCACCATCTGGTGCAACGTCTGGCATTCGACAGCGGCAGCCAGTGGCCACCACGGCTTCTTGGCCAGACCGATGCCGTGCTCGCCAGTGATGGCACCATCCATCGCGATCACACCGCGGAAAAGTTCATCAAGCACTTGATCCTGCCGGGCAACCTCACCGGGCTTCTCGCGATCCACCATTACGTTGACATGGATGTTGCCGTCACCCGCGTGACCAAAGCATGCCAATGGAAGGCGGTGCTTGCGCTGCAAACGTGCCGTAAACTTGAACAGTTCCTCCAGGCGCCCTCGCGGAACTACGATGTCCTCGTTGAGCTTGGTTAGTCCGGTGTCGCGCAGGGCATGGGAAAATTCGCGACGGAGCTGCCAGAACTTCTCGCACGCTTCGCTTCCAAGACCGCGCCGAACGGCAGTGGGCTGCACGCTGCGGATGACTTTTTCCAATTGTGCAATCTCAGCGCGCACGGAGCGCTCCTGTCCATCGAGCTCCACGATCATGTGCGCCCTGCAGCCGGCCAGCATTGGGCTGCCGGTGCGATTGTAGGCCGCCGCCATGGTGAATTCATCCGCTAGCTCCAGAGCGCTGGGCAGAAAACCCGACGCAAAGATTTCGCGAATCGCGCGGGTCGCGGCGCTCATTGAATCGAAGCCCACTCCCAGACACGCCCGGTAAGGCGGCAGGGGAATCAGCTTAAGGATCGCTTCCGTCACCACACCGAGCATTCCTTCGGATCCTACAAACAACCGGTGCAGATCAAAGCCGGTCTTGTTCTTGTGAGTTCGACCTCCGAGACGGACTGCGGTTCCGTCCGCCAGGACGACTTCGAGGCCGAGGACGTAATCCCTGGTCACTCCGTATTTGAGGCACCGGGGTCCGCCCGCGTTGGTGGCGATGTTTCCGCCGAGACTGCAATCCGCGCGGCTGGCCGGATCAGGCGGATAGTAAAGCCCAAGCTTCTCGACCGCGTCTTGCAGAGTCGCTGTGATCACCCCCGGTTGAACCACCGCCACGAAGTCTCCCTCATTGATTTCCTTGATGCGATTCATCCTGGCCAAAGACAGAGCAATACCACCCCGGGAAGGGACACAGCCTCCGACATATCCGTATCCCGCTCCGCGCGCCGTTACGGGCAGCCGGTGTTCGAAGGCGAAACGCAAAACCGTCGAAACGGCTTGGACACTTCGCGGCAGAGCGACTGCGTCAGGCAGATGGGCAGCGAACCATTTGTCACCGGAATGAGCCTCGCGAGTGGGAAGGTCGAAACGAAGTTCACCGGAAGCGAGCCGCCGCTGAAGCCGGGCAAGCAGGGAAGAAGCATTGCGATTCATCAGGCGAGATTCAGCCAGAGAGCGAAGGCCCAATCAAGAAACAGCCGCAAGAAACATGAGCTGCCTGCAGTGCAACAGTTGGACAATTTTTGTTCAAGCGCCCTCGGTCGTGCCGCCATCCTTCGAGGCGATCAACGCCTTCGCCTCCTCCGCACGGTCTTCAGGAACCTGGACGCGAACACTCTCTTTCAGAAATTCGCCATTCCTTTGCCCGAGGTGCAGCAAGGTTTTGGGACCACCCACCGTTTCGCGGAACTGGACGTTTCGACCGCGACGCCTGAAGGGCTGGTTCTACTCAAGCTTTACGCGATGCCTTCCCTCTACCGGCCGGGCTTGTTTGACCGCGTGTCGGTCGACTCTCAGCTATGTTCCCGACCTGACCGCCTTCACCGCCCTGGATTGCGAGGACTTCCATGCAGCGCGGTGAAATCTGGCTCCTCAATCTCTCGCCGACCCTCGGCGCGGAAATGCAGAAAACGCGCCCGGCCGTGATCGTGAACGACGATGATGTCGGCATTCTCGCGCTCAGAGTCATCGTCCCCGTTAGCGACTGGAAAGACCCCTAAACACAGGCCACCTTGGATGATGCGGTTGGAGCCGTCCCATGAGAACGGGTTGTCGAACACCTCCACCGCCGGCGCCTTTCAGGTCCGCTCCGTCCATGAACTACGCTTTGTGAGCCGTCTGGGCGGCTTGCGCCGGAGAATATGGATGTCGCCGGCAACGCGCTGACCAGCTTATCGTCAAACCCGGGGCTCTTGCAGCGAGGTGACGCTTTTCTGGGCAATAATCTCCAACGTGTCGTCGGGCAGGAAGACCGCGATCGTTTCACCGTCGTCTGAACAGGCAATGTGCGAGGGGCGCGTGACCAGGATGCCCCGGCCATCTTCCAGCCGGAGAGTGAAGGGCCGGAAAGGTTGGCCTTCCGCCCAGTGCCGCAGGAAATCGAGGACGGTCTTCATGCCGTCAGAATACGCGGTGCGACGATTTTTTCCAGAGAATTTCAGTGGTTCGCCCGCACGGCGGCCTGTGACTCGACGGCGCACCCAAAAGGAGGGCACCAGTTCAACTGACGTCCGAAATACTGGTGACTCCGGCCCACCGGCGAAAGCTTTCGCAGTTCATGACGTTTAGCGCGCGGGAGCTTCACAGCACAAGCGGATGGTAGATCGCGCCGGGATACTCGACTCCCAACTTGCGGGCCATGCCGGGCGAGTGGCCTGCGCCGCTTCCTGTATCAATATCAAGAACCCCTTCAAAGGATAAACTTTTCCGTCCGTCGATTGAGTATCACACCACGATTCCCGTTCATGGGTGTTACTAAAATTCTTCGTGCAACAATTCTCCGCCGTGTTCGGGGTTCCCGATGAGCTTTCGCCCGGTCATGTCGATCACCCAATCCATGCTCTCCAGCGGGATTTGCCCGACGATGTTCGGCAAATCATCCGGGAGTTCCGTCACCTGATATTGCGTGTTGCGGCCCTGAATCTCCAGTTCCACCGGCGCGAAGAGGCGGCGCGTCTCCCGGCGGTTCGACATGGTCAACGCCGTCCGCTCTCCGATCTGACGCAAGCCGAGCTGGCCGATGACCGACGATTTGAGATACAGGCCCGTCGCACCCGTATCCACCAATGCCTCAGCCTCGACGAAACGGGGCGGCCGGGTCGTTTGACCGAGCGCCAGCAACTCGATGTCTGACCAATTGGCTGCCTTGATTCTGACGACTACCTTTCCCATTTCTGAAACCTATCGTTCCGCACCAGATTGCCAAGGAATTCCCAGGGCCAGCCAGCGAATCCCAATCAGATTTCTGAAGACGTTCGCGTCAACCTGCTCAACCCGTGAGAAAATCACCCGCCGATGCACCATTCGCCGTTGAAACCCCAATCTCAAAAATCCTTTAAGCACCGGCCTCTTTACTTTTCGATCACCCGCAGGAATGCAATTTTGCGTACCGTTCACCAAATTACCCGCACCGGATACGCTTTGAACTCGGAATCCTTGCTGACGATTTCCCAACCTTCATGCCTGGCCTGGGCAATCTACATTCGGTCGAATGGATCGTGGTGATGAAACGGAAGGCCGGACAATTCCAGCACGTGCGCGGGGTGCAAGGAAAGGATTTGCAGCCCGTTGACCTTGGCCTGCTCGCGAAGAATGTCCGCCAGGGAACCGCGCAAAGTCAATTTGCCGAGTTGCATCTTGATCTGGATTTCCCAAAGCGAAACCGCGCTCAACCACATCGCGTTCGCGCTGTCGGAGCAGGCCAGGGCGGCGGCGGGAGAAAGTTTTTGTCGTTCGTCGTCCAGCCAGATGAACGCGTGGGTGTCCAGCATCAGGTTCATCAAGCCTCGGTACCCAGCCAGAATGAATCCGGCAGCGGCGCGTCGAAATCATCCGCCATCGTCCAACAGCCCGCGTGCAGGCCGAGCACCCGCGGCCCTGACAAAGGCTCGGCCACAGGCACGAGGCGCGCCCTGCCTTTTTGCGGATCCTGGATGATGACCTCGTGACCGGCCTGGGCCAGTTCCAGCAGTTGCGACAACTGCCCTTGCGCTTCTTTGATGGTCAATGTTTTGCTCACCGCACCATCTTAAACGCCCCGCGCGGGAGAGGCAAGCAGGCAGGGCGGTTGCCGCGATTCATCACGCTTGTCGCGCTGGTGCTTCACAGCGAAAGCGGATGATAAACCGCGCCGGGATACTCGACTCTCAACTTGCGGGCCATCACCGGGAGAGGGGCCCGCGCCGCTTCATGTGCCATTAGCTAGACCCCTTTCTTTCCGCATCCAGGCGAACTGCTGAATTCGACATTGGACCTACGGCTTGGAAATCTTCAAACGATAAAAGCGTGCTGCCAAAGAATTCGTGACAACGACACTGCTCGAGTTGTGGGGTGCGCCAGCTAATGATTGCCAATTGGGCCCCGACGTGAGGCTGTCGCGGAATTCAACTTGGTAGCTGAAACCCGTTACCGTCAGAAAGCTGAACACAAATACTTGCTCTGACGTTTTTTCAATTCTCATCGGCACCTGTTGATCCGACAAGTTGCGTGATACGATCCGCACATCGTCCAAGGAAAGCTCTTCGTCAGGATCAAAACCATTGTAGAAACGAAAGCGGACATACACATCTGAATCGAGATTGATTCCCGCGGTAGCCGCGTTTCGACTCAGGTCCACGGAATAAAAATCGTACGGGCCGACGTTCGCAATCGAGCCTTTGTCAATCGACCGCATGTTGTACCAAGTTTGTCCGTCTCCACTGAGTTCAACAAAAAACATACGCCCGCCGGGACCTTCGACACTTGGGGTATCTGTAGCCCAGAACTCAAGCCAAACGTTTGTCTTCCCGGTCATCGGTGCCAAATTGAGGGCAAGAGTAGCCGAGTAAATTTCATGATTTCCTTGTGTTCGGAAGAACAAATGCTGTTTTCCTGCGTGAGAGGCACCATCGGTGACAGCGCGCAGAACACTCACCGCGTGCGTCAGGATATTGCTGGAGTCACTGGACCGGGTCAGACTCCAATAGACTGGAACTGGATTCCAGTTCTCAAAGTCTTCGCTGAAATAGACTGGACCTGTTCCCACCGAGCCGATATCGGGGGCGAACTCCACCGCTCCGACATAATGGTCGAATGACTTCCCGTTAGGTGTGTAACCGCTTTGGTCCATAGCACGCCCGTTCAAATCAGTGATCTGAGGTCCCACCTTAACTGGTTCTTCAAACTTTAGCGTTGGGATTTTCATTGAGTGAAATCAGGTTAAGCGGATGCAAGACATGCAACTTTATCAGCAGCTTTTGGGATTGAGTGGGCCGTGGGAAGTGGGGCGAGTGACCTTGAAGCGGGAGGCGCAGGAGATT
>SIBF01000217.1 GCA_009695275.1 Pedosphaera sp. | reverse complement strand
CGGAAATCCGGCAGGCAGTCGTCCGAAACATTCAGAATTCATGGATGCCCGAGGTTTTAGCGCCGTATTGCTTCACCCCCTGATGACCATGCAACGCTCGAAAACCCCTCATTTTTCCAATGATTCAGCCATAATGAGAATTGCTGCGTTTACCTGAGGGGCTGGACGTTCCCGCAACTCATCGGGTTGTGCCGGCTTGGAAGCAGAAGGTAGCGACCGAACTCCTGGCTTGTGATAGCGATGCTTCCAGCCAAAGGGGACATTTCTAAAAAAGAGTTCCGACAACTGCGTTTTCTAAGTTGATGCGACATCCGAAAACAATTACCCCATCCCGACCATGAAATTTAGCGTTCTTTTCTTCCTGCTGACCACGGCCTTCGTTGACGGAACTCGCGCCGCTGCTCCTTCGTGGCCGATGTTCCGCGGGCCTAATGCCTCCGGCGTCTCCGACTCGGCGAAGCCCCCCGTAAAGATTGGTCCAGGCGAGAACACTTTGTGGACGATCGATGTTCCGCCCTCGCCATCATCACCATGCGTGTGGGATGACAGGATTTACCTGACGACGTTCGACTCGGGCCGTCTGCAATTGCGTTCCTACTCCCGGACAGACGGACATCAGATGTGGATGCGCGTGGTTCAAGCGGAGAAGCTGGAAGAATTTCACGGCACGGAGGGCAGCCCGGCAGCATCAACTCCAGCGACGGACGGCGAGCATGTCGTCGCCTACTTTGGTTCCGTGGGGCTGGTTTGCTACAACACGAATGGCAAGGAGCAGTGGCGCCAGCCGTTGCCAGTGGCCGACACCGCGGGCAACTTCGGTTCAGGGACTTCACCGCTCATTCTTGGCGACAAGGTCATTCTCAACCGGGATCTCGCCCACGCCGCGTCGATTCTTGCGTTCGATTTGAAGACGGGAAAGAAGCTCTGGGAAACGCCACGAGCGGATGCGCCAACCAGCTACTGCACTCCCGTGGTTTCAACCTTTAATGGAGTTACGGAAATCCTGATGGCAGGCTCGCTCACGATGCGCGCTTACGATCCTGCTTCCGGAGCGGAACGATGGCTGGTGCGCGGTCTGCCTTCCTACACCTGCACAACACCAGTAATCGGCGACGGCATGATTTTCTTCGCCGGTTGGTCGCCCGGGAAAAGTGATTCTCCGTGGCCGACCTGGGCGAGCACCGTTGAGAAGATGGACAAGAACGGTGACGGTAAAATCTCGCTGGCGGAATTTTCCGACGGCCCGGTTTGGTTCAAGGCGCAGGACGTTGATGGCGACGGCTGGTTGACGGAGAAGGATTGGAGCACCATCGGCGGACTCATGAAGCGAGGTGAAAATGTGATGTTGGGAATCAAATCCGGCGGTCACGGCGATGTGACGGCAACTCATGTGGCCTGGAAGTTCGATCGCGGCCTGCCTTACGTTCCTTCGCCGCTATATTATCAAGGCCGGGTGTATCTCGTAAAGGATGGTGGCATGGCTTCATGCTTCGATGCGAAGACTGGCAAGCCCTACTACTCACAGGAGCGCCTTGGAGCACTTGGCAGCTATTACGCATCCCCGGTCGCGGCCGATGGCCGGATCTACCTCGCCTCGCTCGACGGCAAGGTGACTGTGCTTCGCGCTGGAGGAGAGAAGCCCGAGATCCTGCACCAGGCCGATTTTGCCGAACGCATCGCTGCGACCCCGGCTTTGGTTGGGGATAAACTTTACCTGAGGACGCAAACCAAGCTCTTCGCGTTCGGGCGTTAGATTTCCCCAAGTGCCAGGCGAGACATCCATCGGATGGGGCAATTTTCGGCGCGCCGGGTTAAACGCCTGATTTCAACTCTCGACAAGCGAAAATGTTCGCGGCTTACTTTGCCGAATTTGTCGCCTGAAATGCTGCCATCATGAACGCTGAGTTGTTAACCAAAGCCAAATCCCTCGGATTTTCCGACCGCCAGATTGCCCATTTGACCGACACAACGGAGGATCAGGTCCGCGCGGAGCGATATCAGCTTGGATTGGTGCCGAGCTACCGGCTCGTCGATACGTGTGCTGCGGAGTTTGAGGCTTATACACCTTACTTTTATTCCACGTATGATCGGGGAGACGACGAAACCAAGCGCTCTGACAAACGGAAGGTGATGATTCTTGGCGGTGGCCCGAACCGGATCGGCCAGGGCATCGAATTCGATTACTGCTGCGTTCACGCCGCGTTCGCGCTCAAGGAAGATGGCTTCGAGACGATCATGGTGAACTCGAACCCTGAAACCGTCTCCACCGACTACGACACCAGCGACAAACTCTACTTCGAGCCGCTCACGCTGGAGGATGTTCTCCACATTTATCATCGCGAAGGTTGCTGGGGAGCAATCGCGCAGTTCGGTGGACAAACGCCGCTGAATCTTGCGCTGAGCCTCCAAAAGAACGGCGTCAATATCATTGGCACCAGTCCGCAGAGCATCGAAGTCGCCGAGGATCGAAAGCTTTTCGCCGCGATGCTGGATCGATTGAAGATCCCCCAGCCGCCGAACGGTCTCGCCACGAACGAAGCAGAGGCGCTGACGGCTGCCCATAGGCTGAGTTACCCGGTCCTGGTCCGCCCCTCGTTCGTGCTCGGCGGACGCGCAATGCAGATCGTTTATTCCGATGCCGAACTGCAACACTACATGCGATTCGCTGTCGAAGCCTCACCGGAGAGGCCTGTCCTTGTGGACAAATTCCTTGAGGACGCGACGGAAGTGGACGTGGATTGCATCACGGATGTGGGACAGTTTGACGACCCGACGAAAGGGACCATCGTCATCGGCGGCGTGTTGGAACACATCGAGTTTGCCGGTGTGCATTCCGGCGATGCCGCGATGGTGCTGCCGCCCCACACATTGAGCGAGAAAGTGATCAGCACCATTCGCGAACACACGCACGCCATGGCCTGCGAACTCAAGGTGATCGGTTTGATGAATGTCCAGTATGCGATCAAGGACGAGATCGTTTATGTGCTCGAGGTGAACCCGCGCGCTTCTCGCACCGTGCCGTTCGTAAGCAAGGCCATCGGCGTGCCGCTCGCGAAGCTGGCTGCAAAAGTTATGTCCGGGCGAACACTCAAGGAACTTGGGTTCACTCAGGAAATCTGGCCCAAGTACTGGGCGGTCAAGGAATCCGTCTTCCCGTTCAACAAGTTCCAGGGACAGGACATCATTCTCTCACCCGAGATGCGCTCCACTGGTGAAGTGATGGGCTTGGACGCGGATCTGGGAGTCGCCTACGCCAAGGCACAGATGGCGGCGAACTCCCCGCTGCCGCTTCAGGGCAAGGTGTTCATCAGTGTGGGGGATCTGCACAAGCAGCAAGTAGCCGCTGTGGCTCGGCAATTTGTCGATCTTGGTTTCGAGATTGTCTCCACCGGAGGAACCGCCACGGTGCTCGAATCGCACGGAATAAAAGTCCAGCGCATCTTCAAGCTGAATGAAGGCGCCCGCCCAAACGCGATCGACCTGCTGAAAAACAGGGAAATCCAGCTTGTCATCAATACGCCCAGCGGTGCCACTCCTCGCGCGGATGAAGTCAAGATTCGGACGACCGCTGTCATGACGGGAACGCCCATCATGACCACACTCAGCGGCGCCAAGGCCGCCGTCCTCGGCATCGCCGCTCTCAAGAAGAGCGGCTACGGCGTGAGGACGGTTCAGGAGTACCACTGACTTCAGGCCTCCATCACGAACTGTCCAGGAAGCTGTCCTCACGCAATGATCACAGCGAAACTTCGGTGCATGCATGACCAGCGTGTTCAAATTCTTGTTCAAAAAGCTTCTTTCAAACCCGTCGTTGGGAGGGTGAGGCTCCTGTCGAATCCCAACTTTCTCAGGATATTCGTGGGTTCGAGAGGACTCTCACCCTCCCGGAAAGATGTTTTGAAAGAGGCTCAAAGGTGTGCAGTCTTCCGCGCGTCGCGAGCGTGAAAGGACACACATGTGATCCAACGCAGCGCGCGGAGTGACTTGCCCCGCCACATGAACTGTGCGCGCTTCCGCCTCTTGTCGGATTGATCTTGTTTGGGCAGGATACGGCCATGCCTCAAGACTCCCGCGATTCCAGTGCCGCACAGTCGGCGGGTGCCGGGTTCAGGACCACCCACTGGAGCGTGGTGCTTGCGGCCGGTGATGACGGCTCGCCACGGGGCATGGTCGCCCTTGAAGAACTTTGCCGTGCCTACTGGTATCCGCTTTACGCGTTTGTCCGACGCAAGGGTCACGATGCCGAAGATGCCAGGGATCTAACACAGCAATTCTTTGTGCGCCTCATCGAAGGCAACCGGGTTTCGCTGGCCGATCCTCAGCGCGGCCGATTTCGCACGTTCCTTCTCGGCTCGTTACAGAATTTCCTGCTCAACGAATGGGCCAAATCCGCGCGTCAAAAGCGCGGCGGACAGTTCGAGTTCGTTCCTCTGCTCAGCGATGATCCGGAGAATCTCTATGCCGCCGAGCCTGCCGATCACCGCACGCCAGAGATGCTCTTTGAGCAACGCTGGGCCGCCGCCGTGATGGATCGCGCTTTTACCCGGCTCGCAGCCGGGCAGTCCGCCGGCAGGGCGCGGCTCTTCGAGGCGCTGCAACCGTTCATCTGGGGTGACAAATCCGGGACGCCCCATGCGGAGACGGCGACGGCGCTTGGCTTGAGCGAAGGTGCGGTGCGGGTGGCGGTACACCGGCTGCGTGGAAGGTTTCGCGAATTGCTCCGCGAGGAAATTGCGCAGACGGTCGCCACGCCTGAAGAGGTGAACGACGAGCTGCGGCACCTGATCGAAATCGTTTCGCGAGCGCCGATGTAACATTTGCCCTCGGACGCTGTAGAACTCAGGTAGAGTGATGACGCTGCCGCCAAACCTGACTGATCCGGAGATCGCACCCGAGGGACTGAAAAGGAATCCAGGTTCCGGATTCCGTGTTCTGATTGAAAGACACCGCCATGTTTACTGATACTCCTCCGGCCCCGACTACCCTTGAATTAGGCAATGGTAGGGCGTGGTGTCCTCACCGCGCCGTGGCGTGGTTGGAGGTGTGGCTGTCAATTGGACGTTCGCGGCGCGCTGAGGACAGCCCGCCCTACCTGGATGCAACGCCACTCCCCTGGACCCTCACTCGAACGGTTTCGCTTATCCATCCATGACAACTCCCGGCCAACCAACCGATTCCGCCGCACCTAAAACCTGCCGGCAATGCGGCCAGCCGCTGGGCGGACTGGCTCCATCGGGCATCTGCCCTCGCTGCCTTCTCACCGGCGCTCTCGATGAACCCACGGTGGCCGCCTCTGCCCAGCCCGATACGCTCCCGGCGGCATTCGCGCCGCGCAACTTTGGCGATTACGTATTGCTCGATGAAATTGCGCGCGGCGGCATGGGCATTGTGTATCGCGCGCGGCAGACCAGCCTCGACCGGCACGTCGCGGTGAAGATGCTTCTCTTCGGGCAGTACTCGAGCGACGAGTTCATCCACAGGTTCCGGATCGAAGCGGCCGCCGCCGCGAGTCTCCAGCACCCGAACATCGTCGCCATCCACGAAGTCGGTGTTCACCAGGGGCAGCATTACTTCGCGATGGACCTTGTGGAAGGCCCTGATCTCTCTCGGCTTGTACGCGACCGTCCGCTGCCCGCCCGCCAAGCCGCCCGCTACGTCCAGATCATCGCCGCGGCCATTCACTTCGCGCATCAACGACGCATCCTCCATCGCGATATCAAACCGTCGAATATCCTGATCGATTCTGCCACCGATCAGCCGCGCGTCACTGATTTCGGCCTGGCCAAGCGGCTCAGTCCCGAGACGCCCGGCACCGGATCTCAACTTTCCGATTCATTGACCGTCACCGGCCAGGTGCTCGGCTCGCCGAGTTACATGCCGCCGGAACAGGCCTCGGCCCGGCGCGGCCAGCTCGGTCCGGCAAGCGATGTCTATTCGCTCGGCGCGGTGCTTTACTTCGCGCTCACTGGCCGCGCGCCGTTCCTCGGCCAGAACATCGCGGACACGCTGGAACAGGTGCTGAACAAAGAACCCGTTTCACCCCGACTGCTGGCACCGGGAATTCCAGCGGACCTGGAAACGATCTGTCTCAAGTGCCTGGAGAAAGAGCCGGCCGCCCGCTACTCCAGCGCGCAGGAACTCGCGCAAGAACTCGACCGCTTCATCCGTGACGAACCGATCCACGCCTGCCCTATCACTCGCGCCGAACGCGCGTGGCGCTGGTGTCGGCGCAAGCCCGCCTTGGCTGCCTCACTCACCCTCTCACTCCTGCTCTTACTCACCGTCGTGATCGGTTCCCCGATTACCGCGCTGCACATCCGCCTGGAAAGGGATAACGCGCAAGCCGAAGCTTTGCGGGCCTTCCGGGAAAAATACGCCGCCGACATGATGCTGGCCCAGCAGGCCCTCGCGGAAAACAACCTGGGCCACGCCCTTGACTTGCTCGAAAGTCATCGGCCGAAGAAATCCCAACAACCAACCCTCAACGTTTCGCGTTCCGTCGATTTGCGCGGTTTCGAGTGGCACTATCTTTGGAACCAATGCCAGAGCGACGAGCTTTGCACGTTGACCGGGCACTCCAACATCGTGGCCAGCGTGCGCTACTCGCCCGATGGACGCTGGCTGGCGTCGGCGAGTTGGGATGGCACGTTGCGGCTCTGGGACACGGTCACTCGTCAAGAGGCCACCAACTTCGTGCATCCCGATGCTCTGTACTCGGCCGTCTTCTCCCCGGATGGGAAAATCCTGGCCTCGGCGACGGACTACGAGGCGGTCATCCGCTTTTGGGAACTCCCTCTTTTCGCCCCCTGCCTTCGTTGACGAATGACAGTAAAACGTTTGGCATGGCCTTCTCACCGGACGGCAATTTGCTGGCGACAGGCCAGTGGGGAGTGAACGTTTGGGAGTGGCGTTCCCGCAAGAAAGTCGCGGCAATTGAGACGGACTTCATCACCTCAGCGTCTCCAGCAGGGCTGGCATTCTCTCCCGATGGACGGTGGCTCGCTTTGGATCGAGGGAAAGGCAGGGTCGGCGTCTGGGATACCACGACGCGTCAGGAGATCACCAACATCCAGGCCCACTTCTGGACGATCGCCACGCTGCTGTTCCTGCCTGACGGACGCCACCTCGTCTCTGTCGGCGACAACCTCAAGGTCTGGGACGTTCCCACCTGGAGTTTGGCGCGCACATTGACCAATCACGCGAGAGGCGTGGTCGCAGCGGCGATTTCCCCTGATGGCCGGACTTTGGCATCGGGAGGATATGACCAGTGCATCAAATTGTGGGACACCACCACCTGGCAGGAGAAGGTCACGCTCAAAGGCCATCGACACACCGTGTGGTCATTGGCGTTTTCGCCTGACGGCCGGACGCTCGCCTCGGGGGGCATGGATGAATCAATCAAGCTTTGGGATGTAAACATGGCGCCGGCTCCGTTGACAGCGGTGGAATTGCCGACGGATTTGGACAAGGGAAATGGCCTTCTTAGACGGCTCGTCATCACGCCCGATGGCCGCTGGCTGACGACTGTTTTCACCAACAACTCCTTCAGCTTCTGGGACACGACCACACTGCGCGAGTCTCCTCGCTACCTCAGCCCGGTGTCCGATACTTATACCGTGGCGATTGCGCCGGGGGGCGACAAGCTCGCAATCGGTGCAGGGGAAAGAGTGGTGAAACTCTGGGATCGCGCGACGCAGCAGGCGATCGCATCGTTCGACTGCCCTTCGAACTCCATTTACATGCTGCAGTTCTCCCCCGACGGCACACGGTTGGCCCTGGAGACATGGGAGGATCACTTGCTCCGTGTATTTGATGTTACCAACCGGACGCAATCGGCCGTCTTCCGACACGAATCCCGGGCGGCGATGACCATGTCCTTCAGTCGCGACAATGCCCATCTCGCCTTGGGGTATTATTCGCCTGCGCTCGCGGAGCGCTGGGATTTATCCGGACCCGGACCGCGCCGGGTCGCGGTAATGCGCGGCCATCGTATGGCGGTGGTCGGTCTTGTCCTTACGGACAACGAGAACCGTCTCGCCACATGCAGTAACGACGGGAGCATTCGATTTTGGAATACAACGGATGGCCGCGAACTCGAACCTGGCCTGAAGGGGTATTTCGAACCATTCATGTCACTGGCCATCTCTCCTGACGGCAAACGGCTCGCCGCGGGAACGGGCGACGGCTCGATTCGGATGTGGGATTTCGAAACACGCCGGGAAGTGCTCAAACTCAAGGGCCACAAGGAGTCGGTGGTCGCGCTGGCTTTCAATCCGGAGAGCAATGTCCTCATCTCCGCGAGCGCCGACTCCCTCCGTGTCTGGCGCGCAACGCCGTCGTCTGCCCGCCAGAGCGCAGACTCAAAGTGACACCAAGAATCCAAATCGTACTCGTACTGACATCGCCTATGAAAACATCGAGATTCCCAATCACCGCCCAGCTTCAGAAACTCGGCTTCACCCTCATCGAGCTGCTGGTCGTCATCGCCGTCATTGCCATTCTGGCGAGCCTGCTCCTGCCTGTGCTGGGCAAGGCGAAGCAGAAAGCGCAGGGCATCCGATGCCTGAGCAACCTCAAGCAACTCGGTCTGTCGTGGGCGCAGTATTGCGAGGACAACAACGACCGCGTGCCGCCCAACGACAATGGCTACTCTTATGACCAGGCTCGTACCTGGGTGCGCGGCTTTCTGCAACTTGGCTCCTCAACGGACAACACGAACACCGTCTTCCTCCAGACCAGCCATCTCTGGAAATACCACGAGTCGCTCGGCGTCTGGAGATGTCCCGGCGACCGTTCGACCTCGAAGCACGGCGGCAATGTTTTTCCACGGGTGCGGAGCGTGTCGATGAACTATTTTATCGGGAATCGCGGCGAATGGTTTGGCTTGGACACCCACCGCTGGCAATTGGTCCTGCGCACCACGGACCTCATCAACCCCGCACCCTCGCAGACGTGGGTGCTGATCGATGAGCGCGAAGACACCATCAATAACGGCCTGTTCTGGGTGGGGATGGACGGTTTCGACCCGTTCCATCCATCGGAATTCGGGCTCTCGAATCTTCCCGCCTCGTATCACAACGGTGCTGGCAGCCTGAACTTTGCGGATGGCCACGCCGAAATCCACTTCTGGCGTGACCCTCGCACCAAACCGCCGTTGAGCAAGACCTCCCGGCCCATCGATGAAATCCACAGCCCAAACAACCGGGATGTCCGCTGGCTCCAGGAACGGACGATGGGGAGAAAGTAGATCCCATGAACGAATCTGAACAGGTCTTGGTTTCGTCAACTGATGCGGCGCTGGCCACTTTCCCGGCCACGGACTCGTCGGTTGACACGAGTCGCAAGGTGCTCAACGCGATTTATCCGCGAGCCAGCGTTTCAAGTCATCCGGCGTCGTGAAGAAGAGCAGAGCTTCAGCGCGGCGTTCGCCGCTCTTCCATCACGACCCTCAAGCCGAGAGTCGAGGGTCAGGGCGCGACGTAGCACGCCATTCGAGTTGCGGATCAAAAGGTTTTTCAGCCGTCTGCGAGTCGAGGGAAGATCGGGTTCACGTAATCCGTATTTCGTAGGAGGCAATCCAGATGTCGAGCTGGTCGAAGCGCTCCTTGAGCGTCTGTTTCAGACGCACGAAAAACGCGGCGTTTCCCGGCGTGTCCTCCACGTCAACGAAGAATCGGACGTTTTCCTCCTCTTACCGGGTGCCTTGGTGGACCCAAATGGCCCGCAGAATCTCCGGCTGCCAAGTGACGGCACCGAATTGGGCGGCCATCTCTTCCGCCGTCGCCCAGTACTTTGTCTGTTCCACCGGCGCGCCGTGGTTATACCGGGTGGGCAAGATGATTTCGTAGCGTCTGAAGGACATTATCCTGATTCACCGTTTCAAGAAGAGTAAAGGGCAATTGCCCGGCAGCCAGCCATTCGAGAGCGGGTGCCGGCACGATGAAAACATGGTCGCGCAACACGGTCACGCGTCCGCGCTGCATCAGACCGTGCAGCGCCCGTGCGCAAACAGCTTTGGACTCGAACTGAATCTTGGCGAACTTCATGACGGGCACAATCTATCTGGGCGCGTGCCGCTGGTCTATTTGAGTTCCCGGAATCCTGACGGGCCTTAAGATTGAAAGGGATCGGAGGGATTTTGACCCTTGGTTTTCTCTGGAGGATCGTCACGTTGCGATCCATGAAGACGATCACCGAAAGGCCGACGGTGTAAACTGGACCAACCGGGTGCAGATGCACGACACCACTTTGATGGGAGCCGTTGGCGGAAGTGAGGTAGTGGCGATGCAAAATGGCCTGGTGTTGAGATCGGAAACGGGCCTTGATTGGGACGCCGGAATTTCTTTGGCCACTGTAGCAGCAGGCAACCCGCTCGGTGACAATTCGAGCATGACCTTCGGCAGCGGGTTATTCGTAGCACCTCTCGGAGGGGGCATCTCAACTTCTACCGACGGCGCGCAGTGGGTGGCACAACCTCAAGCAGGCTGCGCGTGGAGCAGGATCCGCTACAGCTCTGGCATGTTCCTGGCATTGGGCGAAGGTCGGGATGGTGGCGAGGGGTGTGGAAATTTCGCTTTCTCGCATGATGGCGAAGCGTGGATGACTAACGATTGCAACTCACCTGATCTTGCTTTGGCGCTACACGACGTGGCAACAGACGGGAATATTTTCGTCCTCGCTGCCGAACAACGCACTCCATCTGAAGGCAATCGATATTCCAGGCCGCTCTGGCGTTCAAAGGACGGTGTAACTTGGGTCGAAGGGCATCGGAACGACATCAACGGGGACTTGCTTGGGTTTGGTATTTACTGCCCGGACAGCGGGATGGACTACAAATCTTGGCGGCGGCGCAGGCGCATCTGCTTCGTTGCTGTCTTGGTCAGAGGCCGCTGCGGGCATCTTCCCGCGTTCGCGCCTCGCATCTGCATCTGCGGCGCTCGCCATCATCTGTAGCCTATCC
>SIBF01000216.1 GCA_009695275.1 Pedosphaera sp. | reverse complement strand
GTGTTGGGGATGATCCGCCGGGTGATCGTCAGTCTGGCCAACGCCGCCGTGGATGAGGTTCGCAAGGTCAAACCGAAGACCAAGTGCAATACCCGAAGCTTTCGTCAGCACTTCCTTTCCGCAAGGGGCGGCCGCGAGCGTCTTTATGCGCTCCTCTTCGCCAAAAACCCCAATGTCTTGGACTTACACATTTGAAAAGACGCGTCATAGCGCTTGGTAATGGCATAGAAGAGGATGCTTTCTTCCGTGGACCTCTCTTCGTAGGTTCCCAGATGGACGCTGGCCAACAGGTCCGGGTCACTCGAATCGGGCAGGATCGTGACTTCGCCCGCGTAGGCGAAGTGCGCCATCGCCGACCGCAGCTGATAAAGGGCACAACCGCAACTCATGACCAGCTCGCGATCGTCTGGGTCCACCACATGACAGGAGCGCGTCCGGTCCGCATAGAGTTCGAGCTCGTTGCCCCGAATATGAAAAAGCCACGGTTGGGTGTTGTGGCTCGTAGGCGCGAGCACCGCGAATTTCAGCAGAAATTTCCAATTCTCCAACGCCGTGCCTTCGTGAGGGAAATCCTCCGGTGAAACATCCCAGAGCGCCACGGGAAAAATCTTGGGAAGAGCCGGAGAATGTATGGCAAAGCTGGGTTTATTCATCATAATCAGAAAATGATTAGATCGACTACATATAGTCTCAGTCCATCTCCCCGGAACAACCACACGCGCGTTGTCTTTTCATGGGCTGATCTTGAGTGAGCACTTTTTCCAAGAAACTCTTCTGGGTAGGCCTGGTGATCCTATTGCCAGTGAGTCTCGGGCTACTGCTTTACCTCAGACACGAACTTCGTGCCGACGCGATCTCGGGCCAGACGACCACAGGAACCAATCCGAAACCCACCACGAAACCCACCGCCGAACTCTCCGGACTCGCCGAGAGAGAGCAAAGGGTCGCTGAATCGGACTGGGCCAAGGAGACCCTCGCCCAGGAATGTGGCCGGACCTTTGAATCGTTCTGGGACGCGCTCAACGCGGCAACGAACAAACTTCAACTCGTCGCCAATTTTCCCGTCGGTGAAATCGCATTAGGCGACTGGAGCCAGCCCCAACACCTGCCCCACGGGATCGAAGTGCGAATGCCGACGGAGTCCCGGCGCCATCTCTCCGCAAGCGAGTGGCACCTGTTGGTTGAGGATTTCGCCCATGCCGGCTGGGAGTTGGTGCAAACAGAATTCCGCCACAACCGTTTCGACGTCGGCGGAGAAGGTCAACCACGGCAGAGTCGTTTCTATTTCTCGGCGCACCTGACAAATCTTCTCCGTTCAGAGCGTGCCATCCTTGAGGGCCATCTCGTGGTGGATTGGGCGGCGAAACAACAACACCAACCTGTGTTTGCGGTAAAGCGGATCGATGCCAGCCAGCTCACGCTCAAAACGAGGCGCGGTGAACCGCCTTTCAAACAAATCCTGTCCGAGCAAATCCGTCCACCTGAAAACTCCCCCTTCATCGATCCCCTGATCGTTTATGACCTCGATGGCGACGGTTTGCCGGAAATCATCCTTCCTGCGGCAAACCGGGTCTATCGCCGCGGCGAGGCCGGGCTCTACCAATCCGAGCCATTGTTTCGACATCCGCCCCGCGCGTTGGGCACCGCGCTCATCGCCGACATCGACGGAGACGGCGCGGCGGATTTGCTGTGCGCCAATGAGGACGGCTTACTCTTGTTCAAAGGCTCGTCAAGAGGTCGCTTCGATGAACCCGGCCAGCTTGTGTGGAAGGCAAGTCCGCGGCTGGTCAATCCGATGGTTTTGACCTGCGGTGATATCGATGAGGATGGAGATCTGGACCTATTCCTCGGCCAATACCGGGTTCCGAACCTCGGCCAGATTTTGAAACCACACTTTTACGATGCCAATGATGGGCATCCTGCCTACCTGCTGTTGAATGACGGTCACGGCAATTTCCGGGATGCCAGCGCCGACTCCGGACTGGAGATGAAACGAGGGCGACGTGTGCTCAGTGCGTCGTTTGTTCATTTAGATACCGACGATCATCTGGATCTGATGGTGGTGAGCGACTTCGCCGGATTGGATCTTTACAGGAATGATGGCCATGGGCATTTCACCGACATGACCCGCCAGTGGATCGCCGAGCCGCACGCCTTCGGAATGGGCCACGCGCTGGCGGACTTCAACGGGGATGGCCGGCTTGACTTGCTCATGATCGGAATGACCTCCCCCACCGTTGACCGGCTGGATCACCTCGGACTGAAGCGGCGGGGAGCGACCGAAGACCCTACCATGAGGAACCGCATGACCTATGGTAACCGGCTCTACGTCGCCCGACCCGGCGGAGGATTCGAACAAACGACTCTCGGCGATGCGATCGCCCGCACCGGCTGGTCATGGGGCTGCAGCGCCTTCGATTTCGACAACGACGGTTACCCGGATCTCTTCATCGCCAACGGCAACGAAACGAAGAAGACCGTTCGCGATTATGAATCCGAGTTTTGGCTCCACGACATTTACATCGACAATTCCGTCGATGACGTCTCAGCGACAACTTATTTGACCTCCAAATTTGCCCGGACTCGCGGAAACGGGTGGTCCTACGGAGGCTACGAGAAGAACCGGTTGTTTCTCAACCGGGAAGGCCAGGGCTTTCTCGAAGTGGCTCACCTGTTTGGTGTTGCACTCGAACTCGACACCAGAAATGTGGTTGCCACGGATCTTGACGGCGATGGCCGCGTGGATCTGGCTGTTCTCACCAACGAAGTCTGGCCGGAGAAGCAGCAGACTCTGCGTGTCTATGAGAACAGGCTCGCGAATGCCGGGCATTGGCTCGGTTTTCGCTTTCGAGAGGGAGGCCAGTCTCCAGTCGGTGCATGCATCACTCTGCGGTGGGGGACACGAAGCGCGGTGCGGCAAGTGGTGACGGGAGATTCATTGCGCTCGCAGCATCCGAACACGCTGCATTTTGGGCTCGGCACGGAATCCCGGGTGGATCGCGCGGAAATTCAATGGACCGACGGACGGAGGATCACTTTGGACAATCCCGCCGCAGACCGATACCACCGAATCCCTACGCCCCAATGAGAATTCGAATGTCCAAATGACATATTAAAGAAAGCGACGCAGAGATCTGCCTGAGCCGCATCAAAGATTTATTTACGGAGAATGGCAGACTTCTACTGCCGCAACAACGTCCAACCGACGCGTTCGTCGTACCACTTAAAGTCCAGCTTTCCCTTGGCGTCGAAGGGACGCACGTTGAAGCCAAACTTGACGGGGTAGATGGAAGTGGAGCTTAGCCATTTCTTAACCTCGGCATGTCCGTCGGCGAAGGAGAAACCGCACGCACCATTGTGATAGGACGCCGGCAAATCGCCCCATGAGCTGGAAGTACGGCCCACGATGAAAAAAGCGTCGTTGATGCTGTCGGGGTGCTCATCGACCGTGACCCAGGTTTTCGCGGGCGACGGCACGTCCCCCTGCTTGAGGAATTGGCGATAGGATGCGTCTGCCCAACTCACTCCTTTCCGGCTGACATCGCCAGCGGAGGGATCAGACGGTCCGAAGAGCGCATTCATCGAGTTACTCCGCAGCCGTGAGGTCCATCCCTTCTTTTTCTGCTCCGGGCTCATCTGATTATCAGAGGGACACTTGTAAATGGGCAACGCATTCGCCGTGAAATTGGCAAGCACACCGTTCTTCACCCACTCGACATTGGTCACGCTTTGACCATCCACGCCCCCCGTGCTCCATGTCATCACGTTGTTCACCCAGTTGTCGAACTTCTTGGTTGTGATCGCGGCCTGAGTCCCGGGAATCGTGTAATTGTTGGGCACACGATCATCAAAATCGCCGGAATAAAGATGCCACGCCAAAATCAACTGTTTGTTGTTGCTGAGGCACATGATACCCTGTGCCTTGGTCTTGGCTTTGGAAAGCGCCGGCAGAAGCATGCCCGCCAAAATCGCGATGATGGCGATGACGACAAGCAATTCAATCAACGTGAAGCCGTTGCTTTTCGGGCGGCGGGAGGGAGGAAAATTTTTCATAGGCATTGGCGAACTTTTGAACTTTTGGTGACGCGGCAAACATTACTTACTCGTTTCGGCATTTGCAAGTGCGCGTTCCGAGTCACACCAAAGCGAATTTCGCGGAAAACTCTACCTCAAACTGTGACGGCCGATTGCAGTTGCCAAAAGTAATTTCCGAAAAGGTGGGGCAAACCTGCCGGTTCTCCGCGAGGCCCTGCAGGGCCTCACCCACCATTTCGGAAATTACTTTTGGGAAACACTCGAATCGCCGCGTCGTTTGGTAAGGCGGAATCTGCCCCTCAATAGAAGCTGGTCCAGTTGCCGAAATGACGCCAGACGATCTTGGGCCTTCGGGCGAGGTCCGCGTGGCCGTCCGCGTAGCCGCGGCTGATGGATTCCGCTTCGCCGCCCTGAATTTGAAATCCAGAATCAGCTTTCTTCGTCGGGTGTCCACCCCATGCCAGGGACAGGTTTGTGATGTATCCGTCGTGGTAGAGAGTATCTGTAACAATGGGGCTGGTTGAAGCCCCGGGATCCTCGAGCTTGGTGGGCCAGCCTTCGGCGACCGTGTTCGTATTGACCCGGCTCGTGGTGGGCATCACTCGAAAGCCCGGTTTGCCGGAGCGCGGAACCCACCAACTGTGCTGCATGATGGCAAATCCAAAAGTCCAGCGCTGGCTGTAGTAGTAGCGCAGATCCTCATTGTTGACGATGGATCTCTTCTTCTGCTTCTGCAGCCAGGCCTGGGCTTCAGCCAATTCCGCGGGCCGCGCCGGGCAGAAAAACATCGGGACGATCAAGCCGTAGTCCTGCACGGCGGGAATCATGGCATCGGCAACATCCCACGGGTTGTTCCCGATATCACCCAGCATTGGCAACCGCCCGCGCGCATCGTCCGAGGCATAAAGATTGGCCGCAAGGGACCATTGGCGGAAGTTGGAAAGGCAGTTTGCTTCCCGCGCTTTCCGCTTGGCCTTGCCCAGCGCCGGAAGGAGCAACCCGGCGAGAATCGCGATGATGGCGATGACGACGAGTAATTCGATCAGAGTGAAAGCGGGACTGATCGAAGGGCGATATGATGACGAAACTTTCATAGGTTTTGTGAGCTGTTGGTGACAGGGAAAGTCTCAGCTCTCTCTGCGGCTCTTGCAAGAGCGCTTTGTGTCCGTCGCTGCGGAAAAATTGGCCCAACCGAAACGAGTAACTGAGCCCCAACACCCGGACAATTCTCCAAACAAACCAATCATTTGAGAAGACGCCTGCCGAAGTGAGGAGTTCGGATTGCGGAGAATGGCTGACCCGCTTGTACCGTTCAGGGAGACAGCTGTTTGTGTCTGGCAATTTTATTTCGCTGCACTCAACCCTCTTACTGGTATCAAAGATCTTCCAGGTGCTCGCAGTTGAACTGCGGAACAGGATCGGAGCTTTTTATAAAAGCGTAAACTTGGTGCGATTGGCCTACGGTTAATCTTCTCGCGCAATTCCTGAAGCGCATGAATGACCAAATCGACGAGTTGCAATTTTTGGTGTCCGTCCTCCACGCGATGCAAGGCCGATCAGAAATGGCATAGGAGAACTTCCGAGAATCTCCCTGGCACGTGTCTGTTTTACGAAACAAGGAAGGTCTTCGATCTTGAAAAAGGAAGTTCAGCGGTTGGGGCGCAATACGCGGAGTTGGCTCCTTGAGATCACGGCTTTCCTGCTGGCGTCTCTTGCGCGGTGGTTCTTTTTAAGTGATCCACAGGAGGAGTTTTAGCCAGCAGTGGCTCGATGATTTTCCAAACGTTTCCAGCCACGATCCGGTGCCCCTCCGCATTTGGATGGATCTGATCAGCCTGGTTCAGTCCTGCAACTCCGCCGACGCTTTCCAGTAGGAATGGAATGAGGAAAACCTCGTTTGCCTTGGCCAGCGCGGGGAACACATTTGCAAATTCCTTGGTGTAAACTGATCCCATGTTGTCCGGCATTCTCATGCCCGCGATGACAATGCTCGTCCTGGAGTTTTTCTCGCGAACGCGATCGATGATGGCCTGGAGATTGGTCCGGGTCATATCCGGAGAAAGCCCGCGCAATCCATCATTGCCACCCAACTCGATCACGAGAATGTCGATCGGGCGCTTCAGCATCCAATTGATGCGTCGCAGGCCTCCGGCTGTGGTGTCGCCACTGACACCTCCGTTGATAACTTCCACGTTCCAGCCAGCCGCATCGATCTTCTCCTGAAGCAACGCCGGGAAGGCTTGCTGCGGTTCGAGTCCGTAACCGGCGGCGATGCTGTCACCGAGCACGAGCAGTGTCTTTCGATCAGCGGCATCAGTGCTGAAGCTGCCGAGCCATCCGATTGCGCCCGCGAGCAGACCGAACACCCACGCGCGACAATTATCGTGGATCCGAGGGTTTTGCGACTGGAGCGGTGATGTCATCTCGCGTTGAAAGCAACAGAACATGAGTGTGCCTGTCAATCGGTGTTGAGCATTCCGCTGTTTGACAAGGCGGATGTCCTGATTACAGTTTCGCCTCATGATTTCACATCGTAATTTGTTTCGAGCCATATTGATTGCGACATCTGCGTGGGTCGTGGCCGGGGTCAGCGCCACGGCTGCCGACGCCAGCGATCCGGTGCAAGCCCAGGTTGGACGCGGCAAATTGCTCTACCTTGGCAACTGTGCGGCTTGTCATCAATCAGCAGGGCAGGGAACACCGGGAGTCTTTCCACCTTTGGCGAAGTCCGACTATCTCGCCGCCAATCGGGAAAAAATCATCAAAGGTCTGTGCGAAGGGCTGAGTGGAACAATCACCGTCAATGCCAGAAGTTACAATGGCTTCATGCCTCCAGCGGTCCTCAATGACCAGCAGGCGGCGGATGTTTTGACGTTTGTGCTGAATAGCTGGGAAAATCCCGGCGGTGGGGTGGCGGCAGACGAAGTCAAAAAGATTCGCGAGACCTCGCAGTTCAAGACCTATGAGGAATTGCGCAAGGCCAATGAGTTTCAACCCCTACCCAAACCGCCGGAAGGCTGGCAAATACGAGAAGTGACGCGGTTGACAAATCATGCCACGCGTCTTGCGAGCGACGGGACTGGCAAGAGATTGTACACACTTTGCGCCAATGGCGATGTCTGGCGCGTGGATGTGCCCACTGGCGCCTTGAAGCAGATCATCTGGGGCTCGAGCTATATGCACCTCGGAATGGGCGAGCCAGTTGTTGTCGGTTTCACCATGGACAAGGAAGGCCGGCTCTGGATTGTCACAAACCAGCGCAATGAAACCGAGACGCCGCATAGCGCCGAGGTGCTCATCTGGAGGACCAGCGGAACTGAAAACGGGGATCCAGTCGCGCCCAGAGCCTGGTTTCAAACTTCATATCCCTGGGGCACGGGAAATCATCATGGTGTGGGATGCATCGGCTTTGGCCCGGACGGCTATCTTTATGTCACCAGCGGTTCGCGCACTGACGGAAATGATCCGGCGCTGGATGATCCGAAAATCGCACATGTGGGCGAGACGCCCCTCACGGCATGCATGTGGCGCTTCGATCCCAAGTCTCTGAAGCCGCAGTTGGAAATCTTCGCGAGAGGTCTGCGCAATACTTACGGCTTTTGCTGGAACGACAAGGGAGAGATGTTTGGAACCGAGAATGGTCCGAACGCGGATGCGCCCGAGGAATTAAACCTGATCGAGAAGGGCAAGCATTATGGTTTTCCCTACAAATTCTCCGACTGGAAGCACAAGCCCTACGCTTATACTCCGGACCCACCGTCGGGCGTCGAGTTTACTCTACCCATCGCGAATCTGGGCCCGGCTGGCTGTTCCCTCGGCAAACCCTATTATACGTTTGAGCAGCATTCGTCGCCTTCTGGAATTGTTTTCCTCGGCGCAGATTTTCCCGAGAAGCATCGCGGGAGTTTCCTCATCGGGCGGTTTGGAATTCTCATTCAGCAACCGGCTGATTACGGCTTCGATCTGCTCCAGGCTCGTCTTCGCAAGAATGCGGCTGGAGTTTATGAGGCAACGATGGAAACCCTTCTGGCGCCGCTGGCCCGTCCGGTGGATGTCCACCTGAGTGGCAATGGGAAGGTGTACATCGCTGAATACACGCGCTCGATCAGTTTCAAAAATTCCATGGCCCTGCCAGGGCGAATCCTTGAGTTGACCGCCACGCCGTAGATCCGGGAAGACACACGGCCAGAGACACCCTGATTCATCCCTTGCGCGTTGGTTGCGGAAGCCGTTATATCCCGCGCTCCAATGCTGACAATTGCAGGAGTCACAAAAAATTTTGGTGGCCGGACGCTCTTTTCGGAAGCCTCGTTGCAGGTGAACCGTGAGGAGCGCATCGGGCTCGTCGGCCCGAACGGCGCTGGCAAAACGACGCTCTTCTCGCTGGTTCTCCAGCATCAGACCCCGGACGAGGGCGAAATTACGCTGCAACGCGGCGTCTCACTGGGCTACCTGCCGCAGGAAAGCGCTCCGGTTCACGACGAAACCGTCCTCGAGCTAGCCACCGCCATCTCCACCGAAGTGGTCGCGCTTCAGAAGCAGTTGAAGCATGGGCACGACCTTCACGCGGACCACTCCGCGGACTATTACCATGCCCAGGCGCGCTTCGATGAATTGGGAGGCTTTCAACTGCACGCGAAAGCCAAGAGCATTCTGGCAGGCCTCAGTTTTCGCGAACGCGATTTCGAGCGTCCGTGTCGCGAATTGAGTGGCGGTTGGGTGATGCGGGTTCATCTGGCGCGCCTGTTGGTCCAGGAGCCCGATCTGCTCATGCTGGATGAGCCTACGAACCATCTCGATCTGGAATCATTGCTCTGGTTCCAGGATTATCTAAAAGCGTATCCCGGCTCGGTGCTGATGATTTCCCATGACCGCGAGTTCCTGAACCAGCTCGTTGGCAGCATCGTCGAAATCAGGCAGGGCGAACTCATCCGCTATCGGGGCAATTACGACGAATATCTCGTGCAACGCGCGGCGTTCGAGGAGCAACGGCGCGCCGCGTACAAGAACCAGCAGCGCGAGATCGCCCACTTGATGGAGTTCGTCGATCGGTTCCGTGCGAAGAATACGAAGGCCGCGCAGGCGCAGAGCAAGCTCAAGCAGATCGAGCGGATGGAGAAGATCGAAGCGCCGGTCAGCGATGAAAAGAAGATCAAGTTCCAGTTTCCCCAGCCGCAACGCAGCGGGTTGAAAGTGATTGACCTCGAAACCATCAGCCATGCTTACGGCGAAAATGTGGTCTATTCCGGTATCGATTTCGAGGCGGAACGAGGCCAGCGCATCGTCCTCGTTGGTCCGAATGGCGCCGGCAAATCGACCCTGCTCAAGCTTTTGGCCGGCGTGTTGCCGGTGCAATCCGGCACGCGAACCTTGGGCCATAATGTCAGGCTCGGCTACTTCGCGCAGTATCGTGCCGACACGCTCGATCCGGAAAGGACCGTGCTGGAAGAAGGGCTCGACACCCCGCAACGCATCACGGAGCAATTTGTCCGGACCGTGCTGGGTTCATTCCTGTTCCGGGGCGACGACGTCTTCAAGAAGGTCAAAATCTTGAGCGGTGGTGAGAAGAGCCGTCTGGCGCTCGTGAAACTGTTGCTCGATCCGCCAAACCTCCTGCTGATGGACGAGCCGACCACGCATCTGGACATCCCGAGCATCGATGCGCTGGTGGGTGCGCTCGGACAGTTCGAGGGCACGTTCATCTTCATCAGCCACGACGTCTATTTCATCCGCGCCATGGCCAACCATGTCCTGCATGTCAACGCCGGGCGGCTGACCCATTACAAGGGCGACTACCAGTACTACCTCGACAAGACATCGGCTGGATCTGCCCGGGAGGGATTGACCGCGTCAGGCGGTGTCCAGCGCCCGCAGAGCATCGCTCCAGTTGAAAAGCCTGTCGCGCGCAACAAGGAGCAGAAGCGACTGGAGGCAGAGCAAAGACAGGCTCATTCGCGCGAAAAGCGGGAGCAGCAGCAACGGGTCAAGAAGCTAGAATGGGAGATTCAGGGACTTGAAAAACGGCAGGCCGAACTGACCGTGCAACTCGAAGACCAGGCGACCTATGAGCTGCCGGGCCGGGCAATGGAGATCAACCGTGAACTCACAGCCGTCATGGATCGACTGACAGCCGCCACCTTGGAATGGGAAGGTGCCGCCTCGAAACTCGTCGAGTCGGAGGCAGGGTAGCTTCCTGTTTCGTTTGGACCTGCTCACGGGCCATGAGCCCAGGGACGGCCATCGGGAATTTGAGCACAGAGGTTGGGAGGGCAAAGAGACGGCAGGCAGTCCGAATCTGAGTGTCCTCCAATCCTCTGTGCTTTATTTTTCGGTTCATGGAAAGTTTCGACTTCCAAGATTTGGACGTGCTTTTGACCCAAGAACCTGAAGTGCGTAAGATGTTGGAAATCAACGGAGGCATTTCCCGGTTCATGGAGCTTCCACGATCTCGAAATCGCGCATCGGGACCATGAACCGTGTTTGGATCGACTGCCATTTGGACTGCGGCGGCACGACGCCGCTTTGGCTGCACCGTGGAGCTGCCAAACCGTGTCAGAACTTTGCAGCGTGCAGCCAAAGCGGGGACATGTCCCCGCACTGAAGTTTGGACATCTTGGCTTGGATGGGGGAGATGCGGGAAGATTTCGGACAACGCGCCGGCTGCCCAGTTCGAATCTCCCGGAGGGAGAATTGGCAATGTGGATAGAGAACGGATGAGTCCGTCGCCCTCCACCCAAACCGGACAGGCGGTTTTCCCGCATCCGGCTTTCCAGTTCGTGGCTTCCGATGGACTGGCTCAGGCTCCCGACTCAAGGCTCACACCCCCGGACTTGGGTGGAATTGGATTGAGCCCACTATTTCAAAGATCAGGCGCAGTTCGGTGCCTGGGAAAATTGTTTCGGTGGCGGTCAGTTCTTCACATAAATGCTGGAGCGTTTGGTCATGGGCGGCGGTGGTTA
>SIBF01000215.1 GCA_009695275.1 Pedosphaera sp. | reverse complement strand
TGAAGCAATACGGCGCTAAAACCTCGGGCATCCATGAATTCTGAATGTTTCGGACGACTGCCTGCCGGATTTCCGCCGGCTTCCTGTCGTGCTGGTGAGTGAAAACAGGAGGAATTACGAGCAAAAATGCCATAATGAGAATTGCTGCATCGCCGACCACGTGTTGCAAAGGTTTTCCGCGCGGGTGCCGAACTACGTGGGAGAGGATCTGTCCAATTTCCTGGTCGCGTTTTTCGGTTCGCCCAGCATCTCAATGACCGTGGGGCCGGGCCGGGCCTTCTTCGTTCCCTATCACGATTCCCTCCTTGCGTTCACCTACGAAGAGACGGAAACCGAGTTCGTCATCACCACCTGCCTGACGATCAATGAAATCAACTCACTCATGCCCGACGCGCCTCCACATGCCTTCAACATGCATTATGGCCGCGCCTTCACCCGCCCGAAGATCCGCCATTGGATGCCGGCGCAGTATATGGCTAAATTTTTCAAATGTTGGGAGAGGAAAACCGCGCTCCCAACGCTCAAGGACAAATCCGCACTCAAGTACAACTGGCACTGGATCGGCCATTGGGTGAGGGACAACGTGCGCAATAAAGGCCATGGCCCAGGGTCTCAATATCTGTTTCTGGACAACGTTCCCGGCCCATGCCAGGTGGAACTGCTCCCTGGCCAGCCCGAGCCGCGCATCAACGAACTGGAGATCTACAAACGGACCCATCCCGAATACGACTGGGACACACACTTCGCCGAACTGGACGAAAAGGGCACCGCAGATAGTTGACAGAAAGCGCGGCAGAAGCGCGGATTGACCGGCAATCTCATGGCAAGGCCGCCGGTTCCTTTACTGCCTATCCGGTTTGAAGACAATTCTGAAGGAGCGCGGCTGTGTGTGCAGCATCAGCCGCAGCAGTGCGGAGATTTCTGCGGCTGGGTTTCACCACAGCCGCCCTCCAATGACGTTTTGTCTGCAAACTGGATGGGGGGGTGCGTGACGCCAAAGTAAGTTAGGAGTCAGGCGGCGACTCTGATTTTGAGATAATTGGAATGGTTGAGGCGATCCCAGCACTCATCCCAGCGTCTTCCTTTGAGCGCGCAGCGCAGGGATATTACACTGGTGGCGCCGCTCTCAGTCCAAAGAGCGGACCTCCAAGATGCGGACCTCGAAGGAGCGAAGGAGCCAAACTGAAGAGTGCCATCGGTCTTGATTCTGTGAGTGGCGCTTACAAGAAAAAACTTCGTCAATAGATTTAGCGATGCGCATGTTGGCCATGGACGCCAGCCCCAATCGAGTCGCCGCTCGAATCGTGGAAGAAATGAGTAATGGTAGGGCTGCGGTATCCCCACCGCGCCGTTAACGTTTCTTTCTACGATTGCCATGTGGAGCAGGTGAAACTGGAACGTCTTTGGCACCTCACCTGGCACCGTGATTACATCCCAGGGCCGAGGCGGCAGCAGACCAAGAATTGGCTGGGTGAGTGATCTTGTCACGCGGAGCCTGCGACTCCATCAGATCCATGTGACTTGTGACCGCAAACCTGCTGTTGGGGGGGACAGCGGACGGGCTCGTTTAGTACAGAGGTCAATGAGGGCACGGAGATCTGTCCGTGTTTTTTCTCTGTGTCCTCGAAATCTCTGCGCTTGATCTACCGGTTACATGGAAAAAGGAAAACCTCCAGGAATTGGATGCAAATCGAGACCGTGAATCGTGTTTGGTTGGGTGGTCGTATGGATTGCGGCGGCACGCCGCCGCTTTGGCTGCACCTTCGAAGCCCCGAGCCATGTCTGACTCTTGGAGCGTGCAGCCAAAGCGGGGACATGTCCCCGCAATCCATGGAATCCTGTGCATCGGGCGGTTCTTGGATAGCCTCCACGATCTCCAGATCGCGCATGGGGACCATGAACTTCGGAAGGACGAGTTACACGAGTCCCCATCTGGAATTGGGCGCGTTTGTCAGAGTGGGCCTCCTGAAACTCGGCCCTCCGAGGCAGGCAGGTTCATGGGGAGCCTCCACGACCTCAAAATCGAGCATTGGTATCATCTACCCAGGTAAGGAACAGGGAAAGTGAGCACGGAGTTTTGGAGGACACAGAGGTTCGGTCTGCCTTCTTTCTCTGTGTCCTCCCAAACTCTGCGCTTTATCCTCCGGCTTATGGAGAAGGGCCCTTGTGCGCTTCTCGAGACGTGCCCGGCAAACGCTCATTGTTTTCTGGCGGTGATATCCTGCTCTTAATCCTTTTCGGTCAGAGTTAAGATTAAGAGGAAGATTAAGATTACGAGCGAGGTTTGGATACTACCTCCGCGGCGCACTGCTTGCCTGTCTGATGAAACGTGGTTACTCTGTCGCCGTCATGGGCCGCAACACCGATCCTTGCTGGCAGAAATCGCGCATCGCCGCGCGGCTTTTGCTGAAACGGGAGAAGTGCCATTGGACCCCCCGGGACCGGGCTCTGGCGGAGAAGTTGGCTCAAGATCCCGGCGTGACCAACCGGCTGATCGATCAGGCTGTTTCATTTTTAACCGCTCGCAGATATGGCTACCGCCTCGTGGACGCAAAACATTGATCTTGAGACTCCGGCTGGACTTGCCCTTAAGAAGCTCGTCGCTGCGTTGCCCAAACAGCGGCGCTTTGAAATCACGCTATTCGGTTCCGCTCCATTGCAGCTAACCGTCGAACCACGCCTGCTCAGTGCTGACATCGATCTTTTTTCTGATGATGACGATCTTGAGACGTGGGTCCGAGCCGCAGGCTTGACTCGCGAACAGTCGGATTTCTACATCCAAGTCTGTTCCGGTCTGAACTTCCGCACCAGTCCGCATTGGGGCACGCGCACCCAATCCATCAACATTGAGAATTGCACATTCATCTTTCCACACCCGATTGACATCCTCATAGCCAAGCTGAATCGACTTGAGGAAAAGGATCTTCTTGCCTTTCGTGTGGTCATCGAGAAAACCGGACACCCAACCGAGGCCGAGCTGATCGAAGAGCTGCAGATGGCTGTGGACTTGTTTCGCCCTGGCTTCGATGAAGAGAATGCCGCTGATCTCGGTATCAACACTGCGCGACTCTGGCCGCTGATCTTTGGCCGAACCATCGATGTTCGACGCGAAATCATTGCTCCCGCCCTGGCGAAACGCCGCGCTGGCTATGACCTGCCTGTTCGTGATTACAAACGCGAACTCCGCGAAGCCGCCGCCAGCTATGGAACATCGCCGGAAACACGTTCATAGTGCTCGGGCAAAACCAACTTCGGATTGTTTTCTGGGTGCATCCTTTCGATGAACCTGGGGATGAAGCGCAGAGTTCGGGAGGACACAGAGAAAGAAGGCAGACTCAACCTCTGTGTCCTCCAAAACTCCGTGCTCACGGTCCCTGTGCCTTCCTTGGGTTCATGGTTCCAATGCGCGAGTTGGAGATCGTGGAGGTTCCCCACGAACCAGACGACGGACCGTGGTCCTTGGACTGCGGGGACATGTTCCCGCCTTGCCTACACGCTGCAAAAGTCGGACGCGCTTTGGCAACTCCACGGTGCAGCCAAAGCGGCGTCGTGCCGCCGCAGTCCAAATGGACGTGGATCCAAACACGATTCATGGGCCAAACGAGCTTTCGTAAAACCGGGGAGTCTCCCCATAAACCGCCCTACCTGGAGGTTCAGGAGCAGGGTTCTATTGTTGGAATTTCACTCCTCGTGAGGGTTTTGTTTTTGCGCGCGTTCGAAGCGTGCTGACATCCTCATCCGAATTTTCATGGAACAACTCTATCTCGGCATTGAAATCGGCGGCACCAAACTGCAACTCGTCACGGAGGATTCCTCCGGCGCGATCCTGAATCGATGGCGGCACAACGTGAAGCGGGACGAAGGCGGAGCGGGTATTCGTTCCCAAATCGCGACGACGGTGAAAGAGATTCTCGCGGGAAGCAAACTGGCGGGCGTGGGTGTTGGGTTTGGCGGGCCAGTGGATTCGCGAACGGGAAGGATTTGCTGCTCGCACCACATTGAAGGCTGGTCAGATTTTGAACTGGGTGAATGGCTTGGCAAACTTGCCGGCTCCCCGATCCGCGTGGACAACGATGCAAATGTGGCCGCGCTCGGCGAATCACGACATGGGGCAGGGCGGGGGTTCGATCCGGTCTTCTACGTCACGATGGGCAGTGGGGTAGGGGGCGGATTGGTGGTGAAAGGAATGATTTACCACGGTGCCACTCCGGGAGAGTCGGAGATCGGTCACGTTCGGTTGGATAAAAGTGGGACGATCCTGGAGAACAGGTGCTCCGGCTGGGCGGTGGACCGCCGCATCCGCGAAGCGCTGCCCAGCCATCCTGAAAGTTTGCTGACAAGACTGGTGGGCAGCGCGCGAGGAGGGGAAGCCTGCCAGCTTGGACCGGCGCTTGCGGCTGGAGATGTTTTGGCGCGCCGAATCCTCGATGAGACGGCGGAGGATATGGCCTTCGGACTCTCGCACGTCACACATCTCGTGCATCCACGAGTAATCGTGTTGGGTGGTGGATTGGCCCTGCTCGGCGAACCCTTGAGGGCTGCAATTGCGGCACATTTACCGCGTTTTGTCATGGACGCGTTCGCCCCTGGTCCGGAGGTGCGGCTGGCAGAGTTGCGAGAAGATTCCGTTCCGGTGGGCGCGCTGGTCCTGGCGAGAATGAACCCGTGACCAACAGCAAACACAATGGAAGCTTGCGACGCGCAGCGCCGGCTGGATAATCGCGCCCCATGAAAACTTGGATTGCAGATTACATTGCCGCGCAGAAAGCCACCCTTGATTCCATTCCTGTTGATGCCGTGGCGGCGTTGATCGAAACCTTCAAGAAGGCGCACGCCGAGGATCGGCAGATCTTCGTCTTCGGCAATGGCGGAAGCGCGGCTAACGCCTCCCATTTCATGACGGACCTCGGAAAGGGCGCTTCAGACAAGCTCTCGAAAAGATTCCGTTGCCTCTCGCTCAACGACAACACGAGCTGGATGACGGCGCTGGGCAATGACTACAGCTACGACGAAGTTTTTGTGCGGCAGTTGATGAATTACGCCCGGCCCGGCGACATCGCCCTGACGATGAGCGTGAGCGGGAACTCACCCAACCTCGTCAAAGCCTTCGACTGGGCAAACAAGAATGGCTTGCACACGGTGGCGTTGGTGGGAGCGAAACGAGGACGACTTGCCGAAATCGCCCGTGAAGTCATCGTTATCAACTCAGAGCATTACGGCCGCGTGGAGGACGCGCACATGGGGATCTGCCACATGCTCTGCTACGCCTTCATGGAAAAGGCCGTTTGACTTGGAAAACGCAGTTGGATTGAACAGAAGCCAACGAAGGAAACGAAGACGCGGGGAGTTCCAGGTTTCGCGGCAGGGTTTGGAGAGTCATCCGGTGGGCGAGAACACAAAACTTCTTCAAACACGTACAACCTGCTTTCCCTTCGTTCTCTTCGTTTCCTTCTGTGAAATAGTGTTGCTGGAAATCGGATTGACCGCCTGCACAGGAGGATTTCGGATATTGAACCGTGTGTCTGTGGGATTGGCGGAATTGATTGGTTGATGCATAGTATTGCGAAATCAAACTCCTGACCTAACCAACGCCACTATTTTATGCGCCATCACAGAATTCCCAATCGCTCCGCGTTTACCCTTATCGAACTCCTGGTAGTCATCGCGATCATTGCGATTCTTGCAGGAATGCTTCTGCCTGCCCTGTCCAAGGCCAAGCAAAAAGCCCAACAAACGAAGTGCATGAACAATCTCAAACAAGTAGGACTTGCACTGCAACTCTATCTCACCGACTACGACCGTTATCCGGGGCATTACTGGGTTCCGACAGGCACCATTGTTTATCCTCCCCGTTTGCTCGGTTACCTTGGCAGCAACATGACCGTCTGGAACTGTCCGAGCGAGATTCAAAAATATTACTATACAAACAATACCAAGACGGGCCTGCCCATGACACTTACCCCCACCACCGGGTTCTGCTACGGTTACAATGACTGGGGTGGCGTCAGTGAATTCACCAAGCCTTACCAAGGTTTGGGCGGCGATCTCGGCAGCGGCAACGAGCCTTGGAACATTGAGCCGCGAGAGTCTCACGTCAAAGCCCCATCCGATATGATCTGCCTGGCCGACAGTCGCTCTGACGCGGGCTGGGATACCGCCATTGATCCGGCGGACGGCGATCCCAAGGGTCCTGAGCAAGCCGAGTGGCCCAGCAGCCGCCACGGAGGCTCAGGCAAGCCCAAAACCGGCGCCGTAAACAGGGCCGTGAAATCATCGCAGGGGGGCGGTGCCATGTTCATGTTCTGCGACGGCCACGCTGAATTTATCAAGCAGGACTTGGCCATTTCAAAAGCCCCAAACATGCGCAAACGCTGGAACGCGGATAACGAGCCTCACTTGGGACAGTAATTCGCTGGGCGCCTGTTCTTCATTGAAACGGCTAGGCGCTGAGAGCCCTATGTTCCACTTGGAACATAGGTTTCACGTCCAGAGGCAAACTCAAGCATAATTCTTTGCTTTTGGGGCCGTGATTCCCATTCTGTCCGCAGCATGACAGACGAGGCGTCACTGGATGATTTATTGAGTAAAGTGTGGGACGGCGAACGAATTTCCTCCGTCGAGGCCCTTCGTCTCTACTGTTTACCCTTGGATGAACTCGGTGCGTTGGCGGACCGCCGGCGGCAGATCGCGCGGGCCGGAGCCTATGCAGACCGGGGGAACGAGATCGTCACTTACATTGTTGATCGCAATATTAACTACACAAACGTCTGCAATGTCTATTGCAAGTTCTGCGCGTTCTACCGGACAGAAGCAGACGATGATTCTTACGTCATTTCGAACGAGGAAATCGACCGAAAGATCGAGGAGACGCTCGCCCTGGGCGGTACCCAGATTCTGATGCAGGGCGGCCATCATCCCAAGTTGAACAAGCAGTGGTATCTCGATCTTCTCTCTCACATCAAAGGCAAATTTCCTCAGATCAACATCCACGGCTTCAGCCCGAGCGAGTTCATTCACTTTCGCGACGTGTTCAACGAGCCGCTCGACCAGATCATCCGCGAATTCAAGGAGGCCGGCCTCGGATCAATTCCCGGTGGAGGCGGTGAAATCCTCGTGGATCGGGTGCGGAAGCGGATCTCGCCGCTGAAAGCGATGAGCGACGATTGGTTGAGCGTGATGGATGTGGCGCATCAGCAAGGGTTGAACTCATCGGCAACCATGATGTTCGGCCATGTCGAGACAATCGAGGACCGCATTGAACATCTGGAACGCGTGCGCGCTCAACAGGATTGTTCACTTCAAAGAGCCGGAGCCACAGCAGGAGAGGGGGCACCAATAGGATTCACCGCCTTCATCTGTTGGACCTTTCAAGCCGAGCACACGAAGCTCAAAGCTCCGACCGTCGGCGCTCACGAATATCTGCGAACGCAGGCGCTGAGCCGGATTTACCTCGATAATATCCCCAGCGTGCAAAGCTCATGGGTGACGCAAGGCCCGGAGATCGGGCAGATCGCTTTGAAGTACGGAGCCAATGATCTTGGGAGCATCATGATCGAGGAAAACGTGGTTTCGCAGGCCGGGACGACCTTCCGCATGACAGTAGCAGACATGGCCCGGTTGATCTCCGACCTCGGGTATGAGCCTCGTCAGCGGGATAACTGGTACCGCTTGCTCAATTGATTTGAGCGCCAGTGTTCTTCAGCGGGGATAATTCGTAAGATTTTTGAAAGAAATCATTCGAGTGCCACGAGTAATCTCTCGATGAGCAGCAACACTGTTGACCGGCCCCCATTGAACCAGATGCGAGAGCCATCCAACGAAGCCGTCCCAACACGCTGGAGCTTGCTGGAGCGGTTGAAGAACACCGATGACCAGGAAAGCTGGCGCGAGTTTTTCGCCACCTACCGAAACCTCATTCACAGCGTCGCACTCCGGTCGGGACTGACCGAAGCCGAAGCCGACGACGTGGTGCAGGACACAATCATCGCCGTTGCCAAAAAGATGCCTGGCTTCGACGCGCGGCCTGAAGCTGGCTCCTTCAAGAGCTTTCTCCTCCTCATCACCCGGCGGCGGATCGTGGATCAATTCAGGAAACGTCCCCCGGCAAGCGCCTCGCCCGGTCGCGGGGATGAGACGGCGCGAACTGCGACCATTGACCGCGTCCCCGATCCTGCGAGCCTCGACCTGGATGCTGTCTGAGATCAGGAATGGGAGAATAATTTGATCGATGCCGCGATGAAGAAGGTAAAGCGCCGCGCCAATCTCAAAGACTGTCAGATTTACGATCATTACGTCTTGAAAAAATGGCCGGCGAAGAAAGTGATGAGCACGCTGGGTGTGAACATCGGCCAGGTTTATCTCGCGAAGCATCCGATCGCGTCCCAGCTCAAGAAGGAAATCAAGGCTCTGAAAAACGGGACGAGATAGGGAAACAAGAGTCCATTCTCGATGCTCGTTGGAGAACTATTGGTTTCCTCGGTGTCATACACCCATTGAGGAGACGACGGAGTAAAGTCGTTGGGACACATGACGTCGCCGTGGTCGTCGGCGTACATGATCCAAGCCAGTTGCAGTTGCTTCGTGTTGTTCAGGCACGCGATGGAGTGCCCCTTCGACTTCGCTCTGGACAGCGATGGCAGGAGCATTCCAGCAAGTATCGCGATGATGGCGATGACGACGAGCAGTTCAATGAGTGTGAATCCAGTCGCTCGATTCGCGTGGAGTGGTTTTGATGGCGTATGTGAAACGGTGAGTGTCTTCATAATCTTTCCATACACTCGCTGGTGGCGAGGCGAATCTTTCAGAAAACTTCAGCCGTAGGCGATTGCAGCACCGGCTTGAATTAAGAAAAGAGCAGAGAAGCACTGCCTTTTCTCCATCTCTCACCTCGAACCTCCTTTCCATGAACCGACAGGCAGAAAAATGGGGTCAGAAAAATAAGCGCCAATCTTTCTGCCTCCATCTTTCTGCCTGCCTCCGGGAAGGTTCATGGTCCCGCTGCGCTAATTCGAGATCGTGGAGGCTCCCCATGAACCTGCCTGCCTCGGAGTCAGCATCGGAGGGCCGAGTTTCAGGAGGCCCACTCTCACAAAGGCGACCAATTCCAGATGGGGACTCGTGTAACTCGTCCTTCCGAAGTTCAGGGTCGCTATGCGCGATTTTGAGATCGCAGCGGCTTTCCATGAACCACTCCCACAAATTAAAAACGACCCACGAATAGACTCCCCATTTGCGGGTCGCTTTGAATTCGCGGGAGAAACTTTGGTTCATGGCCCCTGTGCGCGTCCAAAGTTGGAGGTGGAAACTTTCCATACACCTCCCGACGAACAGGATTCCATGGACTGCGGGGACATGTCCCCGCTTTGGCTGCACGCTTCAAGAATCAGACATGGCTTGTCGAAGCGCTTCGTCGAGCTGTGTTGAGAAAGGTTGGACTTTTCGACAAAGTGGCCGACAAAGTTTGCCGACAAAGTTTCCCAATGTCGCCATAATGAGAATTGCTGACCTACCACGAATAGACCTTGTCTCGATCCCCAACTTTTGGCAGCAATACCGCATGTCGTCCCAAGCCGAGCAGTCCGGAAGCGTTGTGACTCCATCCGTTTCTTCAACACCCGCCGCACGACCACGCCTCGAATCGATCGATCTCCTGCGCGGCCTGATCATGGTCGTGATGGCGTTGGATCACACGCGGGATTTCTTCTCGAACGTGAAGTTCGATCCGATGGATTTTGAGCGGACGAATGTCGCTCTGTTCCTCACCCGCTGGATCACACATTTCTGCGCGCCGAACTTTCTCTTTCTCGCCGGTGTTGGAGCCTTTCTCACCAAGACCCGCGGCAGGACCACGGGTGAGTTGTCGTGGTTCCTCCTCTCGCGCGGCCTCTGGCTGGCTTTCCTCGAAGTGACGTGGGTTCACTGCATTGGCTGGTCATTCAGTTTTGATTTGCATCATGTCGGCGTGGGAGTGCTCTGGGCCATCGGCTGGTCGATGGTGGCGCTCGCTGGTCTGATATGGATGCCAGTGCCAGTGGTTGGTGCGTTCGGCGTCGCGTTGATTGTCCTGCACAACGCTTTCGATGGAGTCACGCCCGGTGCCTTCGGCCCATTGGCGTGGCTGTGGCACGTGCTGCATGTTCCCACCGGCAAAACGCCGCTCCAGCCATTTGCCGGCTGGACCTTCGACATCGGCTACGTACTGATCCCGTGGATGGGGGTGATGGCGGCTGGTTACGCGTTCGGGCATATCTACAAATGGGAACCCGAACGGCGCCGGCGACTGTTGCTGCAACTGGGCCTCGGCTTGAGCGCGCTGTTCATCGCCGTCCGGTGGCTGAACATTTACGGCGACCTCCGCCTGTGGTCGCCGAAACAGAATGCGCTGTTCACTTTATTTTCGTTCATCGATTGCCACAAGTATCCCCCGTCCCTGTGCTACATCCTGATGACTGTCGGTCCCGCGATGCTGGTGCTCCGGTGGCTCGATCGCGGAACGCCCACGCTGCTAAAGCCGTTCATTGTGTTTGGTCGCGTGCCATTGTTCTACTACGTGCTCCACCTGCCGCTGATTCACGGTGCCGCAGTGATGGTGGAATTCCTGCGCTTCGGACGCGCTGGCTGGCTCTTTCAAAGTCCTTGGGCACCCGCCACTGATGTTCCACCGACAGCCGGCTTCGACCTTCCCGGCGTTTATCTGGCGTGGATCTGCATCATCCTCATTCTCTATCCCGTGTGCAATTGGTTCGCCAAACTCAAGCAACGCCGCAAGGATGTTTGGTTGAGCTATCTGTAATCGTAACCGTTCACGGATAAGGCAGCGGCCTCCTAAAACTTTCTTGATTTTTTGCTGGCGTCTCTCCGCTCCCTGGCCCACAGTCAGGTTCGATGGAACTGGTCATTCGCAATCGGAAGCTCACGGAGAGGGATTTGACCGCGATCCGATGCCTCATTCAAGCCGAGGGCTCGCAGGGACGAACCTATCTTTCACGGCGTCTGTGCCGGCTCTGGGATTGGCGTCAACCCAATGGAGCTTACCGTGAGATCGCTTGTCGGGATCTGC
>SIBF01000214.1 GCA_009695275.1 Pedosphaera sp. | reverse complement strand
CTCATCCGAACCGGACTTCAAGCGCTGCTGCGACGGACGGTCAAAGAACCCCTGCCGGTCATTTTCGAAAACGTCGCCGACCATTTAGAGCTGGGACTTACTTGGCTCAAACAACGCAACTTCAGGTTGTGAAACAAAAAGCCGTGGTGGCAAGCTGGTCTGCTGGTCGGTCTGGAATTGATGCGCCGGGTGGCTGTCTTGCGTCGATCGCAGGTTTGTGTTTGCCGCACGGTCCGAAAGACGGTACGCCTCACTGGCATGGATCCTCTGGAAGCTTTCATTGCGCTGAACATGATCGAGCACGTCGGTCCCGTTCGCGTCCGGCAGTTGCTTGCGCATCTTGGCGATGCGCCCGCGATTCTGTCCGCGCCGAAGCGCGAATTGATGCGAGTGCAGGGCATCGGCGAGGAGACCGCAGAAGCCATCGCCAATTGGGAAACCGCGGTCGATTTGTCCGGGGAATTGCAGCGCATTCGAGAGTATGGGTGCAACGTCCTGGTGCAGTCGGATGACAATTATCCGGCATTGCTCCGCGAAATCTACGACCCTCCCATCGTGCTTTACGTCATGGGCAGCCTGACGCAGAAGGACAAAAACTCGGTGGCAATGGTGGGCTCTCGCATGACCACCCCTTACGGGACCGAGACCGCCCGCAAGCTGGCTTATCAACTGGCGTACATCGGTGTCACCGTCGTCAGCGGGGGTGCTCGCGGAATCGACACTGCGGCGCATCAAGGCGCGTTGCAGGCGAAGGGCCGCACTGTCGCGGTCGTTGGAACGGGGATCAACATCATCTTCCCGGCGGAGAACGCTGAACTTTTCGAGCGCGTCGCATCGAGTGGAGCGGTGGTGACCCAGTTCCCGTTTAACCGCAAGGCAGACAAGCAGACTTTCCCCATTCGCAACCGCATCGTCGCGGGCATGACGCTGGGCACCGTTGTTGTGGAGGCGAACTTGACAAGCGGCGCGCTCATCACAGCCGGGATGGCTGTGGACTGCGGGCGGCAGGTGTTCGCGGTGCCTGGCCGGATTGATTCGCCCCGGAGCAAGGGCTGCCACGAGCTGATCAAGAAAGGCGCGAAGCTTTGCGAGGGCGCGGAGGACATCCTGAGTGAGTTTGAATACCTGTTCCCAGCCTCAAATCGTCCTGCAGCCCCGAATGAAACTGGCGTTCTTCCTGCGCTCACGCTTTCCGACAACGAACAGAAGATCTATGACCTGCTCGACGAGTCGGAGCGGGGAATCGATGAAATTATCCGTCACTGCGGCCTTTCAGCTTCCGTGGTCTCGGTCACGTTGCTTGGTTTGGAAATGAAACGCCTCGCGCGCCAGCTTCCTGGAAAAATGTTCGTCAGGAATCGCTGACAACCTTGCTGCATCTCCCACCGGCGCTTCCTCTTCACTCTCTCATGAAAAACAGATCACGAAGGACATTCCTCATCCAGAGTTCAGCCAGCGTCGCCGCGTTGAGCGGCTTTAACAATGTTCCCGCGGCGGAAAGTTCGAAATCAGACCCCGTTGCTCCAACCATCGAACAATATGCCGACGCCCTCAAAGGCAGCGCGGCGCTTGAGGCTCCGCTTGAATGGAAGCAGACCGAGGAAAGCGCGGATGAACGGTTCTTCCGGCGAAGCGCGCCGTTTCGGGCCAAAGTCAGTCCGCCGGGATCCGCCGGAGTGCCCCTGCTGATCGGTGGCCACGTGTGGGGCCTGACCACCCGTGCACCGCTGCGCAATGCGGTGGTTGAAGTCTGGCATGCAGATGCGAGCGGGCGGTTTGATAACGATAACCCGGCCAAACCGCCGCCGCGCGACCTGTTCCTTTACCGTGCCCGGATGATCTCCGATGAATCAGGCTACTTTGAATTCGAGACCGTGAAGCCGGGCGCTTATCAAACGCCGCAAGGCAAGTGGCGTGCGAGTCACATCCGCGTCCGTGCCCAGTATCCAGGGTACCATCCAATCAGCACACAAATCTACTTTCGCGGAGATCCTCGTCAGGACGAAGATACCTTCTTCAAGAGCAGCCTCGCGATTGACCTTCGAGAACTCAAACTGGGCGGCACGGTCATCAAGAGTGGACGTTTTGACATGTTGCTCGACCCGGTCGAGGTCAAATGAATCGACGCTGAATGGCTCTGATTGAAATCAATCACACTGTCTCCGCAGTAAAGCCGGAGGAGTGGTCGATCGAATCGCAGCATCGGTTTTCAATTGAATGCCGTTCGACTGTGCTTGAATTCGACATCGCATGATCGAGGTGAGTTGTAATAACACTGATGTTCCGCGTCATTTTCCACCTGGACATGGACGCTTTTTACGCGTCGATCGAGCAGCGTGACAACCCGGCATTGCGAGGCATGCCGGTGATCGTCGGCAGCCCGCCGACTCAGCGGGGTGTCGTTGCGGCCGCGAGTTATGAAGCCAGACGGTTCGGAGTGCGTTCGGCCATGCCAAGCGTCACCGCGGGCCGGCTCTGTCCGAAAGGCGTCTTCGTCGCTCCACGCATGGAAGCTTACCGAGGGGAGTCCTATGAGATCATGAAGATCATCGCGACCTTCGGTGCGGCCGTGGAACAAGTGTCGATTGATGAAGCGTATCTCGACTTTTCAGGCGTCCTTCCCGCCGCTGATGATCCCGATGAGGCCCTGCGGCGAAGCCTTCCAACGGCTCGTGAACTCAAGCGCCGCATCCGCGCCGAGCGCGGCCTCAACGCCACCATCGGAATTGCTGGCAACAAACTCCTGGCCAAACTCGCCAGCGATTTTCAGAAGCCAGACGGCCTTACTCTCATTCCGGAACAAGACAAGGTGTTGTTCCTCCGCCCCCTTCCGGTGCGGGTCATTCACGGCATTGGAGAAGTCACTGAGAAAGTGCTCCTGGTTGCCGGCATACGAACCATTGGTGATTTGCAGGATTTTCCAGGTGACCTGCGTCCTCTGGTTGGCTCTTTCGCCGAACGACTCCGGCGCTATTCCTATGGTGACGATGATCGTCCACTTGAACTCGGTGACGAAATCAAGAGCGTCAGCGCCGAGGAAACCTTCCTGAAGGATACCACTGATCGACCGCGACTCCGGGCCTGCCTGCGGGAACAGTCGGCTGATATCGCCGAACGGCTCAAACGTCGCCTGCTGGGTGCGCACACTGTTCAGGTCAAAGTCCGATACAGCGACTTCACGACACTCACGCGGCAGATCAGCGTTGAAGAACCGATCACGCGAGCCAGCGACATTTACCGGCTTGGCTGCTTTCTCCTCGCGCGCGACCGGCTCGTCCATCGACCGCTGCGCCTGCTCGGCCTTGGAGTGAGTGGTTTGACGGAGTCAACCTCGCGACAACTTACTCTGTTTTGATCCGCCAGGTCTGATAGCCTGCCCCTGCCCGAACTGATACTGATGAGCAACCGCGCGTTCGAATCCGAATTGATGAGGCGCCTCGATGAGGTCGAGGGGCAGGGATTATCCCGGGCCTTGCGCCGTGTCGGGACTCCCCAGGGAACAACGATTGAAATCGATGGCCGCAACTGCCTGAACTTTTCTTCAAACGATTACCTTGGCCTCGCCAGCGAGCCTTCTTTGAAGGAAGCGGCGGTTCGAGCGATCGAAAGATTTGGCGCGGGTTCCGGCGCCTCCCGGTTGATCAGCGGCTCGCTCGCTCCCCACTTTGAACTCGAGGAAACGCTCGCCTCGTTCAAAGGCACCGAAGCCGCACTCACTTTCTCCTCCGGCTATCTGGCGGCGCTTGGCGCCATCTGCGCGCTGGCGGGCAAGCAGGACATGGTCATCCTCGACAAGCTGGTTCATGCGAGCATCGTGGATGCGACGCGTCTTTCAGGCGCGAAACTGCGGGTCTTCGCCCATAATGATCTCAATGATCTGGAGGGAATTCTCAATTGGGCTGCGGACAAGCTTCAAACTCCAAACTCCAAATCTCAAGGACCAAGAGTTCTGATCGTCACGGAAAGCGTCTTCTCGATGGATGGTGATCAAGCGCCGTTGCGAGAGCTTGTCGAACTGAAGGATCGTTACGGTGCGTGGCTGATGGTGGACGAGGCGCACGCAACGGGAATTCTTGGAGACAATCGGCGCGGCCTTGCTGAGAAACTGGGCGTGGAAGACCGGGTCGAAATTCAAATGGGAACGCTCGGCAAGGCATTCGGAGCGGCGGGCGGCTACATAGCCGGCTCACGCACTTTGATCGATTACCTTATCAACCGTTCACGAAGCTTCATCTTTTCCACCGCACCCGCTCCAGCCGCCGCGGCGGCAGCGACCGCCGGCGTGCGCTTCGTCCAATCCGATGCCGGGCGCGAACGCGTCGAGACGCTGTGGAAGCGCGTCAATCAACTGGCTTCAGGTGCTCAACCCGCGTCGAGCGCGATTCTTCCGTTGATCATCGGGGATGAGCGCCGGACGGTGGAAGTCGCCACCACCCTTCGCGAGCAGGGGATCTTCATTCCCGCGATTCGCTATCCGTCAGTCGCACGCGGCGCCGCCCGTTTGCGAATCACGGTCAACGCAAGGCACACGCGGGAGCATATCGATCAACTTCGGAACGCGTTGGAGAAACTGGGATTGATGCGGGGCGTGACGCAGCACAAGCCATCAGGTGATTCGATTGAAAGCACTTCCGGCCTCGGTGCCATAAAACGATGAACTGCAAAATGGCGATTCATGAACCACGGATTTCGCGGATGACACGGATAAACAGGAGTTTTGTCGAATGCTGCGGACGCGGTAGTTTTCACCCAGCGAGTGAAAGAACTGTTCTGTCCAATGCGTTTTCGATCCGTGTTATCTGTGAAATCCGTGGTCTTAACTCCTTCTTGTAGGATGAAACATCTCGCCCAACTGGATCACCGCCACGTCTGGCATCCGTTCACTCAGATGCGTGACTGGCTCAAACGCGAACCCATCGTGATCGTGTCCGGCCGGGGGGCATTGCTCCGTGATGACAAGGGGCGTGAGTATCTCGACGCCAATTCCTCGATCTGGACAAACCTTCACGGACACGCGCATCCACAACTGAACGCCGCGATCATGAGTCAGCTCGGGAAGATCGCTCACTCATCGGCTCTCGGTATGGCCAATGAGCCTGCATCCCTGCTCGCCGGGCAACTCGTGGCCGCAGCCAACCAAACCTTGCGACGACGGACTCAAGCACGGCTCGACAAGGTCTTTTTTTCCGATGACGGATCGACAGCCTTGGAAGTGGCGTTGAAGCTCGCTTATGAGTTCGCCCGGAGGACAGGTCGCGCGCGCGCTCCAAAATGTCTGACGCTCGAAGGCGCTTATCACGGCGACACGGTGGGCGCGGTCAGTCTCGGTCACATCGACCTGTTTCATAAAAGTTACTCGGGCTTGCTCTTCAAGTCGGATAAAGTGATGGCACCGTATTGCTATCGATGCCCGTTCAACAAAGCCCGACCGGAGCGTGCCGATGCGCGCGAGTACCGCCGGTGCCAGTGGGAGTGCGTGACCAAAGTCGAGGAGAAGTTCGAAAGCCAGAAGCGGCGTGGAGATTCGTACGCCGCATTCGTTGTGGAACCGCTCATCCAAGGCGCAGCGGGAATGATTCCCCAACCGGTTGGCTGGCTGCGTCGTGTCGCTGGGATCGCCCGCTCAAATGGCGCACTGCTGATCGCGGACGAAGTGATGACCGGTTTCGGCAGGACAGGCCTGACTCAACCTGAGTCGCGCCATCCCACTGCCACTCCTCTTTTCGCCTGCCAGCATGAAGGTGTGCAACCGGACTTTCTTTGCCTCGCCAAGGGAATGACGGGCGGGTATCTGCCGATGGCCGCCACCCTGACGACCCAGGCAGTGTTTGACGCTTTCCTCGGCGATTACGAGGAGTTCAAAACGTTTTTCCATGGCCACAGTTACACGGCAAACCAGCTCGGAGCAGCAGCCAGCCAGGCAAGTTTGAAAATCCTTCAAAGCACGGCATCCAGAAGGATGCGGCGAAGACTGGAGGATTCTCTCCAGGAAGAGTTGCAGAGTTTGTGGTCACTTTCGCAAGTCGGAGACATTCGCCGGGTTGGCCTCGTCGCCGGTATTGAATTGGTCCGAGATTGGCGGACGAGAGAGTCATTTTACTTGAGAGATCGCGCGGGCATCCGTGTCTGCGAGGCAATGGCGCGGCGCGGTGTCCTGACGCGGCCAATCGGAAACGTCGTAGTGCTGATGCCGCCGTATTGCACGACGGCCACACAACTGAGGCGCATGGTGAGTGTCTTGCGGGAGTCGATCGAGGAGACGTTTGCTTGTTGAGCCGGTCGGATCATTCTCTGGCACCGCAATGTAGGCATTTATTCAGCGGAGTGTGGCCGTCCTCGGGGACAGCAAGTTCCAGATCGTCCATGGTCATGGAAAACTCCAATGCTCCCTGGCACAACTCAGCGACTCCCAATTTCAGATCTCGCTAAAACCGGCAATTCTTTCCGTTCAGAAGCCCAGGGCGAATTCCGAAAACAACCGCAGACAATCTCCCACAGTCGATGCGTAAACGGTTGTACTCCAAAGGTCATTCCTAAGAAGTGTGGGAGACCACTTGCGATTGTTTGGAATTGGATCTGCCGGTCTCCTTGAGGCAATCTGGCGGGTTTAGTGAGATCTGAATTTACCAGATTGATGTGCCCTGGACTGGACGCCTCTCACTTCATTTTCCTCGACGCCGTAGTAATGCCCAAGCTAGCAACGCTCCATCAATTGAAAGAATCTGCTCCAACACCATCCAATCCGGACGGAATGACCAGCCGTGTCGAACTCACGCCATTCCGGGACGGTCGTCAGCTCCCAACCGTGGAAGACACCGTCGCACGCGAAGAGCCGCTTGAGATCCGGATTCGCGGTCGAGCTGTGGCGGTCACCATGCGAACACCCGGTCACGATGAAGAGTTGGCAGCCGGGTTCCTCCTTTCCGAAGCGGTCGTGCAGACACGTGCCGATATCATAGAAATCTCCCATTGCCAGACAGGGGAGGCGCTTCTTCACGGAAACACGATCAATGCTTTCCTGTCTCGGGATGTGGAGTCGGCAATCAAGAGGTTGACTCGGCACGTATTCGCTTCGTCCAGTTGCGGACTTTGCGGCAAGGCAACGATCGAGGCCGTGCATCAGAGTTTTCCGCCGGTGGAGGCCGGTCCATCCTTCGCTGCCGCAATACTCAGGGACCTGCCCCGGCAACTGCGGGCGGCGCAAAGCACATTTGATCAAACCGGCGGACTGCACGCAGCGGGCATTTTTGATCAGAAGGGAAATCTCATCGTCGCTCGTGAAGATGTGGGCCGCCACAACGCGGTCGATAAGGTCATCGGCCATGGGCTTTTGAACAACCTGCTACCGTTCGACAAACACGTGTTGCTCGTGAGCGGACGCACTTCATTTGAGATTATCCAGAAGGCGCTCTCCGCACGAATCCCCCTGGTGGCGGCGGTTTCGGCTCCATCCAGCCTGGCGGTTGAATTTGCCGGCGAAAGCAACCAGACACTCGTCGGCTTTCTGCGCGATGCCAACATGAACATCTACAGCCATCCCGGGCGGGTCATCTCTTGATCCCAAATTCCGGGACGACTTGAAATCTGGCAGGAAAATCCCATTGACCACTTTGCTGGTTTGCCTAATCTGCACTCGCAATTCCGACACAGAAACAAAGTTCACATATTTATGAGCACTACCTACGTTCCTCTCATTAGTTCAGGCACAGCGGGCCCTCTGGGCGTCCTTCACCTCCCACGCTTGTGGCAGAAAGTTTCCCTCGAAGCGCGTGGCAAACTTGCGGCTGGCTACCCCGGCCTCGGCAAGGGCTACGATTCGATGACTTGCGCGGCTCTCGGCCTCAGTACCGACGCCGTCAAGCAATTCATTGCCGACACCAAGCCCACCTATGCCCAATTTGAAGCCTGGGTGAAGAAGCAGCCCGGCGTGAAGCTCGACAAAGCCACGCTCTACAAACACAACCAGTCGATCCTTGGTTACATCCATGACGATGCCACCCGCAAGGGCATCCTCAGCGCCAACGGAATCACGGAGGAATGCTCCGTCAACCCAGGCGCTGTGGATCTGAACAACCTCGACGATTGGTACGAGTTTCATCAAGCCGTGCTGAAGTAAGCCTTCGATTCGAACTGATCCTTGACGGGCCGGTGGATTGATCCACCGGCTTTTGCTTTTCGAGCGAGCCCTGCCTCAACGAGCGGGAATCCATTTTCACGTCAGCAGTCCTCATTTTGTCCAGCCACAGCAGCTCCATGCGATTCCAAACGATTGTGCTTATCCACGGGCTGCGGCTGATGCTGCGCACACAGTCGCGCTCCACAAGATTTGAAATTCTGAGGTCACGTTTCGAATGCTTGCTTCGACCCGGATCGGAGCTTACTTTCCTTCACTGATCCCAGTCGCTAGCTCACTCTTTATGACCTGGAAAAAACTTCTTCTGCCCTTTCTCACGGGCGTTGCCGTGCTGCGCGTGATTGCCGCCGACCCGCTGCGGTCTGCGCTCACTTTCCATGCTTCGTTCGATGGAGGCGTGGACGCGGACTTCGCCCTTGGCGATCGAAAAATTTACAACGCTCCCTCGAGCAACAAGCGCGAGGCAGCCGTCCAGGGCCTGCCAACGAACTCCCTTGTCACCATCGCACGGGGTGAAGGTCGCTTCGGTGATGCGCTTCGGTTCAAGGATAAATCCGAAACGGCCGTCTTTTTCCGTGCCGCAAGCAACATCGCGTGGCGGGACAAGGATTGGGGTGGCACCGTTTCTTTGTGGCTGAACACTGACCCGCCCGGCGAACTTAAACCCGGCTTCTGTGATCCGATTCAAATCACTCCACGTGCCTGGAACGATGCGGCCTTCTTCGTGGAGTTCGAAAAACGGCCCGTCGGCATTCCGTTTCGTCTGGGTGCCTACGCGGATTTTCGAGTTTGGAATCCTACAAACCGGAAGTGGGAGGACATCCCGATGTTTGACAAACCGCTGCTGTCCGTCGAGAAGCCGCCTTTCGCAAAGGACAAATGGACGCACGTGGTTTTTACATTCGAGCACTTTAACACGGGCCAGCCAGACGGTGTGGCACGACTCTATCTCGACGGCAAACCGCAAGGCGCAATCTCAGCCCGCAACCAGATCTTCACCTGGGATTTGGAGAAGACCGCCGTCATGCTCGGCCTGAGTTACGTCGGATTGTACGACGAACTCTCGTTGTTCAACCGTGCGCTGACGCCGGACGAAGTCTCGAAGCTTCATTCGCTGGATGGCGGGGTGAAGTCATTGCTGAAGTAGAAAATGAGCTTACTCATGCCCAGGTGCTGCGGCCCAGTTTTCAGCGGAACGCATCCTGCATCGCGACGCGATTTTTTGCGGCGCGCTGGTGGCGGCTTCGGCATGTTAGCCTTGGCATCGCTCCTTGATCGAGAAGATCTTCTCGCCGCGGAAGCAGCGAGGAACCCGGAACCACGGAGCACGAATCCTCTCGCTCCGCACCCACCGCATTTCACCGCGCGAGCCCGCAGCGTCATCTTTCTCTTCATGTCTGGCGGACCAAGTCATGTCGATTTGTTTGACCCGAAACCCGATCTCATTCGTCTCGCCGGCCAGCCGATTCCAGAATCGTTCGGCACGTTCAAGACACGGCGCAACGTTGCGAAGAACAAATTGCTCCCGCCGCTCCGTCTTTTTCGCAAACACGGCCAGTCGGGCACCGAAGTCTCGGAACTTCTCCCGCATACAGCCGGGCATGTGGATGAAATGTGCATTTTGCGTGGCTGCCACGGGGACAGCGTCACGCATCCCGAGTCGGTCTATTTGATGAACACCGGCTCCATCTTGATGGGTCGCGCCAGTCTCGGCGCATGGGCCGCTTATGGATTGGGCACGGAGAACCAAAACCTCCCCGCGTTCGTCGTGTTGCCCGACCCGGGCGGCTGGCCGAAGGGCGGGGCCCCTGCGTGGAGCAACGGTTACCTGCCAGCAGCCTATCAAGGCACACTCCTGCGCGGCGGATCTGCGCCCATCCTGCACCTGGCGAATCCACCCGGCGTGACACCGGAGGAACAGCGCGACACCATCAGCTTCATCAACGACCTGAACCGTGCCCAGCTCCGTCCCGGTGACGAATCATCGGAACTCGCGGCGCGCATCGCGGCCTATGAACTCGCCTTCCGCATGCAAAGCCACGCGCCCGACGTGGTGGATATTGCGAGCGAATCGGCGGCCACGCGCAAACTCTATGGAATGGATGAAAAGATCACCGCTGAATTTGGCACGCGGTGCCTGCTGGCGCGGCGGCTCGTCGAGTCAGGCGTGCGCTTCGTCCAACTCTACTGCGGCGACACCAATGGGTGGGACGGCCATTCCGACATGGAAGGCAATCACTCGAAACTCTGCGCGCAGAGCGATCTCCCGATTGCGGGTCTTTTGAAAGATCTCAAATCGCGCGGCCTGCTTGATTCCACGCTCGTCGTGTGGGGCGGCGAATTCGGGCGAATGCCGATGAGCGAAGGCAGCAACGGGCGCGACCACAATCCACATGGATTCACGATGTGGCTTGCCGGCGGCGGTGTGAAGGGCGGCCAGGTCATCGGCGCGACCGATGCCGTGGGTCTGCGTGCCGCCGAGGAGAAAACACACGTTCACGACATCCACGCAACCATCCTTCATCTGCTTGGCCTCGACCATGAGCGACTCACCTTCCGCCATCACGGTCGGGACGAACGCTTGACAGACGTGGCTGGAAATCTGATCGCGAAGGTTGTGGCCTGAAAGGAGATCATCAGGTCCTTCGCCCGGCAGCCGGGGTAAACTGGTAGTTCAGTGCTTCCAATGAATGGCATCACCGGGAAAAGCCCATTTGACTCACAGACAACATTTCCCCTCAAGTAAAGTGGGATTTCGTCGATGGTGTGGCTGGCCAACACTCCGCCAGATGGCGGTTGAAGGGTGCGATTAATTCTGTCGGTCACTTGCAGATGATTTCCTGCGCGTGAGTTGTGGGAGAAGACCAGCGATGAGACAATTTGGCGGTTGTACTTTTACGTACTGTGTATAATTGAAACGGTTCGTGAATACCGAACTACTCAATTCAAA
>SIBF01000213.1 GCA_009695275.1 Pedosphaera sp. | reverse complement strand
ACCGGGCGCCGAAAACATTCTGGCCTTGCGCTGCATCCATGCCAGCCGCCGACTTGATGAGTTCTGGAAAGAGCGGCTCAATGCTCACGCGGCCAGCAACGATTGCTTGGCGCTAACTGCCTAACAGAAGAATTCTGTCGTGCGCCCCCCAAAAGTCCGTGCCACGTTTCAGCATCGCGGTTTTCGACCACTTCGATATCAACGCCCACTGGCAGGGCCGCCACCACCGCAATCGAGTGTTCCTGGCCATCGGCGAGGCTGATTTCGATTCCGCCCAAGGTGACTTTCAAAGCTAGGTCGTGAAACTGGATGGCCGGTTTTCCATCAGGTGCGTGAGTCAAACCAAACGCTGATGGCACGATGGTCAAGCCATGCTGCTGTGCGCAGTAGTTCACCACCGCCCGTCGCGCCGCAGCCAGGTTGGCCAAAGCGGAGAGCTGCCGTGGTTCGGGAACTTCGGTGCGCAGGCGTTCAATCTCGGAATGGGAAAGCTCCGGCGGCAGTTCGGAGTTTATCAATTCCTTGTGTTCGACCATTGCGATGGCGTGCGGAAGGTGCGGACAAAGCTCCTTCAAATCCTTACCAAAGCGCGAAATTGAAATCGGTGCTGGCGAGCGTTTTGCCTGAGTCCTCGATCCCGCAGTGGGTAGTTGAAGGGCCAGGCCGGTCATGGTTTCCACCAGGTTGCCCTCGGGGCTGAATACCGAATAATCCACCATATAGCCGCGTTCACCGTGCTTAACCGCAGTGACGTGACAATGAAGCCTCGTTGCCGGTGTTGGATTCAGGTGAAACCGAAGTTCCTTGATCATCTCCGGCAATGAACCCGACGGGACAATGACCGCACCGGATTGGAGAAAGGCGTCACGCAGCGCGGGCGATGGCGTCCTAACCAGTCTATCCAGACTGTGGTTGTAGTAGCGTTCGCCATCGGGCACAACGAGGTCTGTCAGTGTGGTGGCATTGTCGCCGTTGTTTTCCATCTTCCGAAAAGCCACGATGCGGCGGAAGAACTTGCCTTGGAAGAATGGCACGGGGCTGAAGTCTTCCGGGTTGTGATCAAGCGGTTCAGGCAAGACAGGGAGAACCGGCAAGTCGCCAATATCCGGCGATGCCGTTCCAAACCAACACTCGGCCTCGAAATGATTTTGTTGGAAGTCATCACCGTTCGAGCGCATGGCCACACGCACGCAGACGGTTTCGCCTTCGGTCGGATCGACCAGCGCCAGGGTGCGGACAACGACCGCGGCATCCTCCGGCACGATGAGCGGACGACGGAAGAAGATGTTCCGCAGCACGGGCAAGTCTTCGCGGCCCGCGCACGCCATCGCTGCTTGCACCATTGCTTCAATGGCCATGACGCCGGGGAACATGGGCGTGCCTTCAAAGACGTGTTCCGGCAGGTAGAGGTCGGTCGCGTGTGAGATGTTGGCATCGGCGACGATTTCTGTGCCAGGAATCCAGCGCCGCACGGTTTCCAGGAAACGTCCACGCGGCGGTTGCGGGTAAGGGTAAAGATTCGCTTCGAGGTCGCTCGTCAACCGTCCGGTGATGACAAACTTCGAGCCGGTTTGCGGTGCGTCGAGCAGGTGACGATACGCGCTCACGCCCTCCTTCACGCTGACGGGCGTGACGCCAACGGCGCGAAGCGATTCGAGCGCGCCAATTTTCTTGCCCAAGCCCGTCTCCGCCCACACGGAGTAGCCGAGGGAGAGGCAATGGATGTGCGGATGCGCGGCCTTCACGCTCCGCACCGCTTCATCCAGCCAGGCGTTGGCAAACGTGTAATCCGTCTGGCCTCTCATGCCCGTGTTGCCGAGCACGGAAGAAGTGGCGTGCAGCATCTTCAGCCGGACGGGCGGAACAGCGGCGAGCAGGTTGTAAAGCCCGCGCGCCTTGATGCGGATGCAGCGCAGAAAATCGTCCAACAATTTTTCGCGGAACGAACGCAACTGCGTGATGCCCGCGCCATGAAAGATGCCGGTGATGCGACCAAGTTGCCGCTCCGCTTCCGTGACCGCACGGCGGACGGCTTCCAAGTCGGTTACGTCCGCCTGAACGTAAGCGTGAGCGATGCCTTCTTTTTTCAATCGCGCAAGATTACGGAGAAGTTCGTTCTGATTTGCGCCGCCGTCGGCAGGGAGCGGCGAAGAACCAAGCAACGCGAGTTTGCAATGCTTGGCACGAGCGAGTTCAGAAACCATCTCGAACGTGATGCCTTTGCCGCCGCCAGAGACGAGAACCACGTCTTCCGAGCCGAGTGCCAGTGGAGCGGAGGAGTTGTCGGCTGAGTGCTTGGCCAGCTTGGATTCGGTTTCGACAACGGTATTCATCTCGTGCCTCATTTTTCGAGTTCAACCAAGACGAGGCTCGAAATCTCATCCAGGCTTGTGCGAATCTTGCCTTCATCGAAGCCTGCGGCCATTGCAAGCCGTTTCATATCCGCTTCCGTCCGATAGACGAGCCACCAGTCTTGAAGCCACTCCATTGACGGTCGTGAAAAATGGTCGGGTTTGAAATTGGCCAGGAGGACATTCGTTCCTTTGCGAGAAGCATCATGGATTGTCTCCAGCAGCACGACGACTGTTTCGTCCTGTAGATATTCTATGAGGCCCATGCAGATGCAAACATCCACATTTTTAGAAAACTCGCGTAATTGGTCGATCCCCACCGGTGAGAGGAGATTCACCAGTTTTGTGCGCATTTGGACGCGCGCGTTCACCAAATGCGACTGAGCATGGTCCAAAGCTCTCTGGTCAAAATCCAATCCCAACACGTCCAACGACTGATTTTCATTCAATCCGCCAGCCAGTATTCGTTCGATGAGCATCGGGCCACAACCGAGGTCGAGCAGGTTGATCCGATGTTGCCTCGACAACGATGACGCCAGTTTTGCGACGGTCCACTTTGTTCGCTGCCGCACCGCTTCTGAGCCAGGCCGGGAAAGGAATGACCTGTCGAAATGATATCCGATGCCGCGAGCTGTGACAGAATTCGCACCCATCATTTCCATCAAGAGGTGGTCGCCTGGATAGCCGAGGGGCTTTTCGAGGATTCGCCTGAAAGCGTCTGATTCTGCAACGAACGGTTTGATGGCCTTGTAAACACGCTGCTGATGTTTGCGCGTCTCCTCCAGAGTCATGGACTTGGCGAGGTCCTGAAACTCGTCCAGCGCAGCGGCGAATACTTCCTCAAACATCGCCAGCCGCGAATCACGGTCTGGATGTTCTGGATCTTGCGAACAGGTAGCCCGAAATTCAGTGAGTTTCGTTGTCAACAATTTGAGTGCTTCGCCCAGCTTATCGGCAGCCTTCGACGACGCTCCGACAAGTTCTACACGGTGAAGCCCATGCTGGCTGCCCGAACTGCCATTCAAACCAAGCGGATGTGCCACGTCCGCCGTGCGCTGGCCATCAGCAGAATACGCGACGGCCATCCGCCCGGAATGTTCCATCTCGCGGACGGCAAGTTCGGCCCATCTGTCAGGCGACCAGTGCGCAGGCAACGAAACCCACTTGAAGTCGGCGTTCGGATTTTCCAGCAGCACGGATTTGAGGAAGCCCGCGCCCGCGTCGAGGTCGGAAGATGCGTCGCCGTTGTCGGCGGCAGGGCGCAAGACCAACCCACTCAATGGCGAGTCGTCAGTGGAGCGCGCGGCCAAGACCCAACGAAAAACCTGGAAGAGGTGCGTGGCCAGTCCTTCGACCCGCTCGTCGAATTGGGCGGGGGTGCAGTCAAGGAAACTTTCGCCGACGCTCGGCAGGACAAGAATCAATGCAGCGAGGTCACGCGGCGCTTCACTCTGCGTCAGGCTTTGGGCGTTGCTGATGATAGGAGACAAGCCTTTCTGTCGCAGCGCGTCTGCAATGGCAGCGGCGTGCGGTGATGTTTCGGCGGCAATGATGACGGCTGTTCCGCTGGTGCGAAGTGGACGCGCCGTTTGACTTTCGATGGGCGCGGGCGCGTGGGCTATGCGAAACGTGCGAACCCATTCGCCGAGGCTTTCGGTCGGTTGAAAGACAACTTTACGATTCTCGTGCGATGATGAAGTGGACTCGATCTGTTCCAGCAGTGCGGACACCAATTGGTTAAGCGTCGCGTTGGAAAGGCTAGCAGGATCGTGTTGAATCGTGCGCTTCCACTTGCGCGACAGCAGCACGACCAGTTCCCCGACCTTGATGGAATCGAGGTTTAGATCGTCACGGAGTTTTTTGTCCGGCCCAATGGCGGATTTCGGGAAGCCGGTGCGCTTGGCGATCCAATCAATCGCGAACGTGAGCAGCGCGTCTTTGTCGTTGGCTGCGTCCTTAGTTTCCGTAGCAGCCGAGGTCACGAGGCTCTGACTGGCTTCGGTTTTGGCGGTTTGGAGTTCCGCCTTCCGGCGGCCCGAACCGGCTGAAGCCGGGACTCCAAGCGACGGATTGCCGACGTGATGCCGTTGGTAGAGTTCGGCGAATTCCCGCAGAAATTCATCGTCACCACCGCCGTTGGCCATCAATGCCAGCGGTTCAACCGGAGTGGTGAGTTCGACAGGCCGCTCGCACGGATTGACGATGAACACCGGATGGTAGTTCTCCACGTCGAACGGGCGATGGAAGCGGTGAGCAAAAAGCCTTTCCGTTGCCAGCGGAAAACCAAGAATGAACGCGCGAGCCAACACTTGGTTCAGCAAATGGAAGCAATCCTCGCCAGCCAAGTCCGTCGGCAGACAGTGGACTGAGTCTGCCCCAAGGATATTCCGGACAAAGCTCGTCAGCACGCCACCCGGCCCGACTTCAATCCAAAGTGCCGGCCGCAGCGCGTTGGCTTTCTGCACCGCGTCGAGGAAACGCACGGGGCGGCGGATTTGTTGCGCGAGCAATTCCTTGAGGTCGGTGTCGGCTGCGATTTCGTCGCCGGTGGATGTGGAGATAACCCGCCCGGTCAAGTGTTGAAGTGTGGCGGATTCGAGCGCAGAGCGAAACGCGGCGGCGGCGGGCGCAACGATGTCGGAATGAAAAGCGTGGGAGACGGGCAGTTGCTGACAGCGGATGTTCCTGTCGGCGCAGACCTGGCGGAGTCGGGCGACGGAGTCAGTCGCACCAGAAACAACTGTCTGCCGTGATGAGTTGTAGTTGGAGATGACGACCAAACGTCCCGTAGCAGCCGACGTAAGGAGGCTCTGACTAGTCTTTTCCGAAGCGGAAGTTTGAGCCTCGTTACCTCGGCTGCTACGAAGCAATTCCTCCACGTCCTCCGCCTTGGCAGCAATGGCGAGCATCGCACCAGGGTCGGGAATTTGCAGCGAACTCATCGCTTGCCCGCGCAACGCGGCGAGCCGAACGGCGATGGCAGCGTCGAAGGCGCCCGCCGCATGAAGCGCGCTGATTTCCCCAAGACTGTGGCCGATGGAAGCCACCGGCTTCAACCCAAAGAATTCCAGCACGCGAAACATGGTCACCGAGGAAAGAACGATGGCGGGCTGGGCCGTCTTGGTGTCGCGAAGATTAGATTCCCATTGCTTGGTCGTGGCCTCATCCGCCGCGAGCGTGTCGCGAAAGATGCAGGCTACCAGTCCGCTGTTGCCCGCTTCGTAAAGCTCACGCGCGAACGGATAGCGTCGAAGCAGGTGGTCGCCCATGTTCAATCGCTGCGAACCCTGGCCGGGGAACAACGCGATGAAACTCGGATTGTTCAACGCTTTCCCCGCGAAAATGCCTTCCGACGGGGCGTCAACTGACGACAGCTCCGCTCCTTCGGCAAGCCGCGCGGCAATGCTCCGAAGGGAATCCGCCAAGCCCCAGGGCGACGCCGTGACGATACCGAGTCGGAAGTCGCCCGTGAGGGGACGCTTCGCCAAGGCCGCCGCCAGATCAGTCAGCTCGGCGTGGCATACGCGCCCGGCAATCGGAATGAGTTTTTCAATTTGCTTCCGGAGTTCATCCACGCTGGCAGCGGCGAGCAGGATGAGTTCGGAGGATTGTGCGCTGCCCAGCAACGCGAGGTCTTCGGGAGTGGGTTGGCCGTCAGGATTTGCCTCTTCGAGCGTGACGTGTGAATTCGCACCGCCGAAGCCCATTGAACTGACCGAAGCGCGCCGGGGAGCGCCGTTGGCATCCCACACTTTGCCCTTCAAACTGGGCCGCAGTTTCCAGTCGGACTGTGAGAAGGCGTTGATGGGGCGTTCGCAGTTGAGTGTCGGCGGGAGGATCTTGTGCTTGAGGGTTTGAATGGTCTTGATGAGTCCCGCCGCACCGGCGGCGGCTTTGCAATGGCCGATGTTGGCCTTGATGCTGCCGATGGAGCAGTGAATTTCACCCCCGTCGCTTTGAAGCACCCGTTGGATGGCCGTGAGTTCAACCTTGTCCCCCACCGGAGTGCCCGTGCCGTGCCCCTCGATGTAGCCAACCGAAGACATGGGGTATCCCGCCCGCTCGTAAGCGCGACTCAAGGCCCGCGCCTGCCCGGCGACTTCTGGCGCGGTGATGCCACCTTTGCCGTCCGACGAGTAAGCCCAGCCCTTTAGCAGTGCGTGAATCTTCAGTCCGCGAGCGCGGGCATCGGCCTCACGCATCAGCACGACGAGTCCGCAGCCTTCGCCCGTCATCATGCCGCCCGCGCGTTCGTCATACGGACGGATGTCTTCCCTGGCGAGCGCCTGCGTCTTCGCAAAACCCACAATTTCGAAAGGATCGAGGCTGACATCCACGCCGCCAGCTACTGCGAAGTCGAGGTCACCTTTCACCAGCGCGTCGCAGGCAATGACCACGCCCAAAAGCGAGGATGAGCACGCGCCGTCCACCGTGAACCCGCCGCCGCCGAAGTCAAAATGGTTGCACACGCGACCGGCGATGGTGTTCGACATGTTCCCGGCGAGCGTGTCCTCGTTGGCTTCCAGGAATGGCGCTTCGAACGACTCGCGAAACGAGGGGAGGATGCGGCGAATGGTTTCTTCATCCATTCCTTGCGCCCGGAGCGAACGCTGCAAAGCCCGCTCGGCGTAAGGCCAGCGCAAACGAAGGTTGTTCGCACGGGAAAACTCACCGGTGAGGGAGTTGCCCAACATCACGCCAGCCCGTGTGCGGTCGATCAAGGCGAGATCGAGTCCTGTGTTTTTCAGCGCCAGATCCGCTGTGTGGAGCGCGAGCCAGTGTGCGATGTCCGACGAGCGAACCGTAACGGGCGGAATCCGAAACTGGAGCGGGTCGAACTCCCAGCCCGTGATGACGGCCATGCGATCACAATAGGACTTGTCCGGCACAAGCGGGTCGGGATCGAAGTATTCCGGCGGCATTCGTTCCGGCGGCGCTTTGCGAAAGAAGCGCCGGCCCGCGAGCACGTTTGCCCAAAGTTCTTCGGGCGAGTGCGCGCCGGGATAAATGCACCCCATGCCGATGACGGCAATGGAGGATTTGGCCGGCTCCGAGGCTGTTTGTGGTCTTGTTCCCATGGTCGCTCGCGAAACCGCGAACTACGGGAACAAAAGGGGCGCGAACTCAACACGCCCCTCACTGAGGCACCACGAAGCGCCTTTCAAGAAAGCGCGCCAAGCCGCGCCCGATGGGCGCGTGCTTGAACGAGTTCTTGAAGGGCCGAGGAAAATTCGTGGTTTTCAGTGAGGCCCGTAGCCGAAGCTACGCAAAGTTGTTTTTTATCAGGTCACATAGTGAGTTCCGCTGGAACGAGCGGGATAGAACCGGAAATGGGCTGGTTCAGCAAGGCTGCGTTTTGCAGAGAATTATTGGAGTCGGTCTGAGCAATGTCCTCTCGGATGGACATCTGTTTGTTTTCCTCTCGACACATCGACCACCGGGCTGGACTTTCGCCCCATCATGGTCGCTCGCGTCTCTCTCGACATCGCACTCCGAAAGGAATTCGATTATGCAATTCCTCCTGAGCTGGTCGGACGCGTCGAGGTGGGGAGCCGGGTCAAGGTTCCGTTCGGAAATCGCGAGCTGCTCGGAGCTGTGACAGCATTACTCGTCGAGTCGCCACACAAGAAGCTCAAACCGATTGTCAAAGTTCTCGGCAAACAGGCTTTGCTGACCGCAAGTGTCCTGCAACTGGCCCGATGGATTTCCGACTACTATTGTTGCGCCCTGGAAACCGCGCTCAAAAGCGTACTGCCGGACTCTGTGCGCAAGGAGGAGGAGGGCTGGCGGGAGAGGCTGTGCGTGCGTCTCGTGCCTCGACATGGCGAGTTTCCAAAACTCACCAAGCGGCAGCAGGAGGTTTGGAATGTCATCGAGGAATGGAAGGAATTGCCACTCCAACGTCTGGCCGAACTCACAGAGAGCACGCCCGCCACGATACGGCGACTGGAAGATGCGGGGCTGGTTTCCATCAGTCCCGAGATTTCTGAGCGTGACCCTTACGCCAACGAGTCGATTCTTCCCACGCAGCCGCTCAAGCTAAACACAGATCAGGAGGTCGCGCTTAAGGAAATCCTGGCAGCGATGGATGTGGGAACTGGCGGGCAGCTCGCAGAACTTGCGCAACGCCTGGAGAGTGAGCCAAAGCTCGCATTCGAACGCGTCACCAAAGAGTCAGGCGCTCCGGTATCGCGCGCCGGTGCTTCCAAGCGGTTGGCAGACCGATCAAATCTGACCCGGACATTTCTTCTCCACGGTGTCACTGGCAGCGGCAAGACTGAGATTTACCTTCAGGCCATCGCGCACGCGCTGGCTCAAGGCAAGGGTGCCATCGTTCTTGTGCCGGAGATTGCTCTCACGCCCCAAACCGTCGAGCGGTTCAAGGGAAGGTTCTGTTCGGGCGCGCTTCGGACGATGGTTGCGGTGCTCCACAGTCATCTTTCCGCCGGCGAGCGCCATGATGAATGGCACAAGATCCGGCAGGGCCGGGCGAGAATCGTCATAGGCGCGCGTTCCGCCGTGTTTGCGCCGGTCGAGCCGCTCGGATTGATCATCGTCGATGAGGAGCATGAGAACTCCTACAAGCAGGAGGAGGCACCTCGTTATCACGCGCGGGATGTGGCCGTCATGCGCGGCCAGATGGAAGGAGCCGTTGTAGTTCTGGGTTCGGCGACCCCATCGCTCGAAAGTTATTTCAATGCGAAGAAGGGGAAATACAGGCTCCTGGATCTTCCTGTGCGCGCGGATGACGCGAAGATGCCTCTCGTCCGTGTCGTGGACATGCGCAGTGAATCCCGCAAAGGCAAGGGGCCGCCCATCTTCGCAAACATCCTTCGGGAAGCCATCGCCGCCCGGCTCGACAAGCGCGAGCAGGTGATGCTGTTTCTCAACCGGCGTGGTTATGCATCTTCGCTTCAATGTCCGCTGTGCGGTTACGTGGCGGGTTGTCCGAACTGCAGCATTGCCCTCACGTACCATCGCAAGATTGAGCGGCTCTGCTGCCACATCTGCGGCCACGCCGAGCCGGTGCCAGCCGCGTGTCCACAAGCAACTTGTCGCAACCCGGCCATCCGCTACTCCGGCCTCGGTACGGAGCGGGTCGAGGAAACGCTCGGGAAGCTTTTTCCGCGCGCCAACGTGCGACGGATGGATTCAGATTCGCTGAAGCGGAAGGAAGATTACCGCCACATCCTTGGAGATTTTCGCACCGGCAAGATCGATATTCTGGTCGGCACGCAGATGATCGCCAAGGGCCTTCACTTCCCGAACGTAACGCTCGTCGGAATCATTTACGCCGACCTGAGCCTGCACATGCCGGACTTCCGGGCGGGTGAACGCACTTTTCAGTTGCTGACACAAGTGGCCGGGCGCGCGGGGCGTGGTGAAATTGAGGGCGAGGTGATCGTCCAGGCATTCACGCCGTTCCATCCGGCGGTCCAATTGGCGCGTCGGCATGACTTCGCCGGGTTTTATGAACAGGAACTCGAATTTCGCGAGCAGCTCAAGTATCCGCCCTTCGCGCGTGCCGCAATGCTCACGCTCAAATCGCGCAACGAGGACAAGGCAAGGCTCTCGGCGGACTACTTGAAGACGCAGCTCGAAAAGGAAATGGCTCCGGTCAAAGACTTGATTCTTGCCGGTCCCGCACCATCGCCGTTGCTTCGCGCGGAGACGTATTACCGTTACCAAATCATGTTGCGCACCCGGCAAATGAGCCACCTGAGCCGGTTGCTTGCACCGTTGCTCGGCAAGTTGACTTTGCCCGAGGATGTGACACTGACGGTGGACATTGATCCGGTGAATTTGTCTTGAAGCTCGCAACGGTGATTGAACTTCAGATGGAAGGATGGAGGTGCTGGGCTTTCAGCAGAAAGTGTCTTTCCACGCCCAATTCCCGAGGTCAGCTCGGAAAGATCCTTTGCCAACGCCGTGCTTTCTACTCGACGCCCCAGCCTCGACCCGACTAAATCTGCGCCAGTCAAAAGGAAACAATATGAAAGGCATTATTCTCGCAGGTGGCGCCGGCTCGCGTCTATTTCCATTGACGCTCGTCGCGAGCAAGCAACTCCAGCCCATCTATGACAAGCCGATGGTTTATTACCCGTTGACCACTTTGATTGAAAACGGGATCCGTGAGATTTGCCTGATTTCAACTCCGCATGACTTGCCACGCTTCCGTCAGCTTTTGGGCGATGGCTCGCGTTGGGGAGTGACGTTCGATTACCGGGAACAACCCAAGCCAGCCGGCATCGCTCAAGCCTTCCTGATCGCCGACACCTTTATCGGCAACAGCGCCGTGACCCTGATCCTGGGTGACAACGTCTTTTACGGCGCGGACACTTTTCAGGCGGCCTTCAGCGAGTTTCGAGAGGGCGCCACTGTCTTCGCCTACCACGTTCACGATCCGCATCGTTACGGCGTGGTGGAGTTTGACCGAAACGGGCTGGCCGTTTCCATCGAGGAGAAGCCCAAACATCCCAAGAGCAACTATGCCGTGCCGGGACTTTATCTCTTCGACAACGAAGTGGTTCAGATCGCGCGCAACCAGAAACCGTCCGCTCGCGGCGAGCTGGAGATCACCGACACCAACTTGTCCTATTTGCGCCGCGGGAAGCTCAGGGTTCACCAGCTAGCCCGGATCGATCATAGCCTGGCGGAAAACGGAGAGAGAAAAGTGCAATTGCGCTAGGTTTATCAAAGGGATTGGCACTGCACTGGCTTTCATTTCGAGCATGACAGACTGTTCAAACGACCCACTCCTTTTTCCTGACCTT
>SIBF01000212.1 GCA_009695275.1 Pedosphaera sp. | reverse complement strand
TCTGACATCGTCATCAATGAGTTTCTGGCCGCGAACGAGAATGGGCTGCGCGCCGAAGACGCCGAGCCGCAAGACTGGATTGAACTGACCAACCGCGGCACCAGCGCCATCAACTTGGCTGGCTGGTCGCTCACCGATGAACACGAGACGCCCGGTAAGTGGGTCTTCCCATCCGTTACGGTGGATCCCGGCCAGTTCCTGGTGATCTTCGCGTCGGGCAAAGACCGCCGCGTGACCAGCGGCGCGAACCGGTTACACACGAATTTCAAGCTGAATGCCTCCGGTGAATACCTGGCGCTTTTCAATGCCGGATCACCGCGCTTGGCCGCGACGGAATTCACGCCCGAGTTTCCTCTGCAACGGACCGACATCGCCTACGGTCAGGTGGCCAGCGGTGGTTGGAGCTACTTTACCACACCCACCCCGATGGCGCCTAACCCCGCGGCTCAGTCGTTCGAGGGCGTCGCCGCCGTCCCAAAAGCGAGCATCCAGAGCGGCTTGTTCACCCAGGCGTTCGCGCTCACACTGACCACCACAACGCCGGACGCCTCGATCTATTTCACTCTTGATGGCCGTGCGCCAACCCAAGCTGACGGGCAAGCGTACTCGATGCCACTCGACATCACTGGCACGCCGTCGCGTGCGGTCGTCACGTTGCGGGCCGTAGCGTATCGCGCCCGCTACTTGCCATCGGCGGTTGCCACGTTCACTTACATCTTTCCCGATCATGTCCTCACGCAACCCATCGCTCCACTGGGCTTTCCGACAAACTGGGTGTCGAGCGTCACGACCCGTGGCGATTATGAGATGGACCCCCAGGTGCTCGGCAACCCGCGTTACGCGTCGATGGCCCGGCAGGCGCTCACGAATCTCCCGACCGTTTCGATCGTTTTGAAGGTTGAAGATCTTCTGGGCTCTGCTCGTGGGGTTTATACGCGTCGGAACGACACAAACCAGCAGCCGGCGTCAGCGGAACTGATCTGGCCGGATGGCCGGAAAGGTTTCCAAGTGAACTGCGGCCTGGAGATTCAAGGCGGAAGCAGCACCGATAACGCGGGCAACGATTGGAAGTCGAAGAAGCTTTCCATGCGACTCCTTTTCAAGGGCGATTTCGGGGCGGGCAAGCTCGATTATCCGCTTTTCGCGGACTCAGTGGCTCGGCGTTTCGACACGCTGATTCTCGACGCGGGCCTCAACATGGTCTGGAATCACATGACCGACGCCGACCAGCGAAACCGCGCCCAGTATGTTCGCGACCAGTTCATGAGCGATCTGCAAACGGCTGTGGGCGGTATCGGGCCGCACGGGCAATTCGTTCATCTCTACCTCAATGGCCTTTACTGGGGGCTCTATGACATGCACGAACGGCCCGATGCTTCGTTTTGCGCCGAACATTTTGGCGGCGAAAAAGAAGAATACGACGTCTTAAAACATACAGGCACGACGTTAGTGGACGGCAATCTGTCGGCTTGGAATACGATGATCAGCACTGCTCGCTCGGGTTTGACGAACAACAGCCGCTACGAAGCGCTTCAGCAGTTCCTCGATTTGCCGTGGTTCATCGACTACATGATCATCAATCTCTGGGGCGGCAACACCGACTGGGCCGTGCATAACTGGTATGCGGCGCGGCGGCGTGTGTCCGGGGCGGGCTTCCGTTTCATTAGCTGGGATGCCGAGCACGTGCTCAAGAGCGCCACCGAGAACCGGCTCACGGTGAACAATCCGAGCAGCCCCACTGAGCTGTTCACGCTCCTGCGGAACAACGCCGAGTTTCGGCTTCACTTTGCCGACCATGTACACCGGCATTTTTTTAATGGCGCGACATTTTACGTGGACCCGCTGAACCCGGGCTGGGACCCAGCGCATCAGGAACGTAATGTTCCGGCGTCGCTCTACATGAAGCGCATTGCGGAGATTGACCCTGCCATTGTCTGCGAATCGGCCCGGTGGGGCGACGTGGCGACAGCACGCGCGAACCAGCCTTACACGCGAGATGTCGAGTGGCTGGCGGAGTTAAACAACTTGCTGGGATTGGCCAACACACCCGGGAACACGGCGAATTATTTTCTGCGACGTTCCTCGATCGTGCTCGATCAATTTCGCGCAGCGGGGCTGTATCCGAAGAGCGTCGCGCCCGCGTTCGGTCAGCACGGCGGCCGTGTCGCCCGAGGTTTCAACTTGGCGGTGACGGCGCCGGAAGGAACGATTTACTACACGACGAACGGTGATGATCCGCGCCAGTATGGAACGGGCCAGGTGTCACCCACGGCACTGACGTATTCTGACCTGGTGAAGTTAACGGCATCGGCTGTGGTCAAAGCTCGTGCGTTGGTGCGGAACGAGTGGAGTGCCTTGAATCAAGCCACATTCCAGGTCGGCGAGCTGGGTGTGCCGCTCCGCTTTACCGAGATCATGTACAACCCACCGGGCGGCGACGCCTACGAGTTCGTGGAGTTGGCCAACGTCGGCCGCGTGCCAGTCGATCTCAGCGGCATGAGCTTGGAGGGAGCGGGCTTTGTCTTTCCTTTTGGCAAGGTGTTGTTGCCTGGTGAAGTCTTGGTGCTAAGTTCCGCGGCGGACCCCGCGGCATTTGCGGCACGTTATCCCGGCGTGCGAGCGGCGGGTGTCTTTGGCGGCAGCCTCTCCAACGGCGGAGAACGGATTGCGTTGAAGGATCGGTTCGGAAAGGTCGTGACCTCGGTTGAGTATAATGATGCGAGAGGCTGGGCGCGCGGGGCAGACGGCGGTGGTCACTCGCTTGAATTGCTCGACGTCGGGGGTGACCGTTCAGATCTGGCAAACTGGCGCGCGAGCGCCGGCCTGTTGGGTTCGCCTGGAATTTATTTGCCCGCCCATCCCCCCGCTGGCCTGCGCTTCAACGAAATCATGGCGGACAACACGAGCGCGGTGAGCAACGGCGGCACATTTCCAGACTGGATCGAACTGTTGAACGTCGCGACCGCAGAACTCGATGCCACCGGCTACAGCGTGACAGACGATAATGATCAGCCGCGCAAATTCGTCCTTCCCGGCGGAACACGCATTCCTGCCAACGGTTTCATGGTCCTGTGGTGCGATAACCAGACAAATGCGCCCGGCTTGCACACGGGTTTCGCGCTGGATCGCGATGGCGAACATCTCTTTCTTTACGATCGTCAGACCAATCGACTCGATGCCGTGAGCTTCGGGCCGCAAGTGCAGAATCTCTCCGTGGGTGTGATCGAGGTGACTGCCCGCCAGTGGGGCCTGGCGTTGCCCACGTTGGGCGCAGCGAACAAGCCCGCACCGCTCGGAGCAGCCACCAACGTGGTCATCAACGAATGGTTCGCCAACGCCACCACTAACAGCGTTGACTGGCTGGAGTTGCACAATCGCAGCGCGACGATGTCGGTGGCCTTAACAGAACTCTACGTCGCGACCGGCAACGCCACGTTTCAGATCAAGTCGCTTTCGTTTGTGCCGCCAGGCGGCTTCGTCCGGCTTTGGGCGGATGAAAAGCCGGGGCCCGATCATCTCGATTTCAAGTTGGCGGCGGCCGGTGGCTGGATTGAACTTTACGACGACGACGCGCAACGAATCGACCGCATCGACTACGGTGGACAAGCTGAAGGTGTTTCTTTCGGTCGCCTGCCGGATGGTTCGAGCAACCTCACTCGCCTGCCTGCGCTTTCTCCGGGGCGCTCAAACGCCGTCAGTCCACTGACCGCCTCCGTCGAGCGTGCTGCCAACGGCCGAATTGTGCTCCGTTTCTCGGTTGTGGTCGGACAGGCTTACATAGTGCAGTCTCGCGATTCGCTGACCACCGGCGCATGGCTGAAGTTCCGCGATCTCTCTGCGTCCAGTGGCGTGCTGACGATCGAGTTGCCAGATGCCGAGACCAGCTCGTCGAGCACTCGCTTTTATCGCTTGATGGCATTGCAATGAGACGACACCAAGGAAATGCTCCAAATCAATCGTGGCTTGCGATAAATCCGTAGTATCGTCCCATCCAATAGGCATGGAGGAAATCGGCTGGGCCGGTCTCTTCCTCGCGCCACAATTTGAGCTCCGTCCAGCGGTCGCCATTGCCGCTCAGATAGCAGCCCGCCGGGCCGCTTGCGATGATGCCGCGCCGCGTGACGAAGACGGAATAAGCCCGCGGTATCCGCCATCCGCTCATGCAGGGGGTGCTGATCTTGCCGCCATCGCTGCTGCGCACCAACTCGCCTTCGTCCGTCACTCGCACGGCCAACTGGTCTGAGACGCGTTGCCAGGATTTGAAGTTCGGTGCAGGAAGGAGCGGCTTGTCCTCCGCTGGAGCGGGACGCCAACTCATTCCGCCATCAAGGGTGACGAAGAGGCCTTTGTCAGTCTGTGCGTGCAGCGCCAGGGTGCGCTTGGGTGAGGCGACGATGTTTTGCACTCTGGCCCCCATCAGACCGGAACTCGTGTCGCGCCATGCTTGGCCGCCATTCAGAGTCACAAAAATCCGTCCGCCGCTGTCACTAAACCAAGCAACCAATGGATCATCGCACGCCTCTTGAAACGCAGCCACGGCTGGTTTCAGCCAGCCATCCAACTGATAGGGATTACCTTTCCAACTGTATTCGTTGTCGAGTGGGCGCTTGTTGATCGGAATCGGTTTGGCGCTTTGCGCTCCGTTGCGCTGGCTGGTATTGGGATTGAGCTCAAGGTCTTTCCGCAATGAATTCATCACCGGCCTGAGGACTCGATCGATGGGAAAGAGCCTCAGAGTCTCGACCGCGTGTCGAAGTGCTTCTTCACCGTGAGCCACCGCTGTCGAAGTGCCCAAAGACACACCTGGCTTCTTGGGCGCGCGGTGTTCGGGGAGCAATGCCAAAGTCATGTAAGTGAACAGAGAATTGCCTTCCATCCAGTTCATTTCCCAGAGATCCGCCACCCAGGGACGATATCTTTTCAGCAAGTCCGGGTCGTGCTCGTAACGAACCAGGTTGTAAAGCGCTTCATAAGCCTGGCCTTCGCTGCTGTGATTGACCCGCGCTAATCGCTCGAGCGAGAACGGGCCGCCGTCTCGCTGACGATCTGGATTGTCTTTGAACCTGGCGACGACGCGCCGATAGAATTCCAGATATTGCGGTTGATGGGTGATGTGATGGGCGATCAACAGATCGGGCAACAACATCAAGGATGAACGGAGCGATGGCTGCCAGGGCGCATTCTGAGAGTTCGATCGCCTGAGATAGGATTCGTATTGTTTCCGGTAATATTCATCGCGGGCCGGATCGGGGTCCATGCCGACGTGTCCCCACTGAGTTACTTCGCCATCCACGTCGATGATGCGGCAATGATTCTCCAGAAGGTGAGTCATCAGCCGGTCCACTTCGTGAGCGATGAATTCCTTTTGCGCGGCGTCCGCCGCCAAATCGTAATAGATCGCATAGCCGTAAAGAACGGCGTTGAAGTTATCAACGCTCACATCGCCGTACCAACGGTAATCGGCATACTTTCCTTTTCCTTGGTGCCATTCGCCGGAATCTCGTCCGTCGCGTTCCCAGTCTTCGACAGGTCCATGGCCTTTAACATAGCCGCGCGCCAGCAGACCCGGCTTGCCTGTCACTTCTTGCAAGATCCTAAGCGCTTTCAAGATCTCCCCGCCTTGCTTGCGGACTGATGGGTCTTTGGTGACAGCGTAATGGTAACCGACGCCTCCCAAGTAACGACCGGTCCAGACCCCAGCATGAATCACGTTGCCCGGCTCGTTGACGGTGTGAGACAGCTTCGTTCCTGGCGGCGCGGACGGAACGATCGAGACATAGAGTCCATCAAGCCAGTGTTTATCCAGAAGATCTTGCTGGAAGAATTTGGCCTTCTCGCGAAGCGGACTTGCATCGGTCACTGAAGTCTCCGCTCTCAACGAAAAAGAGAGTGCGATCAACAAAACCCAACAAAGCTCCACGACGCGATGGACGGATCGACGATGTTTCCTCGGAATACTCATGACGACAATTAATGCGGAGGCTCTTCAACTCCGACAAGCCTCATTTCCTCACCGCAATCGCCATCAGATATTACGCTCTCTATTGGCGGATCTCCTTTGCGGCGCGCACCACGAGGATGGGGATAGTTGTCTTATGGCGGACCTGCTCAATCGTGCTGCCGAAGATGATGTCGCCCAACAGCCGGTGACCATGTGTGGTCATTGCGATGAGATCGCACGTTTCGCGCTCAGCGGTCTTGAGGATTTCGGTTGGCGGATCACCGAGCGCGAGGTGCATCGAAACGGTCAGGCCTTGGGCGCGTAATTTTGCGGCCGTTTCTTCCAGGTAAAGTCGATCCTCCTTCATCTCTTCGGATTCAGTGAGCTTGAGCTGCTCGTAATTGCGGGCGACCCATCCATCCGCCACATGCACCAAGAGGAGTTGCGAATGAAGTTGTTTGGCCAGTTGCGTGACGTGCGGCACGAGGCTGTCGTCCGCACGACTATTTTCGAGGGCAATGAGTATTTTACGATACATAGCTACGTTCGCTCAATCGAACAATCCGGTGATCCAGCGGGCAATGCCAAAGTAATCTAAAAGAAATTTCACATTCAGCGCGACGATAATCGCAGCGGTAGTCCAAGCGAGGATTTTGACCCACGTAGGATTTACAAATCGGCCCATCTTGATTCGATCGCCGGTGAACATGATCAACGGGATCACAGCGAACGAGAGCTGCAGGCTCAAGATAACCTGGCTTAAGATCAGTAACTTCGCCGTGGCGCTTTCGCCATAGAGAGCAGTGCAAATGACGGCAGGCACAATCGCAATGAGGCGCGTCATCAATCGGCGCAGCCAGGGTCGGAGGCGAATGTTGAGGAATCCCTCCATGACGATCTGACCCGCTAAAGTGCCGGTGAGTGTCGAGTTCTGTCCGGATGCCAGCAAAGCCAATGCGAAGAGCGTGCTCGCAACGGGAACGCTCAACATGGGGCTCAGCAGCTTGTAAGCATCCTGAATTTCCGCGACTTCATGCTGTCCTCGAGAATGAAATGTAGCTGCGGCGACAATGAGAATCGCAGCGTTGATGAACAGCGCAAACATCAGCGCGATGGTCGAATCGAGGGTGGCAAATTTGATGGCTTCCGCTTTGCCTTCGTCTGTTTGTTCGTACTTCCGGGTCTGAACGATGGACGAATGTAAATAAAGGTTGTGAGGCATCACGGTGGCGCCAAGAATGCCAATTGCCACATAGAGCATCTCGGGGTTCTTGATGATCTCAAACTTCGGCACGAAGCCAGCCAGGACTCCCATAAGATTGGGCTGTGAAAAAATAATCTCCGCCAGAAAGCAGGCGCCGATGGTGAGGATGAGAGTGACCACCAAGGCTTCGATGTACCTAAATCCTTTGTTTTGCAGATACATGATAGCGAGGACATCAAGGGCAGTGATGCAGACGCCCCACACCAACGGAATCTTGAAGAGAAGATTCAACGCGATGGCTGAACCGATCACCTCGGCTAGGTCGCACGCGCAAATGGCGATTTCACATAGAAACCAAAGGATCATCGCGGTCCGTTTGGAGTAATGGTCTCGGCAGGCTTGCGCAAGATCGCGGCCCGTGACAATTCCTAGCTTGGCGCAAAGCGCTTGGAGCAGGATGGCCATCAGGTTGGAAATGAGGATGACGCTGAGGAGGCTGTAACCGAATTGCGAGCCTCCCGCGAGATCAGTTGCCCAATTGCCTGGATCCATGTAACCGACCGCCACCAGGTAGCCGGGACCGGAAAAGGCCAGCAGCTTTCGCCAAAAACTCAATCCTTTCGGGACCGCAATGGTGCGGTTGACCTCTTGCAGGCTAGGTGTGCCGCTGGGCAGACGCCAGCCATCGTTGGTCGAGACTGTCTCAAGATTCTTCGTATTCATAGTTGCTCCTCGTGACACAAGAGGCGAGACGGCTTTGATCGGATCTCTCGGGCATTGTTACATTGCACAACTCAGATTTGTAAACTCTCAGCGTATTAGGGTCAACAAGCAATATTAGATACAACTATACATTGTCTCACGATGAACGGATGGCCTGCTCGATTTCCGATGGGTCTTATGGGGCGAAGCAAATCAAACGCGACCTGCAATCGATAAGCTGTGGACGCTTTGCCCGTCTCTGGTTAAGGTGCCGACATGCGTCCAGTGGACATTCAACAGGTTGGCGAGGAGTTAGCCCTTAAATGGGATGATGGAAGCGAAAGTTATGTGCGGTTGGAAAGTCTGAGGCGACACTGTCCGTGCGCTGGTTGCAAAGGCGAAGTGGATGTGATGGGCAAGCTTTACAAAGGACCGGACCGACCGCTGCTGCCGAATGCCTTCCAGCTCCGACGAATTGGCAACGTGGGAGGATATGCCATCCAGCCGGTTTGGGCGGACGGGCACACCACCGGCCTTTATTCATTCGATTACCTCCGCCAGATCGCGGCGGCTCAATCCGAATGATTGAGCCGCAGCACCAATTTCCCGATCTCGTTCAGGCCTCTTTGAATCCTTAAGCCTGACCTCCAAATGTGACGAAATCATCGACGTCCAGCAGCTCGAACCATGTGCTTATGTCCTCGCGTTTGGGGGCCGTCTTGGAGTGGTAATCGTTGAAAAAGTTTCGTGATTCCAAGTCGGCTGGGCAGCGTTGTTCTTGGTAAGACGACCAAGCTGCTATCTCGGGCGCGCTGGGCTTGGTGGTCGAGGCGGCGGTGATCCATTCGAGGATTTCTCCGTCACCCTTTCCGGCGGCCAATTCCTTCTGGAGGGCTTGCGGGTCGATCCCCGCAAATTGGAGGAAATGCTCATCCAACGGACAGTTGTATTTGAACTCACCGTTTTTACCGGCGATTGTAGCGCGGGCTTTATCTAGCATGCGGGGCAGGGTCAGCATAGCCGCCCAGGCGGGCTCGAGGACTTCGCGGAGCGCGTTGTGTTAAATCAGGAGCGTTCATAGCAATAGTGTTTCTTTCCGTTGGGGGTTCTGACCGATCTGCTAAACGACCCAGGTGTGACCGAGATCAAGCGGGCACCTCTGGGTCGTCAATGGGCTCGAATCTAAAATGTAGTTTGGATTCCAGGCTAAGTCGCTAAACACTAGGTGTTGTCGTGGCTATCTGATTTGGTTGAGGTCCCATCTCTCGAGACACGTCCGGAGCTTCGTGGAGCGAATGGCTACTCTCCACTTCAGGAGCGCTCTCATTGGGTTTCAAATCCGTTCGAGTCGCCGGCTCGACAACCGAACTACCTGCTTCGGCGGCTGCCACCGCTGTTTCGGAAGATGGGGCTGATTCCTCCGCGGACTTTTCGACTACTGCTTCAGCTCCACCGACGGGCGTCGAGCCTATTTGAGATTCAGTGGTTAGAGCAGGCGCTGGGGCTGGTTTAGGTGGTCTGATAATGGGCCGTTTGGCTAACTCAAGCAAGCCGTTGGCGAATTCGATCACATGGCCTTGGTGGATGAGCCAATGCAAATCGCTGATGATTGCCGAGGCTTCCGGAGAGGGCAACGGAGCCTCGGTGGCTGGAGCGGCCTCTGCTCCGCCGCTGTTTTGAACGACTGATCCGGGCGCAAAAGACTCCAGCAATTTCCGTCGCGAGCAGTGGGCCGTCGCGTTGATGAAGTTAACAATTCGCGTAATTCCTTCAGAAACCGGAGTGACTTCCACATCGAGAAAATGTGGCCGAGCCACAGCAACGTGAGTGACGGTCTTATTGACTTTGAAGAACTGCAAGCCATGACCCGCGAACTGCTGGCTCAAGACGTTCACGATTTTGAGAGGGAAACGCATTTGATCATCCCAAGCCCGCCGCACGAGGCTCTGCAAAGGACGGAACGGCAACGCCTGCGCCGCGGTCCCGCTCAACGTGTGAAACTCCACTGATTTAATAACGTTCGGTAAATGAGTTTCACGAAAATGTTTTTCTACCTCCTCGCGAGTGGCCAACTTGACGGTCTCGGGAACGTTCAAACAAATGTACTCGATCTTCCAGCTTTGATCTTCGAGCCATTTTTTTACGACCGGTTCGTCTCGGACAATCTTGATACGAGCCTTGAAGGCCTCGAAAGGAACGCGGGAAAAGCGTTCAGCGTGCAGCTTTCGGAGCTTGGTCTGATAATCGTGGTAATTGGGCGGACCAAGGATTAAGCCGCTCATCCCACATTGTGCCACAAAAGTGTACGTGCCCTTCGGTGGATCTGTGGCGATGCGGTCGGCTTGATAAAAGGTCGAGAAATGTTTGTTCAAAACATGATCGATCGCCGCCTGCTCCGATAACCAGAGCGTGTCATCCAAGCCGCAGACAAACAGCGGCTGCGCGATTTGGCCGTCCTGCTTTTTAATCACATTAAACCGAACGACGTAACGGTCGGACTTCTTGAGAACTAAGAAGCCAATGTCAAACAGCGGATAGGCTCTGCCGGTGAGGCGGATTTGGCGCGCCAGCGACTCAACACCTTTGTCCTCGGGGATAAAAGAGACATTCAGGTCGATAGGAGGCGGAGCAAACTCACGTCTGTCATCGCCGCGCGGCTGGTTTGGCCGACCTTGGAACGCTCCTTCTCGAGGCGGACCTGCTGGCCGGTCGCGTCCCGGGGCCTCACGGCCTCCTCGATTCTGCTCGGGGCGTCGAGGGCGATCCGGGCGATCATCTCGCCGGTCACCACGGCCTCCGGATCGATCCTCGGAGCCGCCTTCAAATTTGGCATACTTGTTTTCCGCAGGCGGCTTTTGCGCCCACGCCGGTAAAAAGAGCAGGTCGAGATCCAGCTCGGATTCGGGCGACCCAGACTCATGTGATGTACTCATTTGCGTAAAAGACAGCGCGGTCAACACCGTCGCTGCCAAGTTGTTCATTCAGGGACAAGCATGGAGTGGGTTGATTCGGAATGCAAGCATCTGCTTGGTTCAAGCAGCAATTCGCATATCGCAGGCATGGAATCCCGGCTTTAGTGGGTCGCCGAGTGAGAGCCAAGCTAAGCCGGGACTCCGCACCTCTAGTGGACAGGTTCTCGCTAGGATAGGGCTACTTCATCTGGAACGGTAGTGGAAAGGCAGGGGTCGCTTGGGTGCGAAATGAATGAACATTTGGAGCCCCTCGTTTTACAACGCTTGCATGCCGATGCCACAGCCGTTGAAGGAACCCGATGTTTTGCAACGAGTCACCCTC
>SIBF01000211.1 GCA_009695275.1 Pedosphaera sp. | reverse complement strand
CAAGGTCAGGAAAAAGGAGTGGGTCGTTTGAACAGTCTGTCATGCTCGAAATGAAAGCCAGTGCAGTGCCAATCCCTTTGATAAACCTAGCGCAATTGCACTTTTCTCTCTCCGTTTTCCGCCAGGCTATGATCGATCCGGGTTAGAGGTCGTTTGAATTGAAAAGCTTCGATGTTTCACAATTCGGGGATTTTTCTTTGCCGACATGGTTGCAGTTGTGAAACTTTTGCGGCGCTCTGTTGTCACTCCGTTCCATGAGTTGTGAACTATAGTTCTCATTTCATGTTCCTTGTAACATCGCAGAGCCTGTGGTGTTGAATTTCGAGAAACAAAGCAAAATGAGCAGCGACCGACCGCGTCCGACTCAGGGGAACCATAAAGTAGAATGAAGCCACAAGCAGCGGCAGCCGCCACGGAAAAGCGGGAGTTTGCCTACGAAACAAAATTCCTGGTGCCTGATGCTGTCGCAGAAGATGCACTCGCGTGGATGCGCAGCCACCTCTCGCCGGACCCCTTTGCCAGTGGCGCAAGTCACGATGCCTATTGTGTGAATAGCGTGTATCTCGATACACCAGAATTTGCTGTCTTTCATCGGGTTGGCTCTTTTGGGAGGTGCAAGTATCGCGTCCGCCGCTACGGCCAGGAAAATGGAGTCTTTCTGGAACGCAAACTCAAAACCCGCGGCCTCGTAGGAAAACGGCGCACACGGGTTCAGGACTCCGAAGTCACCGATCTCTCTGGAGACAACGCTGACCCTGGCTGGGTTGGTTTCTGGTTTCACCGACGCTTGATCGCGCGCAGGCTCGAACCCAAATGTCAGATTGCCTATGACCGCATTGCCAGGGTGGGATCGGCACCTGACGGCCCCATTCGCATGACTCTGGATCGAAACCTTCGCGCGTTTCCAACCTCGGACTGGTTTGTGCAGGAATCAGGCCCGTGGACACCATTGCTCGACAAGCAGTGCATCATCGAGTTGAAATATCGGAAGGTTTTTCCAGAATTGTACCAAAGTCTTGTAAGCACCTTGAACCTCCAAGCTCAGGCGGTTTCGAAGTACCGGATGGCGGTGCAGAAATTTGGCTGGACTGGCGAATCGCTCTCAGTGATGCCAGCTCCGGTGAATGGCCATGCGGTTGCGAACCTGTCCGATGCAGCGGAGATCCAGAATCACGCGCTGTCAGCCGGTTCAGTCTCAGCCTGATAAATAAATGACAAACTGGTTTCAGCAAGCATTTCAAGTCACGCCCCCTGCGGGCCCCTTGGGCGACTTGCTGGCTCAACTCTTCTGGCGCATCGGCATTGCGTTCGTGCTCGGAGGGATCGTCGCAGCGATTTACCGCGCAACGCATCGCGACGAACCGATCACGCCATCCTTCCCGCGCACACTGGTTTTGATGTCGATCCTGATCTCAATGGTCACCCAGGTCATCGGCGACAACATGGCGCGCGCCTTCAGTCTGACGGGAGCCCTGGCGATCGTTCGATTCCGCACCGTCGTGCGAGACACGCAGGACACAGCCTTCGTCATCTTTGCGGTCATCGTTGGAATGGCGGCCGGCGCGGATCACCTCTGGGTCGCCATCGTTGGCGCGATCGTTATTGGCACGGCAATCCTGATCATGCGTCCGCGGCGCCGTGTCTCTGGATGGTCCGAGGAGGAGTGTGACTTGTCGTTGAGACTTCCGGTGGAGTCGGAGCCCGAGGCGCTTCTTGCTCCCATCTTCCAGAAGCACGTCCTGAATTTTGAAGTTCGTTCGGTGGGTACCGCCAAGAAAGGAGCCTCTCTCGAGCTGAATTACCGCCTCCGCCTTCGCGACGGGGCGCGGCCATTCGAGTTGATCTCCGAACTCAACAAGATCGAAGGCGTCGAGAGCGTGGATCTGTCCCGGGCGGAAGAGTCTTAGCCGGAACGATTCAATAGGAGCGCGGAATTTATTCCGCAGCGGCGTGCAATGCTCAACTGGGCCGGAGATTTCCACTGCGACACCTTGCTCTTCGCGTTGGTCACTGTCCAGTGGCCTGGTTTTCGACCACTTGGCATCTCGTCGAGCCAACAGCCCTTGGGGCGTTGCAGGATCCACGCGGAATGAATTCCGCGCTCCTACTGCATGGATGATTCGGCTTAGCCTTCACTCACCGCCACAGTCGTGAGAGGTCACTGCGCGCACCAGCCGCCATCGATCAGGAGGTCAGTTCCAGTCATGAAGCCCGCCTCTTCGGAACATAGATAAACCGCGAGCTGTCCGACTTCCTCCACCTTGCCCCAACGTCCGACTGGAATCTTCGAAATGAACTGCCGATTTAACTCCGGGTTCTGAGTGATCGGCAGATTCATCTCCGTCGCAATCGGTCCAGGACTGATGCCATTGACAGTGATCGCGTCTGGAGCGAGTTCCAGAGCCAGAGCCTTGGTAAAGCCCAGCAACCCCGCCTTGCTGGCCGAATAAGCTGAGCGATGAGCCATCGAAACGTGGCTCATGATGGACGTCATGTTGATGATGCGTCCGTAACCGTGGCCACGCATCAAGGGCACAAACGCCCGGCACATCAGAAATGGTCCATCCAGATTGGTGGCCAGAACTCTGCGCCATTCCTCCAGGGTAAAATCAGTCACAGGCTTGCGAATGTTGATTCCCGCGTTGTTGATCAGGATGTGCGCCGCTTCAAACTCCTGCTTGACCGCGGCGGCAAACTTGGAAACCTGCTCTTCGCTCGTGATGTCCGCCTGGAAGGTAATCACCCGGACACCCAGGGCGCGCGCGGCTGCGGCAGTTTCCTCGGTTTGCGCCAGGTCGCGGGAAACCAGGGCGAGGGACGCGCCCTCGGCGGCTAGCGCCATTGCCATAGTTCTACCAAGTCCTTTGCTTGCTCCTGTGATGACGGCAACCCGTCCCGACAATCGTTTGTTGTTCATGGTGTGTTTATGGATTTGTTGAACGCCTGCTTACTCCAGCGCGATGCGGCCCCAATCCTCGGGGCGCCCTTGGACTCCGGAGCGCGGTGACCACGCTATCCGCGACTTGTTGATGTTCTCGCCGATCGCAGCGTCGCGTTTGTCTCCGTCGTAAATGATGATGTTGAACCCAGGAGACCGAGCCTTTCGCGGAGCGATTCCAATCTCGGTGAACGGAATCGCAGCCCGGATCGTATATCCGTCTGGAGTTCGTTTCGAGGCAATCCGCGTCCCTGGCGCAGTAATTTCGACCGGTCCTTGCTTCGCGTCGGCATCCCTTGAGGCTCGAACTTTCCCTTCGGTATCAAATGGGAAAATGCCGATCTTGTAACAGCCGAGGGTATCTTCGGAACCGCCCTTTGGATCGATGCATATTTCAACGGAGTCACTGCGCCAGTGTCCCTTGATGTCGTTCGGAGCGATATTCGACACGAGGACGTCGTCCTTGACCTCGACATCCAGATAAAGCGTCTTGCCGTCGTGAATCAGGGAAAAGGACGCGCTGCTGTCTGTTTCGTCCCGGGCCGATCCCTGGGCGAGGGAAGTATGGGAGATCGAATGGCGCGCCACTTTCTTCCAACCATCACTTGTGAATTCGATCAATGGCGAGGTCCGTACTCTCGGAACCACGAGCCTTGGCACGGGATGAAGGCGGGTCACTGCCGTGATTTCGCCCTCAGCTCGTTTCATAACAGCCGTCATTTCAACATCTTGTTTTGCTCCGAGCGGTGGTGTTATGCGAACAGTCACGATCTGGCGACCTCCGGCTTCGAGCCGCATGGCATTGTTTGAAACGTCAACCAGCCACTCAGCGGGAGCGCGAAGTTCAAGACGGCCCGAGAGTGGCGCATTTCCAGGATTGGACACTTCCAACCTCACGTCGTTGCTGACGCCTGCGATGACTGGCAAATCGGGCGAAAAGCTCGCCGCTGCGTGTTCCAATCCCTGCTCCTTCACCCACGCCAGATAACGTTCAACTGCCGGCCGCTGCACAATTCGAAGACCAGGCCCGGAAGTGGTGACTGGCTTCAAGGGCGGCGACATCAATCGAGCAGCTCCAGAAACTGGCAAGCCTCGAAGAAGGTCGGTTTCCTTCTCCAGGAAGGGCACGACACTCTTGACCAGGGAGAACGATTGGGGCCGGCGCAGCCACGGAGAATTTACGAAGCCGCCAAATGCTTGTGAGCGATGTTGCGAGAGGGCTTCCGCTGCAATGTCGGCTGATGATTTTCCACCGGCGAGCATGTTCGTTGTCTGGATGGTTGCAATTGTCCCGCCCTGATCGCCCGATAGATAAAGCTTTCGCGCCTGCCATGTCCCCAATCCTTCGTCGGTCAACTGCTCGGGAAACCGTTTCGGATCAGGTGCCGCCGAGAACGCTTCCACGGCGAGGATCGCCGCCGCTTGATGGTGGCCGTGCTGCCCTGGTGTGGAAGCCGGATTCATGGTCACGATCACCTCGGGCTGAAGCGCGCGCACCAGGCGGACGAGCCGACGCAGTGTTTCCTCCTTGCCCCACTTGGCAAAAGTCGCCGCAGAACTCTCTGTGTAAAAGAAATCCGCCTGATCGAGGAAGTAACAGTAACGAACGCCAAGCCTCCCAAGGCAGTCGCGAAGCTCCGCCTCTCGCAGAATTCCCAAGGCCGGTCCCAGATGGGTGCCGACCATGTTTCCACCTCCCTCGCCGCGAGTGCAGTAAACGTTCGCGACCACTGTTCCCCGTCCCATCGCGTAGTTCGCCAGCGTGGCCGCCATGCCGGTTTCGTCGTCCGGATGCGCGAAGACACCCATGATGTCTGCCTTGAGGAGAGCGGCTCCCTGCTTTGGTGTCAGCGGAGGCGGCTGGGTGGCGGCCGTGGCAACCACGCCAGGCGCAAGCCAGAGGCAGACTGCTACGGTGCAGGCAAATATGTTGAGAAGACCTGGAAGACCAGGGCGAAAAGGATGGAGCGGCATCGGGAACATGACGGAGTTTTCGCCGCACCAGCGCTCGGGCGCGAGAAAAATCGGTGCCAGCGCAGAAGCCCCATCTGCTCAATCAGGCAGGGGGTCTGAGCGATGTTTCGACGAACGACTATTTGCGTTCAATACCAGAAAGGCGTTGCATCATGCGGGATGACCGGCTTAAAAACTGGCACACTCAGTCATGGGTAAAGCACTGATCATCGCGGAAAAGCCATCTGTCGCAACTGACATCGCCAAGGCCATCGGAGGCTTTACCAAGGACAAGTCTGGCGAGTTCTACGAAAGCGACAAGAGCGTCATCTCGTCTGCGGTCGGTCATTTGCTTGAACTGATCGTGCCGGAGGAACACGACGTGAAGAGGGGCAAGTGGACCTTCGCCGCTTTGCCACACATTCCGCCCCAGTTCGGACTGCAACCCATCGAGCGCTCCGCGAACCGCCTCAAGGTTCTGGTGAAGCTCATCAAGCGAAAGGACGTGGATGCTCTCGTCAACGCTTGCGACGCAGGCCGCGAAGGGGAACTGATCTTCCGCCGCATCGTCGAGTACACCAAGGCGAAGCAGCCCATTCAGCGGCTCTGGCTCCAGTCGATGACTCCGGCGGCGATTCGCGATGGGTTTGAGAAGCTGCGCACGGATGCCTCGATGCAGCCGCTGGCAAGCGCCGCCGTTTGCCGCAGCGAGGCGGACTGGCTTGTGGGCATCAATGGCACGCGTGCCATGACAGCGTTCAATTCCAAGGCGGGTGGATTTTTCAAAACCACCGTGGGGCGCGTGCAGACGCCGACGCTCGCCATCGTGGTCGAGCGCGAGGCGAAGGTGCGGGCGTTCAAGCCGCGCGACTATTGGGAAGTGATCGGCACGTTTGGCGCGAAGGCCGGCGACTACACCGGGCGCTGGTTTGACGAGAAGTTTCAGCGGCCCGACAGCAAGGATGGCGACGTGGATCTCAAGCCCGAGCGCGTTTGGGACAAGGCGCAGGCCGAGTCGCTCCGGGCAAAATGCCTCGGCAAACCTGGCATCGTCACAGAAGAGACCAAGCCTACCACGCAGATGTCGCCGGGGCTTTACGATCTCACGACCCTTCAGCGCGAGGCGAACTCACGCTTCGGCTTCAGCGCCAAGAACTCGCTTGGCGTGGCTCAGGCGCTCTACGAAAAGCACAAGGTCTTGACGTATCCGAGAACGGATTCGCGCCATTTGCCGGAGGATTACATCGGCACGGTGAAGAAGACGATGGACTCTCTGCGCGACCTCGCGGGCTACAGCGGGCTCGCGGAAAAAGTTCTGGTGAACGACTGGGTGCGCCCCAACAAGCGCATCTTCAACAACGCAAAAGTCAGCGATCACTTTGCAATCATCCCGACGGGTCAGTTGCCGAAAGGCCTGAGCGAGCCGGAGCAAAAGTTGTTCGACATGGTGACGAAGCGTTTTCTTGCGGTGTTCTATCCGGCGGCGGAATTCCTGGAGACGGTGCGCATCACGCGTGTTGAGTCCGAGCCGTTCAAAAGCACGGGCAAGGTGCTGGTGAAACCGGGCTGGCTGGAGGTTTATGGCAAGGAGGCGCAATCCGATGACGACGCGCCAACGCTCGCGCCTGTGGATCAGAACGAAAAAGTGGCGACGCGCGACATTGAAGTGAAGGGCAACGTGACGAAACCACCGGCGCGTTACACCGAAGCCACGTTGCTTGGCGCGATGGAGAGCGCGGGCAAGACGATCGAGGATGATGAGTTGCGCGAGGCGATGAGCGAGCGCGGCCTTGGCACGCCGGCCACGCGCGCGGCGACCATCGAAGGATTGATCTACGAGGATTACCTGCATCGCAACGGACGCGAACTGGTGGCGACGGCGAAGGCTTTTTCCCTGATGCAACTGCTCGACGGCCTCGGTGTAAATGAATTGACCAAGCCGGAGCTGACTGGTGATTGGGAATATCAGTTGAAGCAGATGGAGCGCGGGCAGTTGCCGCGCGAGAAGTTCATGGGCGAGATCCGCCACTTTACCGAGGAGATCGTCCGCAAGGCGAAACTTTACGACAACGACACGATTCCCGGCGATTTCGGTGTGCTCACAACACCGTGCCCCAAGTGCGGCGGCGAGGTGCATGAAAAATTTCGCGAGTTCAAATGCCAGAAATGCGAGTTCGGCGTGAGGCGTGTCATGGGCGGTCGCATGTTCGAGGAGTCCGAGATGGAGATTTTGCTCCGCGAGAAAACGATCGGGCCTTTGCAGGGCTTCCGCAGCCAGAAAGGTTTTCCCTTCGCCGCCGTGGTGAAGTTGAACGAGCAGAACGAGGTGAAGTTTGACTTCGGCAACGATGACCAGAATGGCGGAGATGGGGCTGGCACGGTGGTCGATTTTACCGGCAAGGAACCGCTGGGCAAATGTCCGAAGTGCGGCGCGCCGGTTTTCGAGAACGGAATGAATTACATCTGCGAGAAGGCCACCGGGGCAACCCGCACCTGCGATTTCAAAACAGGCGCGGTGATTTTGCAGCAGCCCATCGAGAAGGTGCAAGTCGTGAAGCTCCTCGCAGAGGGCAAGACGGAGCTGCTCAAGAACTTCGTTTCGAACAAGACGAACCGGAAGTTTGAGGCGTTTCTCGTCCTCAAAGATGGCAAAGTGAGCTTCGAATTCGCACCTCGCGAAAGGAAGTTTCCGGCCAGGGGAAAGAAGTCAACCGAGCCGGTGGTGAAACTCGATTTCACAGGACTTGAGCCGATTGGCGTCTGTCCGAAGTGCGGAAGCAAGGTGTTTGAGGGGCCCGAGAGTTACCTGTGCGAACGATCGCAAGCGGAGACGAAGCGCTGCACATTCAAGACCGGCAAAGTCGTGCTTCAGCAGCCCATCGATCAGGCGCAGGTGAAAAAACTTCTCACCACCGGTAGGACAGATCTGTTGCAGAAGTTCATTTCGAAGCGGGGCCGTCCTTTCGCCGCCTACCTGGTTGTGGACGAAAACAAAAAGGTCGGCTTCGAGTTCGCCACCGATGGAGCGGGCGCTGGAGACGATTCATCCGGTTCGTAAGTCCGAAAGGCTTGGCCAGCATGACCCCGGCCGCGAAACATTCAGAAGCTTCCTCTATTGAACCGGTCAAGGATCCTTCATTGATCGGCTTCTGGGAACATCTCCGCACGGATCGTGGTGCGTCGGTTTACACGCAACGGAATTATCAGCAGACGCTCACCGAGTTCCTTCATTGGTTCGAGCGCGAACACAGCGCCTCACCCGATTGGCCCAAACTCGAACGCGATCATTTTCGGTCGTACCTCCGCTTCCTTGGTCGAAGCAATTTGAGCCGTCCCGCCATTCAACTGCGTTTCTCGGCATTGCGCTCCTTTTACAAATTCCTCATCCGACGGGGCATGGCCGCGACCTCGCCGATCAAAGGCATCATCCTGCCAAAGCTGGAGAAGCGCCTTCCGCGCTTTCTCACGGTGGTGCAAATGGGTGCCTTGCTCAGAGCCCCGATGGATGAGCTGGCGGTGGCTTTGAAGAGTGAAGGCGAAAAACCGGATCCAGCTCCGTTTTTGCGGGACGTCGCGATCCTGGAAACCATTTACTCCTGCGGACTGCGAATCAGCGAACTTTGCGACCTTCGCGCCGAGGACTTCGATTGGTCGGAAGAACTGGTGCGTGTTCGAGGCAAAGGGAAAAAGGAGCGCCAGCTTCCAATCGGTGAACATGCATTGGCCGCCATCCGGCGTTACTGGGAGGCGCTGCCCGAAGCACCGTCGGCAAGCACCCCCGTGTTCCTGGCCAACGACCGCAACCAGCGGCCACTGTATCCGCGGCTGCTCCAGTTGCGCCTGAAACGCTACCTGGAAATCGCCAAGCTCGATCCAGGCCTGACGCCCCACAAACTGCGTCACAGCTACGCCACCCACCTTCTCGATGCCGGCGCGGATTTGCGCAGCGTCCAGGAACTTCTTGGCCATGCCCACCTCGTCACGACGCAGGTTTACACGCATCTGACGACTGATCGGCTGAAACGTGCATACAACCAGGCGCATCCGAGAGCGTGAGCGGCTTCTCAGTCCTCCATGTACCAGAAGGAGTGCGTGACAGTCTTCTTCGCGTCGATTTGCCAGAGTTTCTTGAAAGCCACGCGTTCGACGTGGCCGTCGAGCAGGGTGACGTTTGCGCCGTTGTTGTGAACCGTCGGGCGTCCGGAGTTGAAGGGTGTCCCGGGATACTGCGGCATGGTGTCCGCGGCGCCGTCACCGTTGAGATCCAGGCTGAACTTGTAGTTCGAATCCACGGGCGAGTAAACGTAGTGGTCCAGCGTGTCCATGTAGATCATGGCGTCCGAGGGTTTCCCGATGCGGGTGACATTCAAGGGACGGGTAGTGTCGCCGTAATAGAATGGGCCGCTTAAGGGTGCGCCAAAAGCGCCAAAATTCGCCCCGATCCAGCAATTCCACTCCTTGAGGGGAGTCTTCTCCTTGGAGAACGCCGGGTTCCCCACGCGCCCGCCGGGACATTTCCGCAGTTCATTCGTGTAGGCTTCGGTCTGATTGAAAACCTTTCCGGGCTGCACCTGTTTGGCAACATACGGAGCCAGCTTCGCGTGCCAGAAAGCCTTCGTGTAATTGGCTGACGAGTCGCCGAAGAGCGGTAGCCGATCGTCGAAATCTTGCAGGTACATCATCGTGGCGATTCCCCATTGTTTCATGTTGGAAGAACACTTTGCGGTCTGCGCGCTTGACTTCGCCTTGCTCAAGGCAGGCAGAAGCATCGACGCTAGAATCGCGATGATGGCGATCACGACCAGCAGTTCGATCAATGTGAAACCCGCGGCGAGCCGCCGCGTGGAAAGCCACCGTAGAGGTCCGACGGAGAGGGTCTTCATTCGGTGGCCAGCGAACGGCAATCCATCCCGTTTGGCAAGCTCGCTGACAGGGTGCCCCCGCCACCTCTGTCCCAGGCGCGCTGCCTTCAGGCCGCTTCAACGTCCGAGTGCATATATCCAGGCGTATGAGAATTCAAGCCGCGCCGCCCCCAAGGCTGCATCACGCTCATGGATTGGTTGTGCCTGGGAGCGCTGGCATCTTGCCGGCGCTTGGAATCGGAATTCGCCGGCAAGGAGGCCAGCGTTCCCAGGCGAGCTGTATGCAGTTCCTTGCCACCCCGCGAGGCGCAGTCTTTCGCGTGCAAAACATGCGTGAACCGTTAGGCTCGCTGTATGCCAGCCGAGCGAAATCCCGAATGGTGCGCTTCAAAAGCCGGGCCAAGGGATTTTGCCACCACGCACTGGAGCGTCGTGGTCGCCGCCGGACAACTGGATTCGCAGATCGCGGCGCAGGCGCTGGAAAAGCTCTGCCAGACGTATTGGTATCCGCTTTACGCTTACGCCCGCCGACACGGGCGCGCACCTGAAGACGCCCAGGATCTCGTGCAGGGATTCTTCGCGCAACTGCTCGAACGCCGGTCCTACCGGGAAAGAACGCCAGGGCAGGGACGGTTCCGCTCCTTTCTCCTCGCCTCGTTCAACTACTACATCGCGGATCAGCGGGATCGCGAGCGTGCGGCCAAGCGGGGCGGTAATGCGCCTCCACCACTCGCGCTGGATGCTCTGAGTGCCGAGGAGCGGTATCGATTCGAACCGGTGGACCGGCTCACGCCTGAAAAGATTTTCGAGCGTCGCTGGGCTCTGACGCTTGTGGATAATGTTCTCGCGAGCCTTGAACGCGAGTTTTCCGACCGGCCTGACCTCTTCCGCCACCTTCGCCCGTTGTTGTTCGACAAGAGCGGCGAGGCAAGCCTTGAGCAGGTGGCGACAGCGTCAAGCATGAATGCGGGCGCGGTGCGCGTGGCGCTGCACCGGATACGCCAACGCTGCCGCGAGCTTTTTCGGGAAGAGGTGGCGCACACGGTCGAGCGCGCGGAGGAGATCGAGGACGAACTGCGCTACTTGCGGGCACTGCTGGGCGGTTGAGAGGAGTTTACCACGGATTTCACGGATTGCTCTTTCTCTATCTGTGTTCTCCGCGCGATCCGAGGTTTGCTTCTGGTTCTCCACTCACCACTCGTTTCCAAACCAGCCTTGCCTCCTTAAAGTTGACGAGTAGGGCGACCTCCAAGCCGGTAATGGGCGTAAGACAAAAATCTTCATAAGGGAACATTCCCTTGTTTTTTGTGGCAGGAATGTATGTGTTTAACATATACTACCGACAATGAATGCAAAACCCAGTTCCGAATCAATCCTTCAGGACATCGCCCAAATCCAACGCTTGGAG
>SIBF01000210.1 GCA_009695275.1 Pedosphaera sp. | reverse complement strand
CACCTACAGGCCTACCTCAATGAATTCACGTTTCGATTCAACCGCCGCTTCTACCCGTTCAACGCGTTCCGCTCCCTGCTTGGAATCGCAGGAGATGTAGCGGCTCCAACCTACGCTGGACTTTATTCTGGCGAATGGACGCACCCTAGGAGCCTGTCGGACTTAGCTCGTTTTCGGACAAAATCATTGATTTTGGACCATCAAAACACCTTCACCGAAAATCAAAACGCGTCATATCGAATCGTAGAGCGTCGGATTTAATACGTGTACGTAAGTCCGACAGGCTGCTATACTGAGCGCGGTCACAAACTGCGCTTTTGGCACCGTGACACTTGAGTTGTCAAGTAGCTCACAATCAATGGGAAGTGACCATTTTCGCTCGATTTCAAAAAGCGCAATCTATGGCCGCGCAGAGTATAGCTGTTGCGGGTGAGGGTAACAACCGGATAGGCATGATTTCAAGTTGCGAGAAATCTGTGACAGCGCGACGCCATGAAACCCAACGCGAAACGAGTAGCGGACATGATTGCCCGGTGATTGATCCGAAAGCTTGAAAGAATCTGTGGGCTGTGGTATCGAGCCGGCATGAATCCGAACGAGTTGAGGCAGTTGTTGCAAGGCAGTCCATTCCGCCCAATCAAGATTTGCACGGGCGGCAACAAGACCTACTCGATTCCGCACCCTGAACTCGCCGCCCTCTCCCCGGATGGTGAAACGCTGATTGTATTCCTTCCCGGACGTGGCGGCCATGATGTCGTGGACGTGCCACAGATTGAGAGCGTTGAAGTGCGGAAGAGATCGTCGGCGCGTTCGTGAAGACGGGCGTGACTTGTTAGTGCCTCTGGATTTCATTCCACTGTTCACAAGTTTATCCGATGACCGCTTGGACGCTCTCCCCAAACGGCCCCGGACCGGTTTCGTTCACGGCGCGCATTTTGGCGTTGATGGTTGCGCCGACGGTCAGGCCCTCGATGATTTTGTCCGGCTCGTGCGGGGAATCCGCGAGCGCATAGTCCGCCTCGGTGCCGACGACTTGGGTCCACACTTGATATACTCTGCGCGGCCATAGATTGCGCTTTTTGAAATCGAGCGAAAATGGTCACTTCCCATTGATTGTGAGCTACTTGACAACTCAAGTGTCACGGTGCCAAAAGCGCAGTTTGTGACCGCGCTCAGTATAGTAATCGGCGCGCGGGGCGGGATTGCATTGCACGCGCAGTTTGCCGCCGCCCAGGGCGGTGGCGCGGGTGTTTTCCACGGCGTCGGGTGAATCGGGCGCGCCGGGGCGCTTGAGGCCAAAGGTGAGCCAGCGTGAGTCCAGCGGTTGGAGCAATTGCGTGAGTTCATCCACCAGGCCGCGCAGACGGCGGCGGAACCGGGAGTTCAAACCACGAAAGGCTCGAAACACACGAAAACTAAACTTCGTGTGGAGCTTCCACGATTTCGAGATCGCGCATCGGGACCATGAACCACAGTTGGAAAGGAGCGCGGACAGCCATGTCCGGGAGTTGTTTGGAGCAGGTTCGCGCGGACAAGGCTGTCCGCGCTCCGGTGGACGGTTCATGGAAAGGGAATACCTCCAAAAATTGGACGCGAGTTGGAACCCTGAACCAGGGGCGGGGACGGCTCGTCCCCGTTTTGTCGGCAAAACCGAGGCGATCCGATATGGGGACAAGCTGTCCCCACTCCTCTGGTTCATTGGGAGCGTGGTAGGGCGAGGTGTCCTCACCGAGCCGCGATTGCGAAAGGATGCACATTTGCCCCAGAACGGCGCGCAGGGACTGACGCGCCCTACCTCGCTGCGGCGTTGACGGGGATGCGGCAATCCTTTCGACGTTCGCGGCGGGCTGAGGACAGCCAGCCTTACCTGGATGTTCATGGAGAAGATGTGGCTCTCACCCAAGGACTGAATGATCTGTTGGTTCCATGTATCTCTCATTTCTTGTGTTTCGTAAATTTCGTGGTTCCAACGGCGCTTTCCAGAGTGATTACTCATAACTGGCTGCGGCAGTGCCAGATGCTTTCACAGTGAGGCTTTGGCGGCACCGGGAAGCCTGAGTTTTTGCAGGCAAAAATCCGACTTTCGACGGGAAGCATCGAGTTTCGTAGCCACAAACCGTTCTTCCCACGGAAGTCGCCGGATTGATGAGCGAAAAGCGTGTCTTCCGGCGGAAAGTTGCGGTTTGATGGGGAAAAAGTGAGGGATTCCCTGGGAAGCATCGGTTCAACGAGCAAAAACATGAGGTTCCCGCCGACAGTCCAGTATTCGGGGGCCAATTTTCCATCTTCCCGCGGAAAGCTTGGGTTTGGGGAGCTTTTCCGCCGGGTTCCCGAGGAAATTGGAAGTTCAGCCCAGCGGTTTTTGAAGTGACAAAAGAGGTTCTTGAAAAACCTCGCTTCCGGGAGGGTGAGAGTCCTCTGGAACCCTCGAAGGGCCGGAGAAAGTTGGGGTTCGGCAGGAGCCTCACCCTCCCGGCGAGGGGTTCTGAAATTGCCGCAAAAGGATTGCTTTTTGAGTGCCCCGGCAGCGCTATTCTGGACTGCCCGACTGCCCGACTGCCCGACTGCCCGCTTGCCCGATTGTAGCGGATCTCCAAGATCACCGGATTGCGCATCGGGACCATGAACGAGTGAGACTGGTAGGGAGCCGGTGTCCTCACCGCGCCGTGGCGTTGGAGGGGGTATGGCAGTCCTTGCGACGTTTGCAGCGGGCTGAGGACAGCCAGCCCGACCTGCCGGTTCGCGGGAAGGTGTCAGGCAACATTTCACCTTGGTCCGCCTCAACGAGCGCGGCTTTCGCAGGTGTATATTTTCACCCAGCATAAGCCAAAGTAGATTTACGGGGATTGATTAGCTGTGGGCGAGTGCAAACAGTTCGAGAGCAGTTGTCAACGGTTTTGTTTTGCGATGACGGGCACTTGATTGGCCGCAAGAGAACGCAGGGAGCGCAAACCAGGGAACTTGAGGAAAAGCGGGTTCTCGCCTCACCGGCGATCGCATCGATTTTCAAAAGCGACAGAATCCTCGGCGTTCTTTGCGTTCTCTGCGGTTGAATTCCTCCTTTTAGGGTCAATGGATTGTTTCACGGGCGCATCTTTATACTGCCACTGATAGCAACCGGGGCGGATGGGTCGGATCGCGGCGTTTACGCCGCTTCGACATTCGCACGCCACAGGCCATGCGTCCCGTGGTGGTGGGCTCGGACGTTGAAGCGGCGTAAACGCCTCGATCCGGGGGGCGGTGCATGGATGGGCCGGTGTCTGACCAACACAAAACTTTTTCTTCCTTCAGATGATTTTGTGCCCTTAAATCGCCGACGCATCACCAAAAACACTCATTGCATGAAACCAATCTCCGCTCTGGCCCTGATGTTCGCAGCCGCAATCACCACCTCATCTGTAGCCGCCGACTGGCCGCAATGGCGGGGCCCCGCATTCAATGGTTCCTCGGATGAACGAAACCTCCCAAGCGCGTGGTCGAAGACGGAGGGTGTCGCCTGGAGCATTGCCCTCCCAGGACCGAGCGCATCCACGCCCGTTGTCGTGAGTGGCAAAATATTTATCAGCACACCAGACAAGGCGAACAAAACACTCCATGCGATGTGCCTGGACCGTAAAACAGGCAAGGTGCTCTGGAGTCACAAGGCTGCCGAGGGTTACGAGCGCGACAATAAAAGTAACTTCTCGTCACCCTCACCAGCAGCGGATTCAAGCCGCGTTTTCTTCTTCTACGGCAATGGACCTCTCGTTGCCTACGATCATTCGGGCAAGGAGCTATGGTCGCGCAGCATCACGAAGGACTACGGCGAATTTGCGTTTCAGTGGACTTTCTCAACCAGCCCGCTGCTGTATGACGGCAAGCTTTATCTTCAAGTTCTTCAGCGTGACGTGGCGGCAAATGGCCGGGGCAAGCCATCGGGCAACGAGTCTTACCTTCTCGCGCTCGATCCAGCCACTGGAAAGGAACTATGGCGTCACGTGCGTCCCGCTGAAGCTGTCGCGGAGTCGCTCGAGGCTTTCACGAGTCCCGTGCCATACACACACAACGGACGCCGAGAACTCTTGATTGCCGGTGGTGATTGCCTGACCGGCCACGACCCGGCGACCGGCAAGGAACTCTGGCGTTGGGGTACGTGGAACCCGACGAAGATTCCTCATTGGCGCCTGGTGCCGTCACCATCGGCAGGCGGCGGCGTCGTGCTCGCCTGCGCGCCCAAGGGCGATCCCATTTACGCCATCAAGGCCGGTGGGAATGGAATGCTCACCGATTCTGCCATTGCATGGAAAAGCGATAAGCGGACGGTGACGGACGATGTGCCCACGCCGCTGTTCTACCGAGGTGACTTTTTTATCTTGAGTGATGTGAAAAAGAATCTTTCGCGAGTCGATCCTTCAACCGGCGCGGTCAAGTGGACGCTGGATCTTCCTGGAAACAAGAAGTTCGAGGCGTCCCCGACCGGTGCCGACGGCAAAGTGTACACGATGAATTTTGGCGGCGATGTAGTCGTGGTGGACGCAGAAGCCGGCAAGATCATCAACACGATCGCGATGGGCGAACCAGGCGATGATTCCACCCGCTCCACCGTCGTAACCGCGCACGGCCAGATCTTTATTCGGACAAACGCGAAACTCTTCTGCGTTGCGAAGAAGTGAGCTGCCGTCGTGTGGCGGACCAGCGTTTGATCATTATGCCGAACCAGCAACCGCCTCCGTCACAGGGGCGACAGCTTCCAAACCTTGCCGTTCTTGCCGATGAGCGCGTTGGTAGTATTCGTGAAGACGTAGAGTTCGCCCTCTTCATCTTCTCCGAAAGCCCAGACGTAAATATGGATCTGGCCGTCAGGAAACCCAGCCATCGGTAACGGCTCCAGTGTCCATGGGCCGCTGCCCGAGGCTGGGCGAGAAGCCACGTAAATCACGCCGTCGGCCTTGACGAAGGAGCGAGACCAGTCGCCGAAGACATACTTGCCCTGGAGCTGTGGGAGCGCCTTGCCGCGGTACACATAACCGCCAGTCACGCTGACGCCACGCGCCTCGGGATCTTTCGGAAACTTGGTAAAGTTCTTGTAGGCGATGATGGGATCGGTGAAAGGCTTGCCGTCGTCATCCACGTTTGGGCAATCCGCCGGCGGCTTGGTTGGATTTTTGCCATCAAAGCAAACAAGTCCTTCCCGGCGCGGCCAGCCGTAATTCGCACCTTTGACGATAATATTGACTTCTTCCCATGAAGCCTGGCCAACGTCAGCGGCGAAGAGCTCGTGCTTCCCTCCACGATCGAACGAGATTCCCCAGCAGTTGCGCACGCCGTAAGCGAAGATCTCAGGCCGCCCGCCGCCCTTGGCGAATGGATTGTCCGAGGGAATCGCGTAGGCCTTGTCGCCATCAGTCTTGTTAACATCGATGCGAAGAATCTTTCCTAACAATTGATTCAAATCCTGGCTGTTGCCTTTGGCGATGTGGCCCGCTGCTTTGTCCGCCGGACCGTCCATGCCGTTGGCACCGCCGCCGTCTCCCACGCCGATGTAAAGGTAGCCATCTGGACCAAAGGCCATGCGTCCACAATTATGATTGAAATAGGGCTTGTCCACCTGGACGAGGACACGCTCGGACGAGGAGTCCACCTGGGAGCGATCATTGTCGCGCGTCTTGAACTCGGAAATGTGCATCGTGTGATCCCATCCAGTAGTTGCGCCGGATCGGAGTGGAGCGCTGTAGGCGGCGTAAACCTTGCCATGGTCCTTGAAACGAGGATGAAGAATCACGCAAAGGAGCCCACGTTCATCAAAACCTTTCTTCAACTCGGTGAGTTTCGCGCGCACATCCAGAAAAAGCTTGTCACTGATGAACCCATCCTTGTTCAGGACACTGACAGTGCCTATCTGATCGACAATCAGCAGCCGGCCGGAACCGTCCATGAGAGGCGCGAGCGCGATGGGAGCGGTGAAGCCTTGGGCGATTTGCTTGAGAGCAACCTCAGCGGCTTGTGCGGATGTGGTGGTGGCCACGATGCCTATGGCCAGAAAAATGGCCCCAATCCAATGCCTGATGAATTTCGAAGACCCAAGGTTGGAGATATAACTGGTGTTCACGGGGCGCGAATGTATCGAAGTTTTCGGAGATAACAAGCCCTTGTCAGGCGATCGTTAATTTTTTTGCGCGCACAGGCATAATTCGTTTGCTCAACCAGGAGTTTGCTGCCTGAATTATAGGGAACGACAAAGCCGTCCGGAGTCAAAATTCCGACTCCAGAGGAGTTGATCGACTGGGACAAAAACAACCGACATTCTCGATATGGCCTTTAACAAAGCTTCACTGCCTTCAATTCTCTGGTTGAGTTTGACCCTTGCGTTTGCGCTTCCGGCCGCACACGCGGCTGAAAAGGCACTCGAAAAGGTAAAGCCTGCAGGCGACGACAAGAAGAAGGCTCCGATCGAGGATATCTTCAGCCAACCACAGGTGTTCAGGTTGAAAATTGAAGTGTCCAAGGAGGGCATGAGCAAGCTGCGACAACAAAGCTGGGGCTTCGACGGATCTCAAAGTCAGAAGGATCGTCCAGTTGTTCAGGCCACTGTTTATGAAGGCGAGAAAGTTTACACCAATGTGGCGCTTCACCTGAAGGGGGCGGCGGGAAGCTTCCGCCCCGTGGATGATCAACCTGCGTTCACTTTGAACTTCGACAAGTTTGCCAAAGGGCAGAGCTTCCATGGCAGGGACAAGATCTCGCTCAACAATTCAGTGCAGGATCCCAGTCTTATGTCAGAGAAACTTTGCCGCGAGATGTTCATCGCGGCTGGAGTGCCGGCGCCGCGAGCTGGTCACGCGCGGGTGATGTTCAATGGACGCGATCTGGGCGTGTACGTCCTGGTCGAAGGCTGGGGCAAGGATTTCCTGCGGCAACACTTCAAAAATGTCAAAGGCAACCTCTACGATGGCGGATTTTGTCGGGAGATTAAAGGGGAAGATAGAAGAGGGGAAGTCAGACCACTTGATGTCAACTCGGGCGACAATCCGAAGGATCGTTCAGCCCTCCAGCGCCTCGTCGATGCGGCTATGGAGCCGGATCGCACCAAACGCTATGCCCGCCTTGAAAAAGTTTTGGACATGAACCGGTTTATTGCCTCCCTGGCGATGGACGCGATGTTGTGTCACTGGGACGGCTACGCGATGAACGTGAATAATTACCGTGTCTTTCATGACATGGAGCAGGACAAGATGGTCTTCATGCCGCACGGGCTGGACCAGATGTTTGGCGCTGGCGGACAACACCGAGGCAACAACGCAAACGATTCAATCATGCCCTCCATGAATGGACTCGTGGCACGTGCGGTACTCATGACTCCCGAAGGACGCCGACATTACATGCAGCGCATGTCGCAGTTGATGACGAACGTTTTTCAAGTGGAAGCGCTGACCAATCGCGTCCGGACCATCGCCGCCGCCATCCGCCCGGCGATTGCGGAACACGGCGAGGGCATGGCGAAAAACTTTGATTATGAAACGAGAGAGCTTTGTTCGCGCATCGACCAGCGATGTCGAAGCCTGAACAAACAACTTACCACCGATACACTCACGTTCGATTCATCCGGAGTGGCGAAGCTCAAGACGTGGAAGAGCAAGGGAGATTTTGGCAAGCCCGCCTTCGATGAAGTGAAGGACGCCACTGGAAGAAAGTTGATGCGGATTGATCTGAATGCGAGTGGAGTCGGATCCTGGCGCGCGAACGCCTCGCTCGAAGCCGGAAGTTATCGATTGGAAGGCCGGGTGAAAACCAAGGGAGTTGTGCCTGATCCAGGCGATGCTCGCGCCGGTGCCGGGCTGCGTGTGTCCGCACGGCGTCTGACCCAAAAGTTTCTGGCCGACACGGACTGGACGAACGTGGGCTTCGACTTCGAAGTGACTGAAGGCATCGGAAATTATGAATTGATGTGCGAACTGCGAGCCGGCAAAGGCACCGCGTGGTTCGATATGGATTCCATCCGGCTGATCCGGAAGTGAAAGTGAGCGCGGCAGTTTGATTCGCGATCAACGCCCTTGGCTATCGTTGGCATCCGTTGATTCATCTGGTTTCTCCCTGTATCGACTGCGTCGAAGTTGATATGAGCATCACCGGACCATGAAAGCTCCAGCAATGAGTTTTGCGTTTGTCTGGCCCGGAACATGCGTTTCTTCCGACCTGACTAAATGAACAATCTTGAATTGCGCGCGGCGGCACTCCTGGGTTTCCTGACGCTGGCTTTCGCGGGATCCACTCCCGCCCAGTCTGTGGTCCTCAACGAGGTGATGGCCGTCAATACGACGGCGCATCCGGACATCATCGATTTCGAAGACTATCCCGATTGGATCGAACTCAAGAATACGACCGATCAGCCAATCTCTCTGTATGGTTTCCTGTTAAGTGACGATCCTGCGGAGCCTGCCAAGTGGGGTTTTCCACCGGGAGCCTCGATTCCGGCTCACGGCTACTTCATGGTCTGGGCGGATGGCCACAACGCCGGCCCCGGGGAAAGCCATCCCCGAGGTTACTGGCCCTGGCGCAATTTCACGACGGAGGGCTACCACACCAGTTTCTCACTGTCGGGCGAAGGGGAAACGGTGGTTTTGTCCGCCTCAGAAGGCGCGGCGGAGATCGCGTTGATCACCGCTGCCAGCCCGGCTCCGCTTCCGCCTGCTTCTGTCACCCGCTGGCGCTACCTGGGCGGGCAAGCCGACCCGGGGCCGGAGTGGATCACGCAGGGGTTCGATGATTCGCTCTGGGCTTCAGGGACACCGCAGTTCGGCTATGGGGACGGGGATGAGGCAACCGTTATCGATGCCGTCCCAGGCCCCGGCAACCACCCTATCACCTCCTTCTATCGCGCGTCCTTCAAACTGGACACTGATCCATCCAGCATCGGCCAACTCGCCCTCCGGCTGCTGGTGGATGACGGTGCCGTGATTTACCTGAACGGCCAGGAGATCGTCCGCCATAACATGCCCGCCGGGGCCGTCTCCAGCAGGACGCCTGCGAGCACCGCCGTTTCCGGTGCGGATGAGAATCTCTTCCAGAACTTCAACATCTCACCTTCCATTTTGGTTCCGGGAATGAACGTCCTGGCTGCGGAGGTCCATCAATCGGCTGCCGACAGCTCTGACGTGAGCTTCGACCTGGGTTTGGTCGCACGGGTGCGCGGGATCTCGCATTTCGTCGAATCCGTCACCTTCCCGAAACAAGTGCCCGATGTGTCGTACGGCCGCGATCCGCAGAACCCTTCGCAATGGCGGCAGATGGCGCGCCCCACGCCGGGCTCAGCCAACGAAGGCCCCTTCGTCACCGATCTGCGCCAGACTTCCGGGAAGGTCACGGTTTCCCTGCCCGCAGGATTCTACACAGGCGCCCAGACCGTCAGCATTTCCGCCACGGCAGGTGAGATCCGATACACCTTCGACGGCAGCCTGCCCCACACTGGGTCGTCATTGTATGCCGGCCCGATCTCGATCTTGACGAACACTGTCCTGCGGGCTCGCGTGTCCGAGCCGGGCAAGGTGGCGGGGCCGGTCGAGACGCGCACGTTCTTCATCGGCGAACATCCAGGTTCGGTTCCGATGGTGTCGTTTTCTGCCGACCCGAAAACGTTGTTCGGCGATCGGATCGGGATTTACTACAACCAACACGAGCCGGTCAGCTCCGGGAACAGCCGGCTCCGCGATGTGTACAAGAACAAGGAAATTCCCTCCTCGGTCGAGTTTTTCGAGCCGGACGGCAAACTCGCATTTCGAGTGAACGCCGGGGCCACCATCGGCGCGGAGAACAGTTGGGTGGTCGCGCAGCGCCCCTTGAACATCCATTTGCGGAGCAAGTTTGGAGACGATTCGATCCACTACGATCTTTTCCCCGGATCCACCCTCGGGGATCATAGGTTCATCACATTCCGCAACGGAGGCGACAATTGGAAATCCGACATGCTCAAGGACGCGCTGCTTCCGTTCATTGCGGAAGGCCAGTTGCGTACGGATGCGCAAGGGTACCGGCCTGTCGTCGTGTTCATCAATGGCGCCTACTGGGGCATTCACGAGCTGCGCCAGAAGTACGATGACGGCTGGTTCAACGCGAAATTCCACCTCCTCCCTGGCGAGTACGATCACCTCGGCTACGCCCATGTCGATTCACCGGCCCTCAAATTGGATCGGGTCGAGGGAACGACCAATCGTTGGGTCGAACTGCTCGCCTTTCTGGACACGCACGATCTGAACGAGCCGGCCAACTGGGCGCGGGTCGAAGCCGAAATCGATCTGGACAGCTTCATCGATTTCATCACGGTTGAGAGCTACGTCATCAATACCAGTTGGCGCCACAACCGCGAATTCTGGCGCGCGCACGCGCCGGGATCGAAATGGCAGTGGCTAGTCCCGGACATCGACCGCAGCTTCAATGTGGGCAACGTAAACAGGTCCGGCGAATTGGGCGCGCTGATTGCTGAAGACCAGGTGATGCGCCCGTTGGTCACAAATCCCGGATTCACGGCCCGTCTGGCCCAGCGTTTCGCCGCGCATCTGGCCTCGACTTTCTCACCGTCTCGTCTCGTCGCCATCGTCGATCGTCTCGATGCCCAGTTGACTGCCGAGGTTCCGCGCCATGCAGCGCGCTGGGGCCCGGACGGCGGCATGACCGTCCAGAAACGGGCGGATGCTCTCCAGGCCGTCGGGGAATTCGCCCGACTCAGGCCGGACAGCGCGTTCCTGGAGCTGGCGAGGAATCTTGGCCTGGGAGGCACTCAACAACTGGAGCTGGCGATCGACCGGACGGAGGGCGGCCGCGTCCTGATCGCGAATGTGCCCGTGCCGGCTGGCTCGATCCGCCTCTTCGCGAACCTGGCCTTTGAACTGAAGGCCGAAGCTGCTCCCGGTTTCAAATTCGCCGGTTGGACCGGAGCAAGCGAATCCGCGGGCACGGATCCGATCCTCCTGACTCTGCAGGAGGATACCGCCGTGACCGCGCATTTCGTGCCGTCTGGCGAGACGGTTCTCGCCAATCGGATCGAGGCCGACACGACCCTCGCCGTGACCGGCTCACCTTACACCTTCCTCGGAAATCGGTTCTTGGAAGTTTAGCGTTGGGATTTTCATTGGGGAACGGGGTAGAGGTTGAGGCCGCCGAGATGGAAGAAGATGTCGGTCTTGAATCGTTCCGGGTTACGATACCCATAGGCTTTTTTCACCAGGCTTTGAATCTTGTTGT
>SIBF01000209.1 GCA_009695275.1 Pedosphaera sp. | reverse complement strand
AACCGCCGCTTCTACCCGTTCAACGCGTTCCGCTCCCTGCTTGGAATCGCAGGAGATGTAGCGGCTCCAACCTACGCTGGACTTTATTCTGGCGAATGGACGCACCCTAGCTGTTGCGGGTGAGGGTAACAACCGGATAGGCATGCTTCGAACCAGCCACTTTTGGATTGGCTCGCTTGTGAATTTCGACAACCCGGTTCGATGACTCAACAAGCTCAAGCCTGGAGCACCAAACGGCTTCACCGCTTGATCATGTTGAGCGCGGCCTATCGCCGACAATCCCTGCCCAGCGTGGCGAATACGAAGATAGACCCTGAAAACAGGCATCTCTGGCGCTGGATGCCGCGTCGGCTTGAAGGCGAGGCCATCCGCGATTCGTTCCTGATGGTGGCGAATCAGTTGGATCGAACGCTTGGCGGGCCTTCCGTGAATGCCACCAATGGGCCGTCAAATCGGCGCAGCCTTTATCTCAGGCAACAGCGCTACATCCTGCCGGCGACCCTCGCGATGTTCGATGCTCCTGTCGCCAACGAGGCCTGCACACGCCGCCACACTTCGACAGTGCCGCTGCAGCCGTTGCACCTGCTGAACAATGCTGAATACCTCTCGCGTGCCAAAGCGTTCGCGGCGCGAGTCACGGAGCGGGCGGGTGATGACAACACGAATCAGATCGAATCCGCGTTCGCACTTGCACTGACGCGTCCACCATCGGTTGATGAGATTGCGGCAGCACGGAAATTCTTGGAAACGATCGCATCAAGTGACAATAACGAAACGGCCCCCGTTGTTCAGCGGGCGTCCGGAACGGTGGCCTCGGCGAAGGAGTCGAAGTTGAAGAAGCCATCGCCGGGGTTGATCCAGTTTTGCCAGGCGCTGATGAACGCCAACGAATTTATCTTCATCGAATGAGAACGCCTTCCCCATTCTGTGGTTGTGGCAACTACGGGCAGCCTGCTCACTCGCGACGTGAAATGTTTCGTCGATCTGGCCTGGGGCTCGGCGGGCTCGCGTTGACGTGGTTGTTGGGTGACGAGGGCCGGCTCTGTGCAGCGGATGGGAAGCAGGCGTTGCCCGTGCCCATCAAGGGCCTCGCGAAAAACATCATTCTGCTTCACATGGGTGGTGGTCCGAGCCAGGTGGATACCTTCGATCCAAAACCTGCGATCACGAAGTTCGCCGGCCAGAATGTTCCAGACTCCATTGCAAAGCGCGTTCCGATGGGCAACTCCCGGCTTCGAACCGCAAACCTCTATCCTTCGCCTTATGAGTTTCACAATTACGGCGGGAGCGGCATGCCGGTGAGTGATTTGTTTCGCGAAGTGGCGCGGCACGCGGATGACCTGTGCGTCATTCGCTCGATGAGGCACGACAGCCCCATTCACACGCCGGCGGATTACCTGGCGCTCACGGGTTCGATCACCGGCCAGCGGCCGAGCCTGGGGGCATGGTTTGCTTACGGTTTGGGAAGCGAAAATCGCGACCTGCCTTCTTTCGTCGCCATGGTGTCCGGCGAGAATTTTAGCGGACCACCGATTTACGGTCCGGGATTTTTGCCGCCGCAATTTCAGGCAACCGTCGTCAAGGCGGGCGAAGGGATCCTCGATGTGAAACTGCCCGCAGGAATCACCCCCGCTCAACGTCGGGCGCAACTCGACTTCCTTGCCTCGCTCAACCGCGAACATCTGGGGCGGCACGGCGAACACAGCGAACTTGAGGCGCGCATCCAGAGTTACGAGATGGCCTTCCGGATGCAGACTTCCGCGCCCGAGGTGTTCGACATCAAAGGCGAGAGTGAGGCGACGCGCAAACTCTACGGACTGGACGCCAGGGAGACTTCAGAGTTCGGCTCGAACTGCCTCCTGGCTCGCAGACTGGCGGAGCGCGGCGTACGCTTCGTGCAGTTGATTCAAGGCGGCTGGGACGCCCACAGTGATTTGAAAGGCAATCATCTGACGCAAGCCCGTCTCGTGGACAAACCGATCTCGGGGCTTCTCGCGGATCTCAAGGTGCGCGGGATGTTGGAATCGACGCTCGTGGTTTGGGGAGGTGAATTTGGCCGCACTCCAACAGTTGAGGGCGATCCAAAGAAACCCGGACGCGATCACAATCCCGCCGGTTACTGCATCTGGCTCGCGGGCGGCGGCGTCAAGGGCGGACGAATCATCGGCGCAACCGATGACGTCGGCTACACCGTGGTGGACAAACCGGTTCACCCGAATGACCTCCACGCGACGATTCTCCAGGCGTTCGGCATCGACCAAAAGGCCGTGTGGTACGACCACAGCGGGCGCAGGGAAATCGTCACCGATCTGGGTGGTGAAATTGTCAGCGAAGTATTCGGATGAGCTTGCGGCGTCGGCTAACGAAATCACAAACCATGATACAAGTGATGTTCCACAACTTCATTCTCACACTGCGGCGAAACTTCGGGGAACTAATCACGGATTGCTCCGATTGCACGGATAAGATGACGGTGGATTCCGGCCCATCCGTGAGCATCCGTGGTAGAGACCTCAAGGGAAATTCAGATGTAGCGCTCAAATGTCGCTTGTTCGACGTGCTCGTCCTCTTGATTGTCTGCGCCCTTCCAGCCACCGCGTCAGAGATCACGAATTCGATTGGTCAACGGCTCACTTTGATCTCAGCGGGAGAATTCGTCATGGGTTCTCCCAAGGATTACGCGGATGCCATGTCTGCCAGGGTGAAGTATGAGTGGTATCGCGATAGTGCTCCTAGTGAATGGCCGCAACGGCGCGTCCGGATCTCGAAGCCATTCTTCATGGGAACTTACGAGGTGACGCTCAGACAATTCCGTCAATTTGTGACTGCGAGCGGTTACGTGACAGATGCCGAACGCGATGGCAAAGGAGGCGGAGGCAAGAAGGACGGGAAGTGGATCGAGCAGTCACCAGAGTTCAACTGGCGCCAGATGGGATACGAGCGCACGGAGGATGAGCCTGTGGTGAACGTTTCGTGGAACGATGCGGTGGCGTTTAGCGCCTGGCTCTCCAAGAGGGAAGGAGCGAAATATCGTCTCCCCACGGAAGCGGAATGGGAATACGCCTGCCGGGCCGGAACGACTGCCCCGGCATTTTGGGGCAGCGATGACCTGCGGCGAAAGGAATTCGCGTGGAGCGGCGATAACTCAGGAGGACGGCCCCGCATTGTGGGGCAATTGAAACCGAACGGGTGGGGCCTCCACGACATTCTCGGCAATGTTTATGAGTACTGCGCCGATGGTTGGAGCACAAACATCACCGCTGCGCTGGGCAAGTCGGGAGCAGTCGAACTCACGGATCCCGTCGTGCCATTGAATGATGAGATTGTTGTGCGCAGCACGAGTTGGGGAACGAACCCGCTGCACTGCCGCTCCGCGTTTCGTGGCAGCGCCAGCAGGACGCATAGAAATCATCGGGACGGATTCCGTATGGTGCGAGAGTCGAGTGGCCAATGATTCAGCGTGGCAACCTCTGACGTCACCGGCGGACTTTGAACCTGGCGGACACCCCTCGGGCTGTTTCTGGGATGACCTTATGCAACAGCTACGTTGCCCCTTCCGGAGAAATTAGATGGTGAAGTCTTCATACTCGGCTTTCACCAATTCGGTTGGCGGAAGCAACATGCCTGCGGCCAATGTGTGATGGCTTCCTTGCTCAATAAGAATGAAGGCTCCGGTCATGCGGTTGTTGGCGTAGCCATCGAAGATCAAAGGTTTGGCGGCGCGAAAGCGAATTTCACCAATATCATTCATCGCTAGTTCTGTCGCGGCTGGATCCGCAGCAAAATTGTCCATGCTGATGCGGTTTCCCAGACAGGTAACCACGGCCTGGACTGTCTGTGTCGTGTGTTTGAGCAAGTACTTCTTTCCGCACTGGAGGGGGCGCTGTCCCATCCAACAAACCCTTGCGCGCAAGTCGGCGTTCATGCCCGGCAAATTTTCAGAACCGATGAGCATGTCGCCACGGCTGATATCTATGTCGTGCTCTAGGACAAGCGTCACGCTCTGCGGACAAAAGGCTTCCTGGAGCGGGCCATCGTAAGTCCAGATTTCTTTGACCGTGCTTCGATGACCGCTGGGCAGGATCACTATTTTCTGGCCCGCTTTTACGACGCCACCGGCGATTTGCCCGCTCACTCCACGAAAATCGTGCAGCTTTGGATCGCGCGGATTGTTCGGCCGGTTCACCCATTGCACTGGCAGACGGAACCCGTGCAGGTTCCAGTCGCTCGCGATGTGGACCGATTCAAGATGTCCAAGCAATGTCGGGCCGGCATACCAAGGCGTGCGGCTGGAGGGTTCAACGACATTGTCCCCGTTGAGCGCGCTCATCGGGATGAACTTTACGTCCTTGATGTCAAGCAACGGCAGAAACGATTCGAATTCTTCCCGGATTTCACGAAAGCGATCTTCGCTCCAGTCCACGAGATCCATCTTGTTTACCGCAATGACGAGGTGTGGAATACGAAGCAGGGATGCGATGTAGGTATGACGACGGCTTTGCTCGATGACGCCCTGACGTGCGTCCACAAGGACGATTGAGAGATTCGCCGTGCTGGCGCCCGTGACCATGTTGCGGGTGTATTGAACATGCCCCGGAGTGTCAGCGACTATGAATTTTCGGCGCGGCGTCGCAAAGTAACGGTAAGCGACATCGATGGTGATCCCCTGCTCTCTTTCGGCACGCAGACCGTCGGTGAGATTGGCAAGGTTGATCTGGCCCCCACCCGTGATGTCAGCGGATCGTTCGAGCGCCTCCATTTGATCTTCCATGATGGACTTGGAGTCGTAGAGGAGACGTCCGATGAGGGTGGACTTGCCGTCGTCCACGGAACCGCACGTGTTGAAACGGAGGAGTTCGATGGGGTGTTGGGAATGGGGCATGGGTTGAATAGGAGCTGTTCGGTGAATGTCCTTGTTGAATCAACGGTTCACCAGTCCGCCAAAAGCGCGGCGTTCCGACAAGAGGAGAAATAGCGCGGCAAGCGCGAAAATAATCATCACAGGCGAGAACAGTCCGACGCCTCTCATTACAAAGCCGTGAAAACACAGGATGTTCACGATGATGGGGCCGAGGATGAGCAAACCGAGATTCCGCGTCATCGGCACCGCGACGAGCCCGCCACCGAGCAACTCCAGCACTTTTACGAAGTTCATGTAGCCTGTCGGACCGAACGCTGCCATGAATTTGCCTGGGAGCGAATCCTCCGGGGGCGGCGGCGGCAAAGTGCCAAAGAAGAAGAACAGCGCGCCAGCTACAAAGACGAAGCCGAGCAGACCACCGACGATGTTGGCTGCAAGTTTCATGAGAAACTTGTGATTGGTGTGATTGAATTGATGGTGCTCATGATGGATTGAAGATCAGAAGTATCCTGCCTTCTTGCGGTCCTCCATCGCGGCTTCGCTGGCTTTGTCGTCGGCACGGGTGCCGCGCTCGGTCACTCGGGCGGCAGCAACTTCAGCGATGATGTCGTCCACGCTTTCGGCCAGGCTCTCGATCATGCCAGTGCTGATCATGTCGGCAATGGTGCGAACGCGGACTACGAGCGACTTGACAGCCTCGTTCGGTTTGGGGCGTGCGCCGGCGTAGGGGTCGGGTTTGATGATGTCAGTATGCACAGTTGGAACCGGCAGCCACTGGCCACCGCGGCGGAAGCATTCGCGCGTGTGACTGAAGTAGATGGTCGGCACCTCGAGCTTCTCGCGCTGGATATATTCCCACACGTCCATCTCAGTCCAATTAGAGAGCGGAAAAACGCGCATGTTTTCACCTTGATTCAGGCGGGCGTTGTAGAGATTCCAAATTTCGGGACGCTGGTTCTTCGGATCCCACTGGCCAAAGGCGTCGCGGAAGCTGAAGAATCGCTCCTTGGCGCGAGCTTTCTCCTCATCGCGGCGTGCGCCGCCGATGCAGCAATCAAAACGGAATTCCTCGATCGCGCCCAGCAACACTGGAATCTGGAGCTGGTTGCGGCTGATCTGGCCGGGCGTGGGTGCGGCAAGCCCTTTCGCGAAGGCTTCGTCCACGGTGCGCACGATGAGCCTGGCACCGAGCTGCTTCGCGCGGCGATCCCGGAACTGGATCAGTTCAGGAAACTCGTGACCGGTCTCAACATTGAGAAACGGCATCGGAATCTCGGACGGACGGAAGGCCTTCTCGGCGAGGCGTAAAATGCAGATGGAATCTTTGCCGCCGGAAAAAAGAATCGCGGGTCGCTCGAACTCTGCCGCCACTTCGCGCAATACGTGGATCGCCTCGGTTTCAAGGTACTGAAGATGGTCAAGATGGTAGCTGCTCATTGAATTTGAGAAATTTGGTCCGAACCTGCGCTCATTCGTGTCTATGCCTTTGCCACGGCCTGTCCGCCCCAGCTCGCGTGCAATCCGCACTCGCGCTTCTCATCCGCTTTCGCAGGGTCGAAGTAATCCCATTCGTTCGGGAGGTTGTGCTGTTTGAGATAGGCTTCCATCTCGATATTGCTCCAATAGAACACCGGGCTGACTTTGAGCGAACCAAAATTCCCATCCTGCGACACGATGTCGAGGCCGGCACGGTTCGGGTTCTGCACCTTGCGCAGCGCAGTGATCCAGACAGTGGGCGCGAGTTCTTTCATACCGCGCTGGAATGGCTCCAATTTCATCACGGTGCTGAACGACTTGATGCGCTCCTCGTTTTCCGGCGTCGGCTCCGGCACGCCGCCGTGGACAGCGTCGTAGTGCGCAGCCGTGAGCCTTGGAAGATAGGCTTTGATGTTAAGCTTAAGCTGCTGCTTGAGCCGCCCCGCGTGCTTGTAGGTGGCGGTGCGATTGTAGCCATGGTCCACCCAGAGCACCGGCATGTCCGGTTGCACTTGAGTGACGAGGTGGAGGATGACGGCTTCATAAGGCCGGAAGTTCGTCGAAACGATGGCGCGTCCGCCAGCCTGGGAGACGGCCCATTTCACGACTTCGATGGCGGGCTGGTTGCAGAGCGTGGCGTTGGTTTGAGAGATTTGATCAAAATTCATGATGAAGAATGGTGGCAGGTTAAATATCGAAATCTTCCTTGCCCTTGACCCGCCCGAAATCGAGGCGGTTCCAAACCCGCTCGTGGACATAATACAGGCCGATCTTGGTGAACAGTTCGACGAAGCCAATGCTGAGAGCCCACTTGACCTGGCCGGTGATGAGCCAGGAAATCAGGATGGTGTCGATCGTCCCTGTCACGCGCCAGGAAACGGCCTTCACAAGACTGCGGTAATGCTTTTCTTGAGCCATGGGAAAGTCGTATTGAATCAGCTCGGTTGTGGTCAGCTTGTTTCGACGCCGTTCACTAGAGCAAGCGGGAGCGATTGGTTGGAAATGGCGACGTCTTCATGCCGGTAATTTGGGATCGATGCCGGCTAATTGATGTCGAAAATCTCCAATCCAAGTTTCCGTGCGCTGGCGTAGAAGACATTCACGGTCGCCTTTGACCACTGATTGGACATGGCGATCCTACGTTTGCCGCTTGTGATCAGCATATCCTCATTGTGGAAGCGCCCGGATCCTTCAGTCCAATAATGTGCTGCTTCGTCTTCTTGCGCCGGCCGGAGAACTCCTTGACGGAGCAACCCTTGAAGGTCTCGTCGCTCCGGCAATGATTCAGTCTCGAAATTGTTTTCTTCCAGGAGCCGGCGTGTGTCTGGGTTGAGTTTATTGACAGCCATGATCTGATGGATTTTCACAGTAGTCTGATCTCAATTCGTCGCGCCAATCTGCTCTTTAAGAAACACCCGGTCGCACCAGTCGCCGAAGCGCTCGCTCGCATTCCGCTCTTTGGCAAAGCGCGCGAGGATCGGGCGAAGTTCGGTCTCGACGTCAGGTTCCTTCAACACGTCCTTGAAGAGTGTGTTGAGGCGCGTGCCTGAGGCGTTGCCGCCAAGCCAGAGTTGGTACCGGCCCGGCGCTTTGCCGACGAAGGCAATCTCCGCCATGTAGGGACGCGCACAGCCATTCGGGCAGCCCGTGGAGCGGATGACAATCTCCTCGGTGCCCAGGCCGAGGTCGCCGCAGAGCTTCTCGATGCGGTCCACGAGCCCTGGCAACATGCGCTCGGACTCGGCGAGGGCCAGGCCGCAAGTCGGCAGCGCGGGACAAGCCATGGAATTGCCTTGGAGCAGGCTGGTTTGATTTTCGGTGCGCACCCCGTGCTCGGCGAGCAATGCGTTAATGGCGGCTTTGTTGGAGTCTGTGACATTGGCGAGGATGACGTTCTGATTCGCCGTAAGGCGGAACTCGATGTTGTCAAACTTCTCCGCAACGCGGCGCAGTGCGTTCTTTTGACGCGCTTTGTCCGTGTCCTTGATGCGTCCGCACTCGACGAAAAGAGTAAGGAAGTGCGTTCCGTCGAGCGCTTTATGCCAGCCATAGGTGTCGTTGGTGGTGGTGAACCTGGCCTCGCGGGCAAGACCTAACTTTATGCCGGCGCGGTTTTCAACTTCGGAGCGCATCCAATCCACGCCGCGCTCGGCCACGACGTATTTGAGGCGCGCGTGCTTGCGATCAGTGCGGTCGCCGAAATCGCGGTGGATGGTGAGTATTGCCTTGGCAACCTCAACGATGCTCCCCGGCATGATAAAGCCCAGCACGTCCGCGAGACGCGGGTAAGTTGTGATCTGGCCGTGGCTGCGGCCCATGCCGCCGCCGACGGCGAGGTTGTAGCCGACGAGCTGACCGTTCTCGACGATGGCGATGAAGCCGAGGTCGTTGGTGAACACATCCATGTCGTTCACCGGCGGCATGACAAAGGCGGTCTTGAATTTGCGCGGCAGGTACGTCTTGCCGTAGAGTGGATCCACGAAGTCCTTGTTAGCTGGATCCTCGATGTTGAGCTGCACGCCATCAATCCAAATAGCGTGGTAGGCCTTGGTCCTGGGTGCGAGCGCTTCAACGACACGATGCACGTCGGCAATCATTGCGGCACGGGCGACCGTCTGCACCGGCGCAGGCGCAGCCATGACATTTCGGTTCACGTCACCGCACGCTGCAAGAGTCGAGAGCAGACATTCGTTAATCTTTTTCACGAGCGGGCCGAGACCGGACATGACGACGCCATGAAACTGGATGCTCTGCCGCGTGGTAATGCGCAGCGTGTTGTTGCCGTAAATCGCCGCGAGATCGTCGAAAGTAATCCATTGCGCCGGGGTCATGATGCCACCGGGAATGCGCCCTCGGATCATCATGATATATTTCTTACCCGACTTGCGCAGATCACGGTCGTCCTGCTGGTAAATTCCGTGGAACTTGGTGAACTGCTGGTCATCAGCCGAGAACTGATCGGTGCCAGAAGCCATCGTGGCGGCGATGTTTCCGGCCAACGTGGGAATGTCCGATTTGATGACTTCGTTGTGAGTCACTTTCGCATCTGGAGATTGAATCATTAGTTAAAAAATATACTTGCAAATGATTATTCCAGCGACTGTTTGGGTCAACTGGAAATCTTCGACGCAAACACTCGCAAGCGGCTGTGTTTGCCCTCTCCAGATCGAGTGTTCCGATGGGAAATGAACCCTTGCTCTTTGTGAACCCGTGCCTATTGTGCGGCTCACTAGCGGGTGTCTTGATACAGTGCCGATTAATATGAGTCAGCGTACATTTTACTACTTCGACAACAATGCCACCACTCGAGTCGCCCCGGAAGTGGTGGAAGCAATGGTCCCTTTCCTGACGGAGTATTGGGGAAATCCATCGAGTGTTTACCACTTTGGGAATCAGGTTTCCAAACATGTGGAGGCCGCGCGTTCCAAAGTGGCTGAACTGATCCACGCGGATCCGCGAGAGATTGTTTTCACGAGCTGCGGTACGGAAAGCAATAACGCCGCGATCCACAGCGCCATCATTGTCCAGCCCAACAAACGCCATGTAATCACCACGGCAGTGGAGCATTCGGCGAACATCAATTTCGGAGAGTATCTCCAAAAGCGCGGTTACGAAGTCACGTTTCTACCGGTCGAATCAGATGGGTCGCTGGATCTCCATTTACTCGAGAAATCCATCCGTCCTGACACCGCAATCGTCTCCGTCATGTGGGCCAACAACGAGACTGGAGTCATTTTTCCGATCGAAGAGGTTGCCGCGATTTGCCGCAGCAAGGGCGTTCTATTCCACACGGACGCCGTGCAGACGCCAGGAAAGATCAAAATCGACGTGAAATCAGTGGGTGCGGACTTCCTTTCATTGTCGGCACACAAGCTTCATGCACCGAAAGGAATCGGCATGCTCTACGTGAAGCGTCGCACAAAATATCAGCCTTATGTCATCGGCGGACATCAGGAGCGCGGACGTCGCGGAGGAACAGAAAACGTAGCCAGCATCATCGGGTTCGGTCGGGCTGCCGAACTGGCGATGGCTCACCTGAATGACGAGAACACGCGTGTCCGCGCGCTTCGAGACCGTCTTGAAAATACCATTTTATCGTTGATCTCCCACACTTCACGGAATGGCTGCAGGGACTCGCGATTACCGAACACTTCCAATATCGCGTTCGACTTTATCGAAGCCGAAGCAGTCTTGATGCTGCTGGATCAAGCAGGGATCTGCGCGTCGAGCGGGTCTGCATGCACCACAGGGTCGCTGGACCCATCTCATGTGTTAAGTGCAATGGGTCTCACGCCAATGCGCGCACGTGGTTCGGTGAGGTTCAGCCTGGGGATCTACAATACAGATCAGGATGTGAATTTTCTACTCGAGAAGCTCCCACCAGTTGTCGCGAAGCTCAGGTCGATTTCCCCTCTCAATCCCGACCATCCCGACAACACGTCATACGACATCGAAGCCGCGCGCACGAAACATGAGCAGGACATGGCAAACGCGACAGCAGAAAAAGATGTTGAAGTGGCTTCCGTTTGAGCCGGGAAAGAGTGGCTGTATCAGCGCGCAGCCAGACGGGTCGGACCAGAAGAACTGCGGAGTTGGAAATCTCGCGGTCAACCTCGCAAAATCCCAATAATGCTTTAGGGCTATCCAGTTGACTCTTGTTGTTTTTTAGCGTTGGCGAGTGCTTCAGCGTTCAATTCAATTCGCTCAATCGGAAGCAGGTGAATGGCTTGATCGATTAGACGGTAGAAAAGCAGACCTCGGGAACGAGAGGTTCAGAAATGGACCCCAAAATTAAGACCAGCAGTTAAGCTAGGCTTTCCGAGGTCTGCTCAAGATGAGAAAGAGCAGATCGATGAAACGAAAACGCAAACAGTACAGTGGCGCCTTCAAAGCCAGGATCGGCCTGGAGGCGATGATGGGG
>SIBF01000208.1 GCA_009695275.1 Pedosphaera sp. | reverse complement strand
GTCACGAGCGGTGACGGTGAGAGTGTTGAGTCCGCTGAGGAGAGTGATGCCACTGATCGACCAATTGCTGGTGCCCGAGGCAGTGCCGGAGCCGCCGCGATCATTGGCCCAGGTGACTTGAGCGACGGCGACGTTGTCACTGGCATTGCCAGCGAGGTTAAGCACACCAACGGCCGTGGCGTAGCTGCTCGAGGTGGTGGGAGAGTTGATGCTCAACGAAGGCTTGGTGGTGTCCGGCGGAGTGTAAGTGACGGCGAGAGTCGTGGCGCTTTCATTCCCGACGGTGTCACGAGCGGTGACGGTGAGAGTGTTGAGTCCGCTCAGGAGAGTGATGCCACTGATCGACCAATTGCTGGTGCCCGAGGCAGTGCCGGAGCCGCCGCGATCATTGGCCCAGGTCACTTGGGCGACGGCGATGTTGTCACTGGCGCTGCCGGCGAGGTTAAGCACACCAACGGCCGTGGCGTAGCTGCTCGAGGCGGTGGGAGAGTTGATGCTCAGCGCAGGCTTGGTGGTGTCCGGTGGAGTGTAAAAGACGGCGAGAGTCGTGGCGCTTTCATTCCCGATGGTGTCGCGTGCGGTGACGGTGATGTTGTTGAGTCCGCTCAGGAGAGTGATGCCACTGATCGACCAATTGCTGGTGCCCGAGGCAGTGCCGGAGCCGCCGCGATCATTGGCCCAGGTGACTTGAGCGACGGCGACGTTGTCACTGGCGCTGCCGGCGAGGTTAAGCACACCAACGGCCGTGGCGTAGCTGCTCGACGCGGTGGGAGAGTTGATGCTCAACGCAGGCTTGGTGGTGTCCGGTGGAGTGTAAGTGACGGCGAGAGTCCAATCAGTCTCGTTACCCGCAGAGTCAATCGCTGTAACCACCATTTCATTCAGCCCGACCTGCAATGGAATGCCGGTGACCGACCAAGTATCCGTGCCGGTGGCGGTGCCGCTTCCACCACGGTTGTTTGTCCAGATGACCTCCGCGACTCCGACGTCATCCGCCGCATTGCCGGCGAGACTCAGCACGTTGATTTCTGTTGCGTAATTGTGATTAGAATTCGGGGAAAGCAAGCTGATGCTGGGCGCGACCGTGTCATTTTGCCAGTTCACCATGAACGGACTCAGGGTTGACACGGTGTCATCGGACTGAACGGAGCCGAGTGGTCCGGCGGCGACATTTGATCGGAGCTGGCAGGTTATGGTGTAATTTCGCACGCCAGCGACGCTGCTGGTGAGTGCAAAATCAAAACTTTTACTTCCTTGCCCGGTTTGACCCACTGCCGTCCATTTGATCTGCGGACTCGGATCGTCCGCGCTTGAAATCGAAACTTGCAGGACGCCACTGGAAATTGCGTCGTAATTCAGATCCAAGTGAAATGAGAAATTCTGCCCCACCAGGTGACTGGTGCCCGATTGCGGAGTCGGATTGATGGCGGTGATTCGCGACCGGGTGTAAAAACGACGCCACGAAGCGAGTTCAAGAAACGATGTCTCGTCGGCGTCCACCAGAGTCCAATAAAACTCATCAGTCGTGCCTTCGGGGTCCAGAGAGGATTTGATCAAATCCCAGTCTGTGACCGAGACTGATGTTGGACTCGCTGTCGTCGCAAAAACGTAGGCCACGTCTGGCAGTTCACCGTTCGTGGCGAATGCGACTTGAGGATTCAGGCACGAACCGGTCAACGACCAGGAAAATGATCGGGGGAATCCCACGGAAACATCCAGAGCCGGAGTGAGAAGAGTTGTGATGCAATTGCTTTGCGCGAGGCTGCGGCCAATGCAGAAGGAGAGGGGAAGGAGCAGCAGAATCGTGCGAAGACACTGCCACGCCGACCACCTGCCGGTTCGATTGCCATCAGATATCATCATGCTCCCGTTGTTTGCCCCCCAATGCACGCGGTATGCCACTTTCAATAAGCCATTGGCGCGGCACCTTTGGCGCTAGCAGGAGAGTCGTTTCCGTAGTTGTCGTGAGCAGAAACCTGATTGCGTGTCCTAAAACCGACCAGTGTCCAGATGTAGATTGTGACATCTCGTCGAGAGCAGTGAGATCAATCTCCACTCTCCCACGATCCGGGATTTTGTTCGAGAATTTGAAAAGATGGGGAGGAGATGGCGAGGAATGGAGTTGCCTGCCGGCTGTGGGGACAGTCAGCGTGCATTCCATCTGGGAAATTTAATCGGAGTGCAGCGGTGCAGCACTTGATGAGACTAGAATATCACTCGCCGGTCGATTGGCGGCGGGAACTTTTCTTGGCGGCGTGGTGGGCCTTGTCAGCGAGAATGCGCAGCTTGGCGCCGCGGCTGCGACCCCGTTTCTGGCGCCGTAGTTTTTCCGCTGCTGCTTGCGCGGCGGCCTTCCGGGCTTGGGTGATCGTTTCCAGATGCGCAGCCAACATCTCGCGAGCGCGAAAGCGGTTCATGCCCTGATGGCGGCTTTCCTGGCACTTCACTCGCACCCCGGTGGGCTTGTGAACGAGCATCACGCACGTCGATGTCTTGTTCACGTTCTGCCCGCCGTGGCCGCCGGATCGGACGAAGGTTTCTTCGAAGTCGCTCTCAAGCACTCCCAGCGCCGTCAGCCGTCGCGCAAGGCGGTCTTCCTTCTCCGGGCTGACGGTGAATGTGCTCATGGTGTGGGGGTGGGGAGGGTCAAGAGATGCCGAGGAGTTCCACTTCAAAGACGAGCGTGGCCTCTGGCGGGATCGCGCCCGGGTAGCCGGCGCGCCCGTAGGCAAGTGCCGGCGGAATGGTCAGCTTGACCTTGTCGCCGACTTTCATGGTGGCGACGCCCTGGTCCCAACCGGCGATCACCTGACCCATGCCGAGGGCGAAAGCAAACGGCTCGTCGCGATCCACCGAACTGTCGAACTTGGTGCCGTCCGTAAGCCAGCCGGTGTAGTGGACGGAAACCGTCTGCCCTTTCTGTGCCAGCGGGCCACCGCCGCTCGTGAGTTTTTCGATTTTCAAATCATTTGTCGCCATTCGCGATGTTGACCACAAGCTGAGGGGTGGGTCAATCCGCAGACATTTCGGCCAGTGCCTTAATCTAAATCCTGCTCCTGCTGCCAATCCCTCTTATTCCATGATTGCGAGCGTGATTTGGACGCTGACAAATTTGGTCTGCTGCAGACCGACAATCCTGTTTGCCAAACAGATTGGCGACGATAGTTTCTGCCGCCTGACAACGATCTGTATGACTTACATTGCGAACACAGCCTGCGACACAGCTCGCTCGTTTGTTGGTCCAGGAGTTCCTCGCCTCTTGATTCCATCGTGGGCCGGGGTTGAATGACCTTTCTTCAACCATTCATTCTCTGGGGATTGCCGTTGATCCTCGTGCCGGTGTTGATCCATCTGATCAACCGTCTCCGGCATCGTCGGCAGCAATGGGCCGCGATGCGGTTTCTGCTGTCCGCGACGCGTAGTTCTATCAGTCACGCGAAACTCCGGCAGTTCCTGGTCCTTTTATTTAGAGTAATGGCGGTGCTCGCGCTGATTCTGTTTTTGAGCCGTCCGCTTGCTGGAGGCTGGCTTGGGTGGGCTTTGTCTCCTGCACCGGATGCGATCATCATTCTGCTTGACCGCTCGGCGAGCATGGAGACGAAGCTGGCCGGCTCGCAGGTGACTCGGCGCGAACAAGCGTTGAGACTGCTCACCGAGACAGCGCGGGGATTCCAACAGTCCAGCCACGTGGTCTTGATCGACAGCGCGTCACGGACGCCTCAAGAAGTGGCGAATGTGGCGTCTCTTTCCGGCCTGCCAGCCGCGGCGGCGACAGACACGGCGGCTGATATTCCGGCCTTGGTGCAGACGGCGGTGCAATGGCTGGTGGAAAATCGCGCCGGCACGGCGGAGTTGTGGATCGCGTCGGATATGCAGCAGAGCAACTGGCAGCCGGGAGATTCCCGGTGGACAACGGTGATGAGCCAGTTGGCCGCGCTTCCGCAGAAAGTGCGCGTGCGGCTGCTCACATTCGGAACCAGCGGCGAACTCAACACCGGAGTGGCACTACGCGAAGTGGTGCGCCGACAGAAAGGTGACGAGAGCGAACTCAATTTCACCGTGGATTTCCAACGTCAGTCCGGAACGAAGGAATCCTTGCCAGTGACGTTGACTCTGGATGGAGTCACCGCGCAAAACGAACTCGCGATCGATGGACAGGGATTGCGATGGAGACACAAAGCCGGTCTCGGTTCCAGGAAGACGGGAGGGTGGGGGAGTATTCTGATCCCACAGGACGGGAATGTCCGGGATAACGCGGCCTACTTTGTCTATGGTACGGAGACACCCATGCGCGCCGAGGTTGTCAGCACTGACGCAGGCAGCGCGCGTTACTTCCAACTCGCCGGGTGGGCTCTGGCGCGTGGAACGAACGACTCGGTGCGTATCATCAAGGCGGAGGATTCATCGAGCCTGGGTGCGAGCGAGGTCACGTTGATCGTGTGGCAGGGCGCATTGCCGGATGCCGCCTCGGCTGAGAAAATTCGCTCCTTCGCTGAGGAAGGCGGCGCGGTGATATTTTTTCCACCTGGCACTCCAGACGGACAGCGTTTCAACGGCGTTGGATGGGGCGAGGTCCAGAGTGTCGCGGCCGAGGCGGGATTTCATGTCGCGCGATGGGATGAGGATCAAGGGCCGCTGGCGAAGACAGATGAAGGGATCAGTCTTCCGTTGAACCTGGTGACGTTTCAACGGCGGCAGGGGTTGCTCGCGCCCAATGGTGGATTGGCTGTCATGGCTGCTTTTCAGGACGGTGCTCCATTTCTCGCGCGGCAGACGATCGGCCGTGGTGAGATCTATTTCTGCGCATCACAGCCCCGCGCTGAGTGGTCCAGCCTCGGACAAGGGGCCGTGCTCGTGCCGATGATCCAGCGCCTGTGGCAGACGGGGACTCGTCGTTTGCAACACGCCACGTCCATCGCCTGCGGCGAGTTGTCCGCGGCGGATCGTGGCAGGCAATGGGTGGCGGTAGATGGCAACGTGCCAAAGGATATTCTAGTTCAGGCGGGCGTGTATCGCTCGGGCGACCGATTCATGGCGGTCAACCGGCCGGTCGCCGAGGATGAGTTGGATGTGATGGACGCGGCGCAAGCGAAGAAGTTGTTTGGTGATCTGCCATTCCAGATGCTGGAGGAGCGCCGTGCCACGACGGATGCTTTGCAAGGCGAGATCTGGCGCGTGCTTCTGTTCGGGATGATGGCGTTCTTATTGGGTGAGGGAATTCTAGTTCTGCCACCGCGCGTTGCAGTCACCGCGGGCCTGTCCGGTCGTGGCATTGGTTCGGTTCACATGAGAAAGCAGGATGCCGGTTCAAGTCTGCATTGATGCGATGAACCACTGGTCATTTGCCATATCAATCTGGGTGTTGCTGCCGGGGCTGGCGGCGTGGATCGGTGCTGGCTGGATTTGCTGGACGATCTGGCACCGAAGCGGACGACGCCGAGCGGTGGGCTTGCTGGAGGCGTTGAGATTCCTGCTGATCACGATGCTGGGCTTCACACTGTTGCGGCCCGAGATTGTGCGCGAGTTGAGGCGAACCCAACGCCCCGATGTTCTGGTGCTCTGCGACGCCTCGGGCAGCATGAAAACAAGGGACATCATCGCGACGAACGGAGTCATCAGTCGCGCCCAGTGGCTGAGCCTCGAGCGACGCCGACAGCCGTGGAAAGCCCTCGAACAAACCGCACGTGTCAGTGTCGAGGATTTTGCCGCGCCGGCCGCCGGTACCAACGCCAATCGTACCAGAGTGGAAGGCACCGATCTTACAAGCACCCTGGAGTCGGCTCTTCAGCGGCACCCGGCGTTGAAGGCTGTGCTGCTTCTCAGTGACGGTGACTGGAATCTTGGCAAATCACCGATCGGGGCGGCGACGCGTTTTCGAGAACAGCAGGTGCCAATCTTCAGCGTCGCGGTCGGGCGCGAGAGCCCGGTGCCGGATTTGATTCTGGAAAATGTTGCGGCCCCGTCTTTCGGGCTTTTTGGCGAGCAAGTCACCATTCCTTTTCTTGTGAGAAACAACCTGCCGCGCGAAGTGCGGACGAGCGTGACCTTGACCGAAGGCGGGCGCGAAGCGGCGAAGAAAGAGATCACCATCCCGGCCATGGGTGAGCTTCAGGAAGCGATGTTATGGTCGCCGCGGGTGGTGGGTGAGGCGGCATTGACTGTCAGGTTGCCGGTTGAGAAAGATGAAAGTCTGCCGGAGAACAACGAGAAATCGTTCCGTGTTTCGGTGCGGGTCGAGACGCTCAAAGTGCTGGTGATCGATTCGCTGCCGCGCTGGGAGTACCGCTACCTGCGCAACGCGCTGGCCCGTGATCCCGGCGTGGAAGTTCAAAGCATGCTTTTCCATCCGGGAATGGCTGTCGGTGGTGGACGCGGTTACCTGTCGTCATTTCCAAACACGAAGGAAGCCATCTCGAAGTTCGATGTGATCTTCCTCGGCGACGTGGGGATTGGCGAGAGCGAGCTGACGACACAAGATGCGGAATTGATCAAGGGACTGGTCGAGCAGCAATCGAGCGGGCTCGTGTTACTTCCCGGAAGGCGCGGAAGACAGACGACACTGCTCAACAGTGCGTTGAAGGATTTGATCCCGGTCGTGCTCGACTCGAGCCGGCCCGACGGAATCGGTTTGCAAAATGAAACTGCGTTGCTGCCCACAACAACCGGGCGCAAACACTGGATGACTCGCTTCGATCCGGACGAGAATCGCAACGAGGAATTGTGGAAGCAGTTGCCGGGGTTCTATTGGTCGGCGGCCATCGAAAAAAGCCGGCCCGGCTCCGAAGTGATCGCGGTGCATGCGTCGCAGAGGAACGCGTGGGGACGCACGCCTTTGCTTGTGTCGCGACCGGCGGGCACAGGCAAGGTGCTGTTCATGGGGACGGACAGCGCCTGGCGCTGGCGGCGGGGTGTCGAAGATAAGTATCATTACCGGTTTTGGAGCCAGGTCGTGCGCTGGATGGCGCACCAGCGGCATTTGTCTGCCAAGGAAGGCATCAGCCTCGCGTTTACTCCGGAGGCACCGCAGGTCGGCGACTCTGTTTCATTGCAGGCGACCGTTCTGGACTCGTCGGGTTATCCGATTCAGGAAGGGCCGGTGAATGGACGGATCACTTCGCCATCAGGCCGGAGCGAACGCTTGCAATTCACGATGCTTGACGGCGGATGGGGCGTGTTCAAGGCGTCTTTCGGTCCGCAGGAAGGTGGCGACTACAAGATTGAAATCGATGCTGAGAAGAACGGGCGAAAACTCGAAACGAAGTTGCCGGTTGCGCAGCCGGAAATCGAGAAGCAGGGCCGCCCCGTCAACGCGCAAATCCTCCGTGAAATGGCCTCAATCACCGGCGCGGCAGTGGCGAGCCTCGAAGGCGTGAAAGAACTCGTCCAAAAAATCTCGCTGCTTCCCGAGCCGAAACCGATCGAACAACGCACCCGCCTCTGGAGCGATCCGTGGTGGGGCGGAAGCATTCTCCTGCTGCTCGCGGTGTACTGGTCGGGACGCAAGCTGGCGGGGCTGGTCTGATTCCTTGTTGACCTGGCGCAATCTCGACGGAAGTCCGCTCAAGATTCAGAGATTCCAGCCGGTGGTGGTGAAAGCAGCAACGGTGATGTTCAGTGCGGGCTTTTTTCCCATCGAGTTGAGCCGGCATCCCACGCAGAGCCTCCCGCTTGATGCATATTGTGGAAGCAATATCAGCGGATTGAACTTCACACGTGGTTGATTCCAGGCATCTGACGTTTCGACCCTTCCACCCGCGGTGTTTGCCGTTTGCAGGGATTTCCGTCCGAGCAGGTCCTCTGAGCATTCGACATGGAGAGTGCCCGGCTGGGGATTTCTAGGTTTACGAGATCTGAAAGTTGCAACGGCATGAACGCGGCGTGCCACCTGTTTGCCATCGGTGGCCCAGCGGAGACAGCGCCAAGAAACTTCTCCAACTCCGGCTGGTTGGCCGTCTGGCGGGAGATGATCTGATTCACTTCCTCCTTCGGCGGATGGCCGACCTCGATGACCGGCAGCAGGCGCGAGCGGATGAATTCGGGGAGCGCATGGGTCTCGCCCGTGTTGGTGGCCGCGGTGAACCGGAAGCGCGCATGAGCATGCACGCGCTCGCCCAGCAGGGTGGAATCAATGTAGCGCCGGTCGTCGAGCACGCTCGCCAGCAACGCCAGCGTGCGCGGTCGGATCTTGCCGATCTCGTCGATGAAACAAATGCCGCCGCGATGCATGGCGGTGACAAGCGGCGAGACCACGTAATCCATGGTTCGTCCGGGTTCATCGCTGAATCGCACCGCGCAAGCCATGTCTTCTGCCGTGACATCCTCGTGCCCCTGGAAGATGTAGAGATCGAGCCCGGGGCGGCGCGACAATTCATAGACGAGCCGGTTCTTGCCGACGCCCGGTTCACCCACCAGCAGCGGACACAGCGGCGGCTGCGCGCTGCTGCCAATCCACGCTGCGGTGATCATCTTTGATTCATGCAACCGCCCTACAAAATCGGAAGTGGCCCGGGGTCGGTAGGCCTCGCTTGCGAGCACCTTCTTGGAGCTGTTCAACGTCATCGATTCCATAGGTTGTCCTTTTGATGAGTTGTGGATGTGTTGCTGCAAAGCGTTTCGCCCGGATTTGAGACGGGTTCGCGCGTGCCGTCCTCCGTCCGCAGCAGCCAATACTCGGCTTCCGCAGCCAACAGCAGGAGCGGAAACAGAATCAAGTGCAACCACAGGTGCGTGACTGTGATTGTAAGTACGATCATTCCCAAGGCCACCAGCCAGGCCACGTAGCGGACCGCAATCCGGGTTGCGAGCAGACATGCGCTCCCGGACCGCCGCGGCGAAGCCGTCCAATCCCAATCGCCAGCAATGATCGCAGGATTCTCCCTCCATCCATGGGAAAACAGGGCAGCAGATTGAAGAGCGCCATACTCAGGTTTATGACGAAGCCCGAAGTCAGAACCGGGTTGTAGCCGCCCCGCCATGGGATTCCGGGTTCTCTGAATGCTTCAGCCAGCCACCAAAACATTCCCGCGAGGGCGAAGCTTGCCAATGGCCCGGCCAGCGCGATCCAGAACTCGCTGGCGGCACGCGGCATGGTCTCCAATTCAGCCACGGCACCGAACGGGATAAAGAGGACACGGCGGGTGCCAATTCCAAAACAGCGCGCGACCCACACATGCGCGAACTCATGGATCAAGACTGAACCACTCACCAGTGGGAGAAATATCAAGACCGTTATCAGCGCCTGGCTGGGGTGGTCCAGACCATCTGAAGCGGCTGAACAAGCCCAAGGGGTAGATCATGCAACTGAGGTGCCATTACACGGGAACGCTGCCGACGCAGAATAGTGTGAACGGTTTCCAGAAGATGCGGATCACACCTTTGAGGTGGAACCATATCTTTCGCACATTCAGTTTGCGCCGGTGTCTCAGGGCCGTGTGAACGTGCAAGCGGAATTGCTGCCAGCGCGTCGGCGACATCCCGGCTTCAAGCCGGTGGAGCACTTTTTGTTGCAGGCGATTTCGTTGAGGCTTCATCGCGATCTCCTGTTTGTGCCGTGACAAATGAATTCACCAAGTGTCTGTGTGTGCCCTCTCAGGGGCGATGGTGTCAGTGCTTAGGTAGACTGGTTCAAGCGGCGGACGTCTCTGTGCTCGAGGCGAGCCCGACACCTCTCGTGGCAGCACCCAGCAGCCATTGCCGGCGCAAGGCGACGCCGCTTGTGTAAAATGAACATTCCATCCTGGCATCCTCCGCGCAGGCCCGCGCGTCGGCTTCATGCAGCAGGTTAAGTATCCTGGAATGGTCCGCTTCATCCGCCGTGAGAAGCGGCAGCGGTGGAGTGGATTCCGCGATACGCGCGGCGTAGAACGAAACCTGCCATCCGCTCCTCGCGCCCAGTTTGCACACCGCAAGATCCAGCCGCAGGAGAGAGGAGTCCGGACCCTCGGCAAATCCAGTCTGGCGGAGGCGTGCGGCGGCTTCATCCCAGCGCCCAAGCATGCCCAGCAGGCGCAGGGCATCCATGGTTTCGTCGCGAATCCACTCGGTTGCGGTCATGATTCCAATGATTTCCTGAACCATGAGATCGAGCGTTTCACGGCTATCCTCCGAAAATTCGGAATAGGCCAGGCGTATGGCATCGCACAGAATGTTCCGGATGCGCGAAGTTTGGTTGGACTTCTCGTGATGACGATGGAACAGGACTATTGCAGCATCCATCGCTTCAAGGTCGCCCATGTCGTGCGCGGCTCGAATGGCGCAGTTGAGGTAGGAGGTGTTGTGATAGCGCGGGCCATCAATCGTGAGCTGCACACGCTGCCAGCCGCGATTGGAAAGCTGATAGGCGGCACCAAACTCTCCGCGCCGCCAGTGGCCGATCGCCTGAATCAGATCCAGCCGGTGCCCCCAACGTTCCAGGCCGCGCCGCGCCAGAAAGCCACGGGTATCCTCGATCAGCCTTTGCAGCGTGCTGTAAGGACGGCAGCGCGTGGACAAGAGGCACAGGTCCGTCATTGCGCCATAGATATCCTCGGTTTTCGCGCCGGCGTCGCCGTCGTAAGAAACCGCGCGCAAGAGGTAACAGCACGCCTCCTCGAAACGATAGCACCACATCAGGGAGTTTCCTGTCCATCGCAGGTTGTGCACGTGAGAGGCGATACTGTTCTGTTCCAAGGCCAGTTCGGCACCGCGTCAAAAGAACTCGGCGGCTTGATGGCTGAAGCCTGCTTGATAGGCGACGTTACCGTGGTTGCTGAGCAGGTCCGGATTTTCAGTCACAGCGATCATGGGCGAACCTTTCAAGCCATTTTCGGGCGCTCGTCGAAGTGCAGGAGCAGCGTACCCGGTTCGGCTTCGCTGGCCTTGGCCACGCGGTCGCGCAACTCTCCCGTCGCCGCGCCAACGAGATCACGCGCCACCAAGGAGCTGTCATCCGCCTGGCAGCCATTGGAACCATTCACGAACGGCGGGCTGCTGCTTGATCGTTGGCGCAAGCTCATCGCTTCGGCTTGCAACCGCAGGATGTCCTCGAGTCTGGCCTGCACGTAGCCATCAATCTGACGGGCCGTCTCGGACTTGAGCCGCCGCTGGGAGTTGAGCAACGCGAGGTGATAAAGCCCCAGTAACAAGCCTCACTGCCATTGAATTAAGCGCAATCACCTTCAAAACACGGCTTTTTTGACCCGCCTTTGAAAATGATACGATCGGTGAAACGAAGTCCTGCGACGCACGGGCACTGGGCGATTGGGGCGCACGGGCACCGGACTGCCCAGAAAGA
>SIBF01000207.1 GCA_009695275.1 Pedosphaera sp. | reverse complement strand
GGAGGGGGCGGCTGGGTTGTTTGACCGGTCGCTCTCTCTTTCCAAATGAATTGAGGCGCGAGAAAACCAACGCAGAAAACAAACAGAGCCGACCTCGAAAAAGACTAGCTTAAAATTCGCGCCTCGTGGTCTTAACAATGGGGTCCACTCTTGGCCATCCGGTGAGATGCGGTAGAGGCCCTGCTGTACGCTGCTGATCCAGAGGTTGTTCCGGCTGTCAAAATTCGCGGCCCAAGTCTCAGGCAATTTCTCAGAAAGTGGAACACGCGAGACAATCTGATTGTCCTTGATCTTCAGAATCCCGTCTCGGGAATTCAGAGCTGTCATCCCACCGTCTCGATCAAAACCGAACCAGACATAATTTTCCGCGACCGTGCCGGCGAAAGCGGGCTCTTCCCACTGCTTGCCGTTCCAGAACCCAAAAAAACCCGGCCTTTCACTCACCTGTCCGACCCAGATGCGGCCTGTCCAATCCACGTCACCCTTGTAGTCCCTGTCCTTGTCTCCCGGGGGCGTGGGTAGTTGCTGCATGCGGCCTTTTTCCACTCTAAAAATTGTCCCTCCAAAAGTGGTGATGCAGATCACGCCAGCGTTCTCCGAGAACGACCGCGCGTAGGTGCCGGTCCATCCCTGTTGCGGTCCATAAAGGAATCCAACGGCTGCCATCCCGGACCACCAAACCCTGAAGCGTGCTCACCCAGAGACGCCCGGAGGCATCCAGATGTAAATTGACGATTCCTGCCGCCGGTAACTCAGGCGTGTTCGCTGGATCAAACACGGTGAAAGTGACGCCATCGAAACGTACCAGCCCGTTGAAGGTGCCGAACCAAAGATATCCGTCGGGAGTCTGGACCATCGCGGTGGCGGAGTTTTCCGGCAGCCCCTGCTCAGTTTCCCACGAGTCGATCAGGTATTCATCCACAGCGCGCTGCTGGGCTCCATGTACCGGAAGAAGGATGAGCCATGCCAGGATCAGCAGTGCCAATCTTTGGAGTCTCACCGAGAGACACTTGCTCCAAAGGCACTTCAAAGACTTTGTGCGTGCGGTCATGCTTTGGTTTGACCTGGTCTCCATGATTCGCGGTCCTCCGATTCGATTTCGAATCTTCTCATAGCAAGACCACCTCAGGGTTGGAACAACTTATTCATCATCCCCACCACTTTCCCCTCGTCTCTCCCACTTTCTCGGCGTGCGTTCCGGAAGAGTGGAATCCACACGAGCATAATAACTGTTCTCACCGAACGTCTCGTCCACGGCTTTCTGAAATTCCATGGATGGCGCTACAAAGAATCGTTCGTGAGCTTCGATAAAGATGATTTCTCCGGTCGGCTGGGTGAGGCAAAGAAACAAGGGACAGGCACCGCGATGGGCGGCTGCCAGATCGTGCGCGGCTTTTAATCGCTCGGGAGTCAGGTGAGCGGTGTGCAATCTGAAATGGACTTGCCTGGTGAATTTTCTCGGCGCGTCTTCGAGCGGCATGATTTCCTGCGGGAAAATCTTGGGCTTGTCCTCGGCGTTGCTAATCTCGCCGATCACCAGGACAGCTTTGTTCACGACGAGCAAGTCCCTGGACCGGTCGTAACTTTCGTTCATGCAGAGCATTTGCATGGAGCCTGCGAGGTCTTCGAGCGTGACCATCGCGTATGGCTTGTTGGTCTTCTTGGAGACGCCGCTTTGGACGGCGGTGATCATGCCCCCGATGCGCGTCACGGAGCGATTCTGCAACTGCGCAGCAGTCAAAGTGTTGACGAGCGAGTACTGCTCCAGGATTTCCGCGAAGGGCGTCAAGGGATGGCCTGTGACGTAAAAGCCGAGCAACTCCTTTTCCGCCGCGAGCATCTCGCTCTGCTGCCACTCGGGAAGCTTTCGGACGGATCCGCTGTCCTGTGCGACCTTGTCCTCCAACATGCCGAAGAGGGAACTTTGACCTCGATCCCGGTCCTGGAGAATGCTGGCGGCGCGAGCGAGCGAATGCTCGACCTGAGAGAACAACGTGGCGCGCGTTTCACCAAAGGTGTCGCATGCGCCGCATTTGACGAGCGCCTCGATTACTTTGCGACTGACCGTGCGGCCATCGACACGCTCGCAAAGATCCCCAAGCGACTTGAATCGCCCGCCTTCGCCGCGCGCCTTGAGGATCGCCTCGACGGCCACCTCCCCCACCCCTTTGATCGCCGCGAGACCGAATCGGATGACAGTTCCATCCCGAGCTGGCGCGAAGGCTACCTGACTTTCATTCACATCTGGTGGCAATACTTCGACGCCAAAAACGCGTGCTTCCTGGATGAAAACGCCAAGTTTTGCGGTGTCGCCCATGTCGTTCGTCATCATGGCCGACAGGAACTCGACAGGGTAATTAGCCTTCAGATAGGCCGTCTGGTAAGCAACGATGGCGTATGCCGCCGCATGGGATTTGTTGAAGCCGTAGCCGGCGAACTTCTCCAGAAGGTCGAAGATCTGATTCGCCTTCGCAGCGGGAATCTTGTTGGTCGTGGCGGCGCCTTTGACGAAGATATCACGCTGCTGCGCCATTTCCTCGATCTTCTTCTTGCCCATTGCGCGGCGGAGCAAATCAGCGCTCCCGAGTGTGTAGCCCGCGAGCAATTGAGCGGCTTGCATGACCTGCTCCTGATAAATGAGGATGCCGTATGTTTCCTTCGAGATCGGCTCGATCAGCGGATGCTCATACTCGATCCGCACTTCGCCGTGGCGTCGCTTGATAAATTCCGGAATAAGCTCCATCGGTCCCGGTCGATAAAGCGCGATCAACGCCGTGATGTGCTCGATCGAGCTGATCTGAAACTTCTTACACAGATCGCGCATTCCGCTCGATTCCAATTGGAACACACCAATCGTATTCGCCTTGTTCAAGAGGTCATAGGCCCGGGCGTCATCCAGCGGCAGATCGTCGATCGGCACTTCGATGCCCTTGGTCTGCCGGACCATGTCGCAAGCGTTGCGAATGACGGTCAGCGTTTTGAGGCCAAGGAAATCCATCTTCAGCAACCCGAGATCGCCCACCGGTCCCATGGGGTACTGCGTCACGATCGTCCCATCCTCGTCTTGTTTGAGCGGCAAAAGATTCACAAGGGGCTGATCGCCGATCACCACTCCAGCGGCATGAACCGACGCATTGCGCGTGATGTCCTCCAGCACAAACGCCGTGTCCACCAGCTCGCGAGTCACTTCCTCGGTCTCGTACGCCTGCTTGAAATCCGGCGATTGCTCGAGCGCCTTCTTGAGCGTCATTTTGAGATCGAACGGAATCATCTTCGCCAGGCGGTCGCACTCGGCGAAGTTCAGTCCCATCACACGCCCGACATCCCGGATGACGGACTTTGCGCCCATGGTGCCAAAGGTGATGATCTGAGCCACGGAGCTGCGTCCGTATTTCTCGCGCACGTACTCGATCACGTCGGCCCGGCGGTCGTCCGCGAAATCGATGTCGATGTCTGGCGGATTAACGCGCTCGGGATTCAGGAATCGCTCGAAGAGCAGATGATACCGGATCGGGTCAACGTTGGAGATTTCGAGAAGGTAGGTGACGATCGAACCGGCCGCGGAACCACGCGCCACACAGGAAATGCCCTTGCTCCGACCATAACGCACAAAGTCACCGACAATGAGAAAGTAACTGATGAATCCGGTCTTTTCGATAACTTTGAGTTCGACCTGGAGCCGGTCCATCACGGCTTGCACTGCCGCCGCAACCGCAGGCTGAGAGCGCAGCGCCTCATTCGAGACAGGCGGGTTCACAGCGCTGGCGGGATCAGGAATGTAGGTCGGCAACCGTTTTGGATCCCCAATTTCCTCGATGATGAACTCCTGCCCCTCCGCACGGACGCGCAATCCGTAACGCTTGTAAAGCCCCTCACACAGCAGCATCCGCAGATAGCCTTCGCGTGTGTAAATTTCGGGAGGGTGGAACACCGGATAGTGCAATTCGTGGGTCAACTTGGGAAATTTGATCTCGACGTTGCACTTCTCGGCAACCTCGCGAGTGTTCAGCACGGCATCGAGGTGGTCCGGGAAGAGCGCCTTCATCTCGTCGGCGGAACGAAGATAGAACTGCTCCTGCACATAGCGCATCCGCCTGGTCTCGGCCAACTGGCTCTGAGTTCCTATACAGATGAGGCAGTCATGGGCGTGCGAATGACCGCGCTCAACGTAGTGAACGTCATTGGTCGCCACCAGCTTCAACCCAAACTCCTTCGCCCACGGAATCAGTTGCCGATTCACCTTCCCCTGCTCAGAGATGCCGTGATTCTGAAGTTCGAGGTAGAAGTTCTCCGCGCCGAAGGTCTGCTTGAACCAATCGATTGAATCGCGCGCCTGGGCAGGCTGATCCTTCAGGATCAGCTCGGGGATCTCGCTGGCGATGCATCCGGAAAGCACGATCAAGCCGTCTTTGTGTTGCGCGAGGATTTCCTTGTCGATCCGCGGCTTGTAATAGTAGCCCTCGAGATGCGCCGCGGTTGCAAGCTTGGTGAGGTTTCGATAGCCCTGCTCGTCCTTTGCCAGAAGCAACAGATGATTGTAAACATCCCTGCCACCCGTTGAGGATTTTTTGTCGAACCGGCTGGCGGGCGCCACATACATCTCGCAACCAATGATAGGTTTGATCCCCGCTGCGACGGCAGCCTGGTAAAAATCGATGGCTCCATACATGACGCCGTGGTCTGTGATGGCCATCGAGCCGAACTTCAGTTCGTGAGCCTTCTCCATCAGCCGGTCGAGCCGGCAGGCGCCATCGAGCAGGGAGTACTCGGTGTGAAGATGAAGGTGAACGTAATCCGCGTGCGACATGCCACGGAATCTAATGGCTGCTTTCCCGGCCCGGCAAGCATGGACGCCAGCGGAATATCATCCGCCAGTACGACACCGGGATTGGTGACAGTTTCCCCGCAGGCTCAACGCGGAGCAACGATGCTCCAGCCTGCGGGAAGTGTGTAGGGCGCTTCGGCGCGATGCAGAGCCGTGCCTTCAAGCAGCCAAAAGGCGACACCGCCCTCCTCATGCTGGAGGATGAGATCGGTAGAGCCGCTATTGGTAAATCGGCCCGCGCCACTGATGTGCCATTCCTTGGGCAAAGCGAGCGGAGTGAGCCCCTTGACGACAGCAGTGCCGTTCATCAGCCAAAAGGCGATCGTGCGATCGTCACTTTCAAGGACAAGGTCCGCATGGCCATCCTTGTTGAAATCACCACCGGCTCGGATAATCCAACCAGGGGGGACTTTAAGCGGCACCTCAGCCTTCTTGATGCTCGTGCCGTTCATGAACCAGAATGCAACGGAGTTGTCGGTGTTCTGCAGAACCAGATCCTGCTGCCCATCCTGGTCAAAATCGCCCGTGGCCCTGATGCGCCATCCCGCAGGCAATTGAAACGGCACCACGCTCTGAGCTATTGTCTCGCCATCCAGAAGCCAGAACGCCACAGAACCGTCATTGTGCCGAAGCACGATGTCGTCCTTCTTATCACCATTGAAATCAGCCAGAGCGACGACCTGCCAGCCGGTCGGAGCCGTGAATGGGACTGTCGCCTTGCGAATCGAAGTGCCTTCCATCGCCCAAAGTGCAACGGAGCCGTCAGTATGTTGAACGACGATCTGTGACGAAGGCGGAACAGCGGGAGTTGGAGGTTTTGGCGGATCGACCGGAGTTTGAGGGGGATCCACCGGTGGCTTGGGAGGCGCGGGCGCTTCCGGATCGTAGGTGTAAACCAGTTCAAGCAGCGAGTTGTTGCCCCGATCGTCCGTGCCGATGAGTGTGATGGGGTTCTCTCCCGTGTAAAGGAGCACACCCTCGATCACCCAGCTCGTCGTCCCTTTCGCTGTGCCTCGTCCACCACGCTTGTTGAGCCACGCGATTCGAGAGACCTGGTTGTCATCAGTGGCAGTGCCGCGAAGAGTAATCTGACGCTGGCTCGATGTGAAATCCAGTCCACCAGTCGGACTGACGGGCGTGATGGCGGGACCGACATGGTCGGGGGGTGAATAGGTGACATCAAGCGACTTCGAAGTGGTCAGGCCAGCGAAGTCGGTCGCGGTGAAGGAAAGCACATTGAGGCCGCGTTCGAGCGCGATTTCGCTCACAGACCAATCCGATGCTCCTAAGGCAAACCCACTTCCACCACGACTATTTCTCCAAGCGACGGATGTTACCTCGAAATTGTCGCTGGCGTTCCCACTTGCTGTTATCGCTGGTAAATCAGTGGTGAATGCCGAGGCGGTCGTGGGAACGGCGATATTCAAGCTGGGCAGAACCGTGTCGACAGGTCGATAGAACACATTCAAGGTCGTGCTTGTTGTCTTCTTGAAACCGTCTGTCGCGGTGAATTTGATGACGTTCGGTCCCAGTTTCAGAGGGAGATCAACGGCGGTCCAGTTGAGTGTGCCCGTTGCGTCGCCCGCGCCACCTCGATCATTGCTCCACGCAATTTTGATCACATCCAGATCATCAGCACTGACGCCTGAAATGGTTATCTTGGAAGACGACGACGTGTAGTCCGCATCTGTCGTCGGCGAATCGACTGTGATGGTCGGAGGCAGCAGGTCCGGCGGATTGTAGGTGACGCGGACAGTTTGCCTGAAGCGATTGCCAGTCGAATCCTGTGCCGTCACCGTGATCCGATTCAAGCCGCGGAACAGCGGAACCGAATTCAGCTTCCAGATGTTGACGCCAGTTGCATCGCCGCCACCTCCCCGGTCGTTGCTCCAGAACACCGATTCAACTCCAACATTGTCCGATGCCGTGCCCGAAAGCTTGATCGGCGAGATGGTCGTCGTCAGCGAGAGCGTTTGATCGACTTCATTGACGATGAGATTTGGGGCGCTGATGTCGGTGGGGAAAAAGATCACCACCAATGTCTTGGTGCCGCCATTTCCCAGAGCGTCCCTCACCGTCACTGTAATACTGTTCACGCCGCTTTGAAGCTGGACCGCGGCAATCGACCAACTCGTCGTTCCTTGCGCCACTCCTCCGCCACCCCGGCTGCTCGCCCACGTCACCTGTGTGACGCCGACGTTGTCAGAAGCAGTGCCGGCAAGATCGATGAAGAAGTTGCTGGCGGTGTATGATCCGCTCGAGGACGGAGAAGTGATGGTGACCACCGGCGCTGAGCCGTCGGGTGCGGCATAGGTGATGGCGAGGGAGGCGGCAGTTTGATTGCCAGTCGTGTCCTTCGCAGTTACCGTGATGTTGTTGAGGCCGGCTAAAAGGGGAAGATTGTTGACGCTCCAATTGATCGTGCCATTGGCAACTCCACTGCCACCGCGATCATTGCTCCACGTCACTTGAGTAACACTCACATCATCGGAAGCGGTGCCGGCCAGATCAATCAGAGGCGTGCCTGCCGCAAACGTGCCAAGGGTGGTCGGGGACAAAATTGAAATCGACGGCTTGGTCGTGTCGGGAACGTTATAAGTCACGGTGAGGATGTGCGATCCAAGATTACCCACGGCATCCCGCGCCGTAACTGTCAGCACATTGATTCCGGGCTGAAGTGCCAGCGTGTTGATGGCCCAACTGGTCGTGCCCGAGGCAGAGCCACTCCCTCCGCGATCATTCGACCACAGGACTTGGACCACTCCGACATCGTCGGACGAAGTTCCTGTGAGATTGATGGAACCAGTAGTAGTCGAGAGTGTGGGATTCGATGTCGGGGTGGAAATCGTCATCGTGGGGTTGGATGTGTCCGACGGCGCGTTCCAGTTTACCGCGTAACTCGGCGCCGTCATGACCAGATCATCTTGATTCACACCCGTTAAAGGTCCAGTCGCCACGTTCGGACGAAACAGAGCCGTCACCGTGTAAGCCCGTGAACCCACCGCATTGCGAGTGAAATTGATGTCAAAACCCCGCGTCGCACGCCCCGGCTGGCTGATCGCCACCCAGTTCTGAACCTTCGTGGAGTTATCCGCGTCATGCACGTCCACCTGCAACACCCCATCGCTCAACACATCATACTGTACATCCAAGTGAAGACTGAAGGACTGTCCGATAACCGCTGAACTGCCCGATAAGGGAGATGGTTTGATGTCGGGAATTTGTGAAACGATGTAAAAAGGCCGCCACAGAGCCAGCTCGAGAAACGTTTGCGGATCAGCGTCCACGACAGTCCAATAAAAGACCTCGATTGAATGCCCCGGATCAAGCGTATCACGAATGGTTGCCCATTCTGATTCGGAAACTGTGAGCGATGTTCCGATCGGGTCCGGCACATACGCCTCATCAGGAAGAACCCCGGTCGTGGCAAATGCGATCTGCGCCCCGGCACAACCTGCCAATGTCCAGTTAAACGTCTGGGGAAAACTCACCGAGATGTCAGCGATGGGCGTCGTTAAAGTTGCAGAACACGCAGGTGGTGCGGCCCCTTCCACCCCAATCGCCACGCCAATGAGCAAACAGCCCATGATCCTGCCGAGCGCTTGAACCGCACTCCAGCCAAGACGCGATGACCTGCGCCTCTCCAAATCCGTCCCTCCCGGCAAATTCTTCTGTCTCATAGTGATCTCGACTACAGAATCACACGCAAGGCAAAGGTCATGCCAAGTCAATGTCAGCCAGCCAAGACAAGCCCTGTCAGTGCTTTCCTACAGCGCCGACCTGTTCAATTCAGAGGTAATGCGGTCAAAATGTCCACATTCAGGATCAACCAGGAAAAATTGGACACCTCCCGCTCCAAGCCGAGGGCCGACGTCCCAAATCACTATCGATCCAAGCTATCCCCCATCCACCGGACCATCCGCTGCCACATGTCGGGGGTGTACACGTGACCGGTCTTTGGGTAAATCACGCTCTCGAACGCTGAACCAGCTTCGTAAAGTTCGTAAGCAGGACGGACTTGCTCCTCAATCTTCCGTACCCCCACTAACGGCGATCCGGCATCTTCATCGCCAGTCAGACACAGGAGCCGGCGTGGAGCCACGAGTGAAATCACCGCCTCGGTATCGAATTGCCGCAACATGCCAGGGACAAAATAGTAAATGCCGTGATGTTTCAGACCGCCCGCTGCGATTAAATCCTGGTACCGCGTCAAGCATGCGACGGCCACGCCGGCTCGCAGCCTCTCGTCGAGCGCCATCAACCACCAGGTGCGCGTCGCCCCCATGCTGATCCCGGTTGCACCCACGCGAGACGCGTCCACTTCCGGACGCGAACACAAGTAGTCGAGCGCCATCAGATCGTCCCGGAGAATCATGCCCCACAATGAACGTCCCATCCACAAATTGAACTTGCTCGCCGTCATCTCCCCTGCCCCGCCCTTCTCTTCGGAGCCACCGGGTCCTTTGCCATTTCGCTCTCCAAAACCGTAGGCATCAATTCCCATTACGGCGAAACCCAGTTTTGCGAGTGTCGGTCCCGGCATCTCTGGCGTGTGCTCCGCGCGCAATAATTCCTCCTTGCCGTTATCGTACTGTCCGCCGTGCCAGTGACACCAGAGGATGGCGGGAACCTTGCCCGTTCGTTTCGGCAGGAACAGGTAGCCTGGCACTTTGGCGCCAGCTCCATTATCGAACTGGAATTTCTCCAGATTGTAGTCGCCTCGATCCTCGCGAGAGATCGTCTGCGCCCTTGGATCTAATGGGCGGGGCGGCAGATCGCCAAGGAGTCGCGTCAGGGTGCCGCGAATCTCCGTGCGCTGTTTCTCCCAGGCCGGGCGCGTCGCGGGCAACTTAAGATCAGGCACGGCCGGTGCCGCGCGCATCCATTCCTGGGCAATCGAGACTTGAGACTGGGCCATACCTGAGCATGGGATGAGGAAAAGGCTCAATGCGAGGAAAACTCCGCGCGCGAACTGGTGTTGAAGTGTCCTGTCGGCTGTCGTCATGGAAACGGCGGCAAGATGCGCTTTGCACTCGCGGAATGCGACGCTTTTGTTCCGCTGATTCCAATAACGAAAGCTGGCGCGACAGCCGGAACCAATGTAATTAAACCGCGCAAAAGGCATAACCGTGGAAATCCCAACTACTCCCTACCAGAACGAGCAACGAGCCGTGGAACATCTCCTCGCGAGCCGCACCCGCATCGATACCGAACTTTCCAAGGTCATCGTCGGCCAGAAGGATGTCATTGAAGAGATGCTCATCGCGCTATTCGCCGGCGGCCACTGCCTGATCACCGGTGCGCCAGGACTGGCCAAGACTCTTCTGGTGAAATCCATCGCCCAGATTTTCCACCTCAAATTCCAGCGCATTCAGTTCACACCAGACCTGATGCCTGCCGACATCATCGGCACTGAAATCCTGACCGACACCGAGGAAGGACGGAAGATGACCTTCGTGAAGGGACCCGTCTTCGCAAACATGATCCTCGCGGACGAGATCAACCGCACCCCTCCGAAGACTCAGGCTGCGTTGCTCGAAGCCATGCAAGAGCATCAAGTCACCGCCGCAGGAGTGCGGCATGTGTTGGAAGAGCCATTCTTTGTTCTCGCCACTCAAAACCCCATCGAGATGGAAGGCACCTATCCGCTGCCCGAGGCGCAACTGGACCGCTTCATGTTCAATGTGATGATCAATTACCTGCCTGAAAAAGACGAAGTGGCAGTCGTGGCGCAGACAACCGGCCGTCGCCCTGAACCCATCCAACCGCTCTTCACCGGCGAAGACGTGCTCCAGTTCCACGACGTCGTCCGTAAAGTGCCGATCGCCGAGGATGTGATTCGATATGCCGTCAGACTGGCGGCCTCCTCAAGGCCCAAACAAAAAGACTCCCTCGACTACATCAATGAATGGGTCAGTTGGGGAGCGGGTCTGCGTGCCGCTCAATTTCTTGTGCTCGGAGCCAAGGCGCGCGCCCTGTTGCGCGGCAAGAGCCATGCGGCCGTCGAAGACATTCAAGCGCTCGCCCTCCCGGTCCTCCGGCATCGCATCCTGATCAATTACCGCGCCGAGGCTGAAAGCATCACCGTCGAAACCATCACCCAACGCCTGATCGAGTCTCTGAAAAAATAGGCTGAGAATTGCGCCGCGCGAACGTTCCTCATCCGTGGTTTCAACTGCTCTTTTGAGTTCGTCAGCAAGTACGCCGCGGCGGGATCAGCCTCCCACTTGCCAGACTCGGAAGGATTTCAGGCAGCCAATTGGCTGATCGCATCCACAACGGTGACCATCTCGCGCATCCGCTCGACGTAACTTTGAAATTCGGCAGGTGAAAAACCCACGCGCTTGCATGCATACTCCAGCCCCGGAATGGGCGCTTCCGCACCGGGAGCCGAACCTTGGGATGGTTGAATCCATGCCTATCCGGTTGTTACCCTCACCCGCAACAGCTAGGGTGCGTCCATTCGCCAGAATAAAGTCCAGCGTAGGTTGGAGCCGCTACATCTCCTGCGATTCCAAGCAGGGAGCGGAACGCGTTGAACGGGTAGAAGCGGC
>SIBF01000206.1 GCA_009695275.1 Pedosphaera sp. | reverse complement strand
CGCACCTCAGGCTCTTCCTTCTTCCACGAACCCCTTTCCTTTTCTCCCTACAAGTCAGGATTTCTGAGGCTAATAGGTGCGCAGTCCAATTTGTACAATGTAAATATCTAACTATAAACCACTTGCAATCTAATTCAATGGCAGTGGGGGCTCGGGATGAGGGCGACGACGATTCACGGACCGCGACGATCAACCGCGTGCCGGATCCGGCGAGTCTGGAGCTGAACGCGTGCTGGGACGAGCAATGGCAGAAGCATCTCTTCGAGGCCGCAATCACAAGGGTGAAAGCCCGCGTGAGCCCGCGCCAATTCCAGATGTTCGAATTGTACACCCTCAGGGAATGGCCGTTGCGGCGAGTGGCGAAGACCCTCGGCGTGAGTGCGGCCAGCGTTTACCTGGCCAAACACCGCATCGCCGCCGCCTTGAAACGCGAAGTGGAGCGGCTGGAGCACGAAAAACAGTAGGGTCGCCATCCGATCGGAGATGGTTCTTAGCCCCGGCAGCACGAACCGCTGAAACGCTGTCAGGAGAATGCGAACTCCAAGATCAACTTGTCTGACCGGCTCCGGGCGCGCATTCAATCGGCCTTGCGCAAGGTTCACGAAGCTCGACCCGAGGCTGTCGCGGTGCGAGCAAAAGGAGACCCGAAGCTTGTAATTCTGCGCCCGTCAGTCAGGATTCCTCGAACCCCAGAGCACATCATGAATCTGAAAGTGAATGGAGCGCGCCGTCAATTCGACGGCGACCCCGAAATGCCCTTGCTGTGGTACCTGCGTGACGAGATCCACTTGACCGGCACGAAGTATGGCTGCGGGCAAGGGTTTTGCGGCGCTTGCACAGTCCACGTGAACGGCTCAGCCCTGCGCAGTTGCCAGCAATCGATGGAGTCCGTGGCCGATAAAGAAATTATCACGATTGAGGGCCTGAGCGAGACGGCGTCGCATCCAGTGCAACAGGCGTGGAAGCACGCCAATGTGCCCCAGTGCGGCTACTGCCAGGGAGGACAGATCATGCGAGCTGCTGCGTTGCTGCAAAAGAATCCCCACCCTTCCGACGCCGACATTGACTCGGCAATGAAATTCAACATTTGCCGGTGCGGCACCTATCAACGCATCCGCGAGGCGATCAAGGCCGTCGCTGCGGGCGCACAGGCAGTGGAGGCGAAGAAATGAACCAGATCGAAGTTCTCACGCGGCGCACCTTCTTGGGAAACGTATTTTCCGCCAGCGCCTTTGTGCTGGCAGCCCGGTTACTGCCGGAAGAATCGCTGGCGGCATCCAGCCCGGGCAGCACCGGCAATGCGGGGACCGCGGCCTGGTCGCCGAGCGTCTATCTGGGAATCGAAACGGATGGCACCGTCATCATTGTGACGCACCGTTCGGAGATGGGTACGGGCATTCGCAGCGTCCTGCCCTCAGTCCTGGCGGATGAGTTGGAGGCCGACTGGAATCGAGTGAAGATCGAGCAAGCCGTCGGTGATGCAAAGTACGGAAATCAAAACACGGACGGTTCGTGTTCGATCCGGGATTTTTATGACACCATGCGCCAGGCCGGCGCCGGTGCGCGGATGATGCTGGAACGCGCCGCCGCGGATAAATGGGGCGTGCCGGTCGCCGAATGCAAAGCGCAAAACCATCAAGTCGTTCACAGCAGCGGCAGGAAGCTCGGCTACGGCGAGCTGGCCCAGGATGCGGCCAAACTAACCGTCCCGAAGAAGGAAGATCTCAAGTTCAAATCTCCAGCGGAATATCGCTACATTGGCAAAGAGTTGCCAACAATCGATGTCACCGATGTCTGCGCTGGCAAAGGCATCTTCGGCATCGATGCGGTCATGCCCGGGATGGTGCATGCCTCCATCGAACGATCGCCGGTTTACGGGGGTACGCTGAAAAACTTCGACGACAAAGACGCGCGAGCCGTCAAGGGCGTGCTGCAAACCGTCGTCTTGCCGCCGTTAACTCCGCCGTATGGATTCAAACCGCTGGGTGGAGTCGCCGTCATCGCCAACAGCACCTGGGCCGCGTGGAAAGGCCGCGAGAAGCTGAAGGTCCAATGGGAGGGGGGCGAAAATGCGGGTTACGATTCGGCCAAATACAAACAGCAGCTCCTCGAAACCGTCCGCAAACCGCAAAAGGCTGCGCGCAACATTGGCGATGTGGACGCGGAATTCGCCCGCGGCGGAAAAACGCACGAAGCCGAATACTACGTGCCCCATCTTTCGCACGCGCCGATGGAACCGCCCGCAGCCGTCGCCGATTTCAAGGACGGCAAGGTCGTCATCTACGCCGCGACGCAAAATCCACAGGCCGTGCAGGACACCGTCGCTGCTGCGCTGGGCATCGACAAAAAGAATGTCGAATGCCACGTCACTTTGCTGGGCGGCGGCTTCGGGCGCAAGTCCAAGCCCGATTACGTCGCGGAAGCGGCGCTGCTTTCAAAACAGGTGGGCAAGCCGGTCAAGGTCACGTGGAGCCGCGAAGAGGACATCCGCTTCGATTACTATCATTCGGTCGCGGCGATGTACCTGAAGGCTGCCTTGGACGACAAAGGCAAACCGACGGCGTGGCTGCAACGGTGCGCCTTCCCGTCGATCGGTGCGATGTTCAATCCGGCGAACACTACCGGACAGCCCTTCGAATTAGGGATGGGATGGAGCAACCTGCCGTTTGATATTCCAAACCATCGCGCGGAAAACGGTCCGGCCAAGGCCCACGTTCGCATCGGCTGGCTGCGTTCGGTTTCGAACATCTACCACGCCTTCGCGGTGCACTCGTTTGCCGACGAATTGGCCGCCCTGGCCAACCGCGACCGCGTCGAGTACCTGCTCGACCTTCTGGGCCCGTCGCGCAAGGTCGATCTTGGAGAGCGCGGTCCGATGGCGGACAAATTCCCTCTCGATACCGGGCGGCTGCGGCGCGTCATCGAGCTGGCGGCGGAGAAATCCGGCTGGGCCAGGAAGCCGCCGGTCAAAGGCCGCGCCTTGGGCATTGCAGCCCACTGGAGCTTTTATAGCTACGTTGCCGCCGTCGTCGAAGTGGAAGTGGACGACGCAGGCAAAGTTCGCATCCCGCGTGTGGACATTGCCGCCGACGTGGGAACAATCATCAACCCGGATCGAGTCAAGTCGCAGTTCGAGGGCGCTTCGGTCTTCGGCGCGAGCATCGCGCTCATGGGCGAGATCACGGCTGCCAACGGGGCCATCGTGCAATCAAACTTCGATGATTACCCGGTGGCGCGGATGCAGGAAGCACCCATCCTCACGAACGTGCATCTCGTGCCCAGCACCGAGCCACCCGCAGGCGTGGGCGAACCGGGTGTGCCGCCGATGATCCCGGCCATCTGCAACGCCATCTTTGCCGCCACCGGCAAGCGCATTCGCGACCTCCCCATTCGCCACCACAAGCTGAATGCTTAACCGGTCTGGTGAAGCGTTCGCGCCGTTCGGTGAATTTACCTTTCACTTCTTGGCTTCGGCCGTGGCCGCAGGACGAGGCTGGGGAATGATCGGCTGCAGATCGCGGCCGGCAAGTGCCGGGTGTTGAGGCGGAATCTTGGCGGCGCGGAACACAGCGTAAGTGTTCTTGCCCACAGGTTGCGGTTGCCCTCCGTCCGCGGCCCGGACTTGTCCGGAGTAGGGATCCCAGTATTCCCACACAATCTTGCCTCCGCTGGTCACCTCGAAGATCCGGCCATCGGCACCGGAGCAGATGAGTGTGTTGCCACCAGCCAAACGCCGTGCGCCCGAGATGAAACCGCTGTGAAAAGACTTTTTATCGGGTGCCTCGTATTTCCAAACTGGTTCAGCGGGGCCGAACGGGACCTTCTCAGGGACCACATACGAGCCGTCATTTTGCTTTGGTGGAACAAACTCCCAAATCTCCGAGTGCGGCCCGGGCGACCCCTTCGCGTTGTTGTTGAACACCATGAGATGTCCTGCGCCAGGAAGGCCCTTTTCGATCCATCGAATGTCGTGCTGACCAAAGAGCGTCTGTTGCTCCTTGCCGCCCCGCGAATACGCTCGCGGGTTGCCGAAGCGATACAAGAGATCGCCTCCTTTCTTCCAACGCCCACCCGAATGGCCGGCCGCCTCCGCCGTCGTGGTGCCGTGGTCGATGATCCAGATTTCGTTAAACTTCGGAGTACTGAGCACGATCTGATCAAGGTCGGCGTTGTAGGCGACCGCGTTGATGTGCAACAGATCGGATCCAATGTCGCTTTGCTTCGCGCCGGCGGGGACGTAACCAAGCGCCTTGAGCCGCGCCAGCTCCGCCGGGTCAACCTTTGGAGCTTCACCATCGCCATTGATATCAACCAGCTCCGGATGTTGAGAGGGATCTCCGTAGCCAGCCTTTTCCGCATCGTTGTTCTGGATTAGATGATCCCACATGTGCCATTCCCAAACGATGCGCGCATCGTTGGGTCGGCGTGGTTCTATCTCGATGATATGGTCGGGCCAGATCCCGGCCTGCGGCGTCAGGTCCGGACGTCTGCCCACACGGTTGGCCTCCTTCGCACTCTTGGCCTCCCACGCAATGGCGAGAATGTTTCCATTCGGCAGCGGCTCGATGTCGTGATGCAGCAGATGATTGGTTGTGGCGTATTTCCAATCCCATAAAAGTTTTCCGTCCCACGAAAACTCCTGAATTCGACCGCCCTGTCCGCCCCCCTTAAAAACTTCAATCTTGGGTTCCCTCGCGCCGCGCAGCAGGTTGCCGTTGTCCAGCAGATAAATCGTGCCCGCCGGCGCGTAGTCGCTTTTCCATGTGTGGACGACGATGCCCTTGGCATCGATCAGATAGGTCATGTCACCTAAGAGCGGAGCGTAGATCACGTATCCCGGCTCCGCCTCGCCTGAGTTCAGCCGGAGACCTCGAGGCTCGATTGGTTTCTCGGGCTCCTCGGGTGTTTTGGCGACGGCCGGTGGCGGCGTTTCCTTGGGTTTCGGCGGATCAAGCTTCGTGAAGGTAGCGGCGGCGGCCGTATCCTTGATCGCCACGCCGGGCACGGGAAGAAGTGCCGTGGGGACGGCCATGATGTTCCAGGTGAATCGGCCCAGTTTATCATCATATTTCAACAGCACCTCGTGGCTCCAGCCTTTCGGCGTCAAGTCGTAGCGCCGCACTTCCTTTTGGTTATCGCTGGCCACGTAGAGCTCGTCCCGCTTGTCCCCGTCGAGGTCGAGCAGGATGGAGGCGTGCTCGAATCCGCCGGACCCGCCATCGATCAACTCTCTGTCCCAGGGCCCGTTGTTGTGCGGGCGGAGCAACCAAAGTCCGCTCTTGTTCGCCGCGGCAATCATCTCCTTCTTTCCGTCGCCGTCCACATCACCGACTGAAAGGAAGCGGCATAAGGTGTCTTCAATCGTGACGACCACCTCGCCTTGACCGGGGTCCGTATTGGCCAGGTAGCGCCGGATTTCAACCCGGCCGCCGGACACCGCTTCCACCGAAACATAAAGCTCATCGCGGCCGTCACCGTCCAGGTCGGCGAGGAGAATCTCCTTCGCGTGCCGGTCACCAAGATCGGCGACGATCGTCCGGCCGTGGCCTTTCGCCGGGATGTAACGAACCACCTTGCCCGGCTGCGACGTTCCATCGACCTTGTTCGGAGCGGTTGGTGTTGCATAAATCTCCATCACCCCGTCGCCATCCATGTCGCCCAGCTCGATCTCATGCACGACGGTGTCCGGTTGCCGGTCCAGCTCCTCGACTTTGAAACGGCCGGAAGCCTCACGGCGCAGCACAGCCACGACCCCCTGGTCATGCGTGGCCATGGCAATGGCCGCCTTTCCATCGCCATAGATGTTCCCAACCTCCGCATCGCGCATGCGGCTGAACTGGCCGCCGAAATCGGCTTCCCAAAGCAGTTCTCGCGTTCCATCGGGACGCCACAATTTCACCACCGCCTTCGTCCCGCCGAGCGTCAGCAATCCTTCAGATCCAAAGGCCATCGCCTTGTGGAAAACATTGTTGTCCGCGTCCTCCAGGGTTCGATGATTCCATTTCCCGTCCTTGCGCGTGAGGATCCCCAATTGTCCCGGCAGCGTTTTCGGCGTTCCGTCGTCGTTTTCGCCGAGAACTGCAAGGGCGAGGACAAGCGACCGGTCATTCGACGGCGAGACCTTGGCGGAATCTTGGCGCGAACAGCCCGTCAGAAACAAAACACTCGAGATCGAAGCAAGCGCCAAGAATTCGACGCACCTCGTTTGGGGGAATTGTCTGTTTCGCATGGAATTCACGATAGCTTGCCGGAGAGTTTGCGAACAAGAGAAATGCCGTGGCAATCACTGCTCCCTGGCATATTCCAATTGCGTCACGGTATCCACTTTGGCATTACTTACCGTGCCTCTTCATGAAACCTCGATTTGCCATACTAATCGCGATGGTGGTGGTCTGCGGATTTTTTGTCTGGCGGCGATTGACTCCGCATGAGGGGCGGCAATCCCCAACCTCGCTGCAAGGAGAAGCCGAAGCGCCTGGTGAAGAGGAAGCGACGACACCTCAGGATCTCAAGCTCCACTCAGTCGGTCGGAACCGCTCCAGAGCAGCTCCACGTTCTCCTGCCGCTGGCGGCCTGCCGACTAAGACCCTCTTGCAACGCCTGTTGGATCAGGACGAAGAAGTCACACATGTGCCTCGCGAGCAAATCGAGGCTTTTCTAGCCTTGAACAAGACCAACGCGCAAAGCTTGCTCGCCGCCTGGCACGCCGCCGGTGACCGGGAATACTTGAAGCAAGCGGCGGTGCTCTATCCGAACGATCCGGCCGTGCAACTCAACACCATTACGCTGGACGTTTTCCCAGGTCAGCAACGCGAATGGCTGGACCGCTTCAAGCAATCCGCGCCGGAAAATTCCCTGGCGAACTACCTCTCGGCTCGGGATTATTTTCGCGACGGCAAACCTGAACTCGCATTGAAGGAACTGGCCGAGGCGGCCGGCAAGCGGGGTTTCTCTGACTACACGGAGCGAACACTTCAGGACATGGAGGAGATTTACATGCAATCCGGCATGACCACGGCTGAAGCCAAGGCGGTGGCCATGGCGGGCACTTTGTTGCCGCATCTCAAACCGTTGAAGGAACTGGCGCAGGAGATGGGCGGTTTGCAGCAGCGATATCTCGGGGCAGGCGATACGGCCTCCGCTGAAGCGGTCGCCCGGCTCGGCTGGAACGTGGGTCAGCAACTTACCGTTGGCGAAGGTTCGCGTTACATCATCAACCAGACCATTGGTCTGACAGTCGAGCACGAACTGCTGACCCGGTTGCCTCCGGAACAACAGCCCGATTTCCTCCCCATGTCAGTAAAGGATCAACTCGCCGCCATCGACGGGCGCAAACAGGTGTTGAGTGAGATGAACCCCCTGTTCGACCAACTACTTGCCAATGCCAACGAGGCGGAGATCATCAACTTCTGCGACCGCATGAAACTCTACGGGGAATACGCCGCGCTGGAATGGTTGCAGAAAAAACAAGGCGGACGCTGAGCATTTACAGGCCGCTCTGCCCTGCGACAGGTTCACAAATTCAGCGTGCCTCCAGCTTTGGATCTTCATCCGAGCGGCACTCAACCTCACAGTTCGTTACGCGAGGGCATCCAGCGAAGCCCGGACCTGCTTCACCTTCAGTTCCCAATCCGCCAGTCGTTGTTTGTGATCCTCGAGCACGGAGGTTGGAACCTTTTGAGTGAAGTTCGGATTCGCGAGCTTCTGCCTCACCTTCTCAATCTCCCCCGAGATCTTCTCGGCTTCCTTTTCAAGACGGACGCGCTCGGCGGCGAAGTCAATCAAGCCCGTGGTGGGAAGGTAAAGTTCACCAAGGGCGTTGCCGGCACCGGGCGTGCCTTTGTCGGGTGTCCAGGCTTTTGCGACAACCTCGACTGCCTCGGCGTTGAGCAGAAGCTTGAGCACTTCTATTTCGGCGGCGGCCAGTTCACCGGCTGGCTTGAGGACAAACTTCAGCTTCTTGGCTGGGTCAAGTTTCAACTCACGGCGAAGGTTACGACCAAGGCCGACGAGTTCGTATTTTGCGGCGGCGATTTTGTCTGCCGCGTCGTCGAGACCAAAGTGCGCCTTCTCCTCGGCGCTGAAAGGTTTGGGCCATGGGGCGAACATGATGGTCTTGCCGCCCTGGTTTTCAGGCAAGTCCTTGCTGAACCCCATGCCATGCCAGAGTTCCTCCGTGATAAACGGGAGGAACGGATGGAACAGCCGCAGTGTGTGGCCGAGGACGAAATCAATGACGGCGAGTTTGTTGGCGCGGAGGTTTTCCGAACCCGGGGTGGCAATTCTTGCTGTGCCCTCTCCGCCCCGTCCGACGGGGGGGAGAGGGTCAGGGTGAGGTGGGGTGCTCTGCATCACCGCCACATCTCTGTCGTTGCCACCCCTCACCCCGGCCCTCTCCCCTCCGAGGGGAGAGGGAGGAGTTTCTGGCACCACTCGTCCAAACGCCGCCTTGCTGGCCTCCACATACCAATCACAATACTCGTTCCAGAAGAAACGGTAGAGCGTTTGCACAGCGTTGCTAAAGTTATAACTCGAAAGAGCGTTGCTCACTTCGTAGATCGCTTGATCGAGACGGAGGAGAATCCACTTGTCGTCCGAGGTCAGCAGAGTCGGATTGATTTCCCCTTCAGTTGGGCTGTCGGCACTGCCGACCATCTGGCGGAAACGGCAGGCGTTCCAGAGCTTGTTGCAGAAATTGCGGCCCAGTTCGACGTCCTTCTCGTCGAACATCACATCCTGACCGAGCGGCGCGCTGCGCATCGTGCCGAAGCGAATGGCATCAGCTCCATATTTAGCGATGAGGTCGAGCGGGTCCGGTGAGTTGCCGAGAGACTTCGACATCTTGCGACCTTGTTTGTCGCGAACGATGCCAGTGAAATAGACGTTCCTAAACGGCAGGTCGCCCATGTACTCGTAGCCCGCCATGATCATGCGCGCGACCCAGAAGAAAATGATTTCCGGCGCGGTGACGAGGTCGGTGGTCGGGTAAAACGCCTTCAGCGTGGGCGTCTGTTCGGGCCAGCCCATCGTGGCAAACGGCCAGAGCCACGAGCTGAACCAGGTGTCGAGGACGTCAGGGTCTTGGGCGAAGCCGAGTTTATCAAGAACGTCTGCTTCGACGGGAGAATCAGTCGCCGCCATAAGCGTGACCTCGCCAGTCTCTGAATTGCGATGGACCCGAACAACGGATTCCTCCCCATCTCGCCCGGCCATTCGCTCAATAGCAAAATCACATGGAACCGCTTTATCGAGGACACACCGAATCTGGGGAGCGGTGGATGCCTTGGCAGCTTCGGCAGAAAATTTGAGTGTCCACACTGGCACCCGATGTCCCCACCAAAGCTGGCGGCTGATGCACCAGTCCTGAATGTTCGTCAGCCAGTGGTCGTACACCTTCGCCCAGCGGTCTGGATGGAACTTCATTCTGTGGTCAAGCCGGTTGACATCTGCCAACAGGTCGCGCACCTTCACCTCAGCGTTCGGTGCAGGCTGGGTGTCCAACTTCCCCTCACGGGGATGCGCTTCCAGAGATTTACCACCGGACGCGATTTTTTTTGCCTTGTGGTCATAGTGGACGGTGCCGTCGAAGAATTCCCTGGCTGTGATGACGACGCTGTGGAGTCCCCCCCCCAATGATAGTGCCGCCACAAAACGGTGGACCTGCTTGACTTGGGGATTTCTCGGCTCATGCGGTTCAGTAGAAATCCAGACTGCCTTCTGGATCAGTTCAGGCAGGACGGCCACAGCCTTGATGTTGGCGACTCCGAGATTGCTGAACGCGTGTGACAGCCCCTGGCGACCCACCCGAAGCTCGATTCCGGAATCCCGGTTCTTGAACGGCTGACCAAGGAATCCATGAGCGCGGGCGTAGGCCAGCGCGGAGCGACGGAGTTCCTTGATGGTGGCACCAGCGAGTTCGCGTCCGGTCGCAGTCACTACGACAGCGGCCTTTTCCATTATGCTCGTTTGCTCCACGCACGCTTTGGATTGCTCGACGGCGGGATACTTCAAGAACCATTGCTCGCTCAGGCGCGGCTCGATGGGAACGTCCGCGCGCTGGCTGAAGCCCACGTTGTTTTCGTAGGGCTTCTCTTCGATCAGCACGCCCTGTTCCTGCAGTAGTTCCACGGCGACTTTGCGCGCCTTGAACCGATCCAACCCAGCAAGTGCCCCCCCCGCCAGGGGGTTCATGGTCGCGTCGGGATTCATGATGTCGATCAACGGGAGCTTGTGGCGCGCGCCGATCGCGAAGTCCGCCTTGTCGTGGGCGGGCGTGACTTTGAGCACGCCGGTGCCGAATTCGAAATCCACGTGCTCGTCGCCGATGATGGGGATGAGCTTCTGCTCGCGCGGCAATTCTGCGGGGAGCGGTCGCACGATGTGCTTGCCGATGAGATGCGCGTAACGCGCGTCCTTCGGGTTCACGGCCACTGCGGTGTCGCCGGGGATGGTTTCCGGGCGCGTCGTGGCGATGGTCAGCCAGATTTTGCCGTCTGGCCCTGGGAGCGCCGGCGTCTCGCCGGCGTGTTGCCTTGCTGCTTGAGAACCCGCCGGCGGGACGCCAGCGCTCCCAGGGTCCACCACCTGCACTTTGAAGTGATACATGAAACCTTTCTGCGGTTTCATTTCCACTTCCTCGTCGGACAGGGCGGTCTGCGTGGCGGGGCACCAGTTCACCATGCGCTTGCCACGGTAGATGAGGCCCTTCTTGTAGAGATCCACGAACACGCGCTGCACATTGCGCACGTAATCAGGGTCCATGGTGAAGCGTTCGCGCGTCCAGTCGCAGGAGCAGCCGAGTTTTTTGAGCTGCGCGATGATGATCCCGCCGTGCTTTTCCTTCCACGTCCACACGCGTTTGATGAACTCCTCGCGTCCGATGTCCTGTTTGGCCTTCTTCTCCTCCTTGCGGAGCTGCTTGGCGACCATACCCTCAGTGGCGATGCCTGCGTGGTCGGTGCCGGGGAGCCAGAGGACTTCTTTGCCGTCCATGCGCGCCTTGCGGCTGAGGATGTCCTGGATGGTGTTGTTGAGGACGTGTCCCATGTGAAGCACGCCAGTCACATTGGGTGGCGGGATGACGATGGAATACGCGGGGCGTTTTTCGCTGACGCGCGCGGGGTCGGCAGTGAAGCAACCCTGCTTCAGCCAGAAATCATACCATTTGTCCTCCACGGACTGCGGTTCGTAGGCTTTAGGAATTTCAGTCATCTGGAAAAGATTTTAACCACGGATGGACACGGATGAACACGGATAAAAAACCAAGACTCAGACTCACACCCCCGGACTTGGGTGGAATTGGATTGAGCCCACTATTTCAAAGATCAGGCGCAGTTCGGTGCCTGGGAAAATTGTTTCGGTGGCGGTCAGTTCTTCACATAAATGCTGGAGCGTTTGGTCATGGGCGGCGGTGGTTAA
>SIBF01000205.1 GCA_009695275.1 Pedosphaera sp. | reverse complement strand
ATCTCCTGCGCCTCCCGCTTCAAGGTCACTCGCCCCACTTCCCACGGCCCACTCAATCCCAAAAGCTGCTGATAAAGTTGTATGTCTTGCATCCGCTTAACCTGATTTCACTCAATGAAAATCCCAACGCTAAAGTTTGAAGAACCCGCTTTCGCAGTTTTTTTGTCTCCTGTTTGATGAGCGAAGTTGAGGTAACACGGTGTTTGGCGAGATATACCTGCGCGATGTTGGCATGGAGCGTCTTCGCAACTTCGCACACGGGCCATTCCTTCATCACGTATAGATCGAACATCTGGAATTGCTTCGCGCCGACCCGCTGTTTCACGCGTTCTATCGCGGCGTCGGCGAGGGTCTTTGCCCATTCTTCCTCCCACACCTCACCCACGACGCTGGCCTCGGGCGCGGAAATCTTTTCCACGACGGGCGTCCGCGAGGTGTCATCGCCGCCGGGCGCAGGTTCGGCGAAAGGCAGGCGGCGACGGCGCAGGTGACTGGCAACGCGCCGTTGGACGATCAACTTGAGCCACGCCTTGAATGAACTGCCTTCCGCCGCTTTGAAGCGTCCCTCTCGCAACCCCTTGGCCACGGCCACCACGGTTTCCTGCACCATGTCCCGCGCGTCGTCGTCCGAAAGGCCGGCCTTGAGCGCGATGCTGTAGAGGAACTTCCAATAGGTGTCGAAAAAGTCGCGCCAACTCTCCTGATCGTCCCAGTGCTTGAGACGGCTCAGCAGGCTCAGTCGCGTGGGGATGAACTCATCCCCGGCGGAAATCTTCCGGGCGGATTGCACCGCTCATATAATCGCACGAAGGCGTGATTTCTTTCACGGAACATTTCTATGAACGCGAATGCCATCTTCTGCGTGGTATCCATTCTGCAGTCGCGCAGAGTTACGTAATGAAACAAACTCTTTTGCTCACACGGCGGCGCAAAGAACTTTGATCTCGCGCAGACGTGGAATGTGCTGCTAAATACCGGGGAATTCCTTTTTGTGAACAACGCTATGATACCATCATCACTTCTCACCCGGCGCGACTTTACGTGTCGAACCGTTTCCGCCCTTGGACTTGCATTGACCGGCTTCCATCTGGAAACAAAGGCTGCGGCGTCCATCCGTCACCGTTTCCTCTGCTGTGATTATCAGGGCAACAAAGTAGCCATCATCGCTGCGGATGGCTCGGTGGAGTGGGAATTCCCTGTGCAGACGCCGCAGGATTGTTGGATGCTCTCGAATGGCAATGTTCTCGTTTGCTATCGTAATGGCGCCCAAGAGGTGTCACACGCCAAACAGATCGTCTGGGAATACAAGACACCCGAAAAGGCGCAATGCCACTCCTGCCAGCCGTTGCCGGACGGACGGGTGCTCGTGGCGGAATGCGGCCTCAGCAGGTTGGTCGAGGCCGGGCGCGACGGCCAAATCGCGAAGGAGATCAAAGTCGCCTCGCAAGCCAAGAACATGGGCCACCAATTTCGAGGCACGCGCAAGACGTCCGATGGTCACTACTGGGTCTGCCTGATGGACGAAAAGAAAATCGCAGAACTTTCACCCGAAGGAACGTTGCTCCGGGAAATCCCTGTGGACGGATTTCCCCACGCGGCCGTGAAGCTACCCAACGGGCATCTGCTCATCACACTCGGGACAGCGGGCAAGGTCATCGAACTCGACAAGGACTTGAAACCCGTGTGGCAGCTTGGAGAGAATGAAGCGCCGGGTAATCCCCTGCGACTGCCCGCCGGATGCCAGCGTCTCCCGAATGGAAACACGATCATCTGCAATTATCTTCCCGGTGAGTTCATGGGCAAACAACCGCAGGCATTCGAAGTGACGCGGGACAAGAAGGTAGTTTGGGAATTCACCGACCACGCGCGCTTCAAGACCGTGAATCAGATTTATTTGCTCGACTTGCCCGGCGAAGGAAAGAAAGGCGGAGTGCTGCGCTGATGATGAACCGTTTCCTGAACATTCATAATCCGAACCACCAAACAATGAAGAAAAGCTCAGTGTTCCCTGCTCATTTCGGAGCGTGGGCTTCAGCCCGCCTCAAGCCGCCTACTGCAATGCTGATTGAAGCGGCGTGAACGCCGCGCTCCAGCGGACGGCAAATGAGGAAGCCACCCAGAAAGGATTGATGTGAAATCACGCAGCCAGAAGAAGAAGCCCCGGGTGATTCGTCGTGCCTTTACCTTGCGATTGAAGCCGGGCTCGTTCGCCAAGTACAAACATTACCACGATAAAATCTGGTCGGAGCTTGTGCGGGAAATCGAGCAATGCGGCATCGCCCGGATCACCACCTTCGAGAGCGATCTGCAACTTTTCCTTTATTCCGAGATTTATGACGAAAAAGCCTGGGACAAACTTTGGAGTTCCAGGATTCATGACGAGTGGGCCGAGTGCATGAAACCGCTGATGCAATTCCGTTCCGACGGGAAAGTTGATGCCGGTCCGCTGCAGGAGATTTTCCATTTGGAGACTGCGGCGGGCAAACCCAAGGCAAAGTTGAAGGCGAAATCAAGGTGATCGCTTCGTTGAAAGGCAAAGTGGCTGTGGTCACCGGAGCAGGGCGCGGCCTTGGCCGGCAAACAGCGATTCATCTGGCTGCGCACGGAGCGGAGGTGGTCGCAGTTTCCCGAAATGCGGAACAACTCGAAGAGACCGTGCAAGCGATCAAGCAAACCGGTGGCGCAGCGCTGGCGATTCCAGCCGATGTCAGCCGGCTCGAAGCCGTGGAGGTGTTGAAAGAGAAAGTCGAACAACGCCATGGGTTGGTTTCGATACTTGTAAATGCCGCGGGAGTTTTCGGGCCGATCCAGCTCGTCAAAGACAGCGACCCGCAGCGATGGATTGAAACGACGGCGGTCAATCTGTTCGGCCCTTATCTCACCTGTCGCGCTTTTGTCGGCGGAATGATCCAGGAGCGGTGGGGCCGGATTATCAACTTCACTTCCGCCGCCTCGCTCCACCCGCCCGGCCCTCTCAACAGCGCTTATGGCACAAGCAAGGTGGCTTTGAATCAATTCACGCGACACCTCGCCGCCGAGCTGGAAGGGACCGGCGTGACCGCGAATGTCCTTCACCCCGGCGATGTGAAAACGGAGATGTGGGCCTCCATTCGCACCGAAGCCGAAGGGATGGGGCCGGAAGCGGACGGCTATCGCAAATGGGTCCAGTGGGTGGAACAGACCGGCGGTGACGATCCGCAGCGGGCATCTGATCTTGTGTTCCGCTTGTTGAGCGATGAAGCAGCCTCAGTCAATGGCCGCTTCCTCTGGATCGAAGGTGGACTTCAATCGCCGATCCCCAGTTGGAGTGATTCGTCCGGCGTTCAGCCCTGGCATTGATCATGCACTCATTTCGCGATCAGTTTTAACTCCCCATTTTTGCAGCCGCCGCCCATCGGGACAAACAATGAAAACCTCCGCCATCAAGAAGCTCCGGGGAAAACTGGCTGCCGATCAACCTGTTTACGGACTCTGGGTCACGTTGGAGTCCGCGAGCATTACTGAAATGGCGGTCGCGCTCGGGCTCGACTGGATCGTTATTGACGCCGAGCACGGCCACCTCGACTGGAAAGAACTCCTCGAACACGTCCGCTCCACCGTCCGCAGCGAAACAGTTGTGCTGGTGCGCATCGCCGAGTTGAACGGCAGCCTGATCAAGCGCGTCCTCGACATCGGCGCGGACGGCGTCGTCGTTCCCTGGATCGAAACCGCGCAACAACTCAAACAAGCGGTGGCGTTCGCCATGTATCCGCCCGAGGGTGTCCGGGGCATCGGTGCGGAGCGCGCCACAGGTTGGGGACAGTGCTTCATGGAGCACACGCAAGAGGCCAACGAACATGTGCTGGTCGTACCCATCATTGAAACGGTGGTAGCTGGCCGGAACATCAAAGAACTTTGCCAGATCAATGGCTCGGACATTTTCTTTTTCGGCCCGGCCGATTACTCCTCAACCGCGGGTTATCGAGGACAATGGGAGGGGCCGGGAATCGCCGAGGAACTTCTGGCAATCAAGGACATGCTTCGCGCTCATGGGAAACACTGCGGCATCATCGCAACAAGCAATGAAAATTTGACCGAGCGCCGCCATCAAGGGTTCCGCATGTTGGGTGTCGGTTCAGACAGCGGGCTGCTTTTGCGCAGTCTTCACGCGGCGCTCGGCGTCGTTGGACAAGACAGGGGCATTTTGCCTACGCTTGCTCCTGAGATGACCCCAAAAGGAATCAAACTATGAGCGCTTCAAATTTCATCGTCACCCTCACCGCTGATTTTTACGACAGCACAGGCGAGCCGAAGTTTCGCGATCTCGGTCTGTCCGTTTTGCGGAACCATCCGCACATCGAACAACGCGTTTTTCAGGAGCACCGGAAGCAAATCGGCGCGGATCAGATCGGCAACGCGCAAGGTGTGATCGTCCTGACGCCCGCGGTCACCGCGGAAAGCGTGTCGAAAGCAGACAACCTTCTGGTCATCGCACGGTTTGGCGTCGGTTATGATGCGGTGGATATGAACGCCTGCACCGCTGCCGACGTGCTCGTCACCATCACGGCTGGCGCGGTGGATCGGCCCGTGGCGGAGGCGACCATCGGATGGATGATTGCCCTGAGTCACAACATGCGCATCAAGGATGGGCTCCTTAGAACCGGCCAATGGGATGAGCGCTCGAAGTATATGGGCCGCGAACTGCGCGATCGCACGCTTGGAGTCGTTGGTCTCGGCGGCATTGCGCGCAAGACCATCGAACTGCTACGCGGGTTCGGCATGAACCAACCGCTGGCATTCGATCCCTTCCTCAGCGCCGAGAAAGCGGCAGAGCAGGGCGTGCAACTTGTCAGCTTGGAAGAGTTGTTCCGTCAGGCGGACTTCGTCTCGATCCACTGTCCGCTGACGGAGACGACTCGCGGTCTCATAGGAGCGCGCGAGCTGGCCCTGATGAAACCAGACGCATACCTTCTAAACACCGCTCGTGGCGGGATCGTGGACGAGGATGCGTTGTTCGAGGCGCTGAAGAGCGGGCGCATTGCGGGGGCGGCTCTCGATTGCTTCGCGCACGAACCCGTCACTGCGCCGCATCGATTCGGCGAATTGGACAATGTGTTGCTCGCGCCTCACAGCATTGCATGGACCGACGAGATGTTCCGCGACATTGGACGTGCCGCGTGCCAGGTGATGGTGGACCTTTCGCTCGGAACGAAACCGCGCACCACCTTGAACCCCGAAGTCTTCGATAGCCCGCGATTCAAGACGAAATGGGAGCGGTTTCGGAAACAGGTTTAGAATATTTATCAAAGCGTATGGGCAGACTCGAAGGCAAAATCGCGTGGATCAGCGGAGCGACGTCAGGGATCGGCGAGGCCACGGCGCGGTTGTTTGCGCGTGAAGGCGCCAAGGTCGCGCTCGTGGGCCGGCGTGTGGCTTTAAGCCGACGCATTGCCACCGGGCTGAAAGCGGAAGGAGGGGAAGCTCTCCCGATCCGTTGTGACGTAAGCAGCGAACGGCAGGTGCGCGATTCCATTCGGCAAACGGTCAAGCGCTTTGGAAAGTTGGACATTCTTGTCAACAACGCCGGGATGGTTCACGTGAAAGCGCTGCACAAGTACACCGAACGCGAGTGGGATCACGTGATGGCGGTGAATGTGAAGTCAATGTTCTTCGCGGTGAAGCATGCGATGCCTCACCTGCGTCGGGCCGGGCGAAGCTACATAGTGAACGTCGGCTCCATCAGCAGTTTTGTCGGGCAGGCGCTGACTCCGGTTTACACCACCACCAAGCACGCCATCGTCGGCCTTACCAAATCCATCGCGCTGGACTACGCTGCGGACGGCATCCGATGCAATTGCGTCTGTCCGGGGATCACGGACACTCCAATGCTTCGCGAACACTTAAACGTCCTGCCTGATCCCGAAGCCGCCCTCGCTGCACGCTTGCGTCGGGTCCCGATGGGAGTCCCGTTGACACCCCACGACGTGGCAAAATCGATTCTGTTTCTGAGTTGCGATGACTCGTCGGGAATCACCGGCACCACTCTGACCATCGACGCCGGCTACCTCACCGCAGCCGAATGGGAGACCAAAGGCGGGACGAAATTCATGAGCGGCGCGAAAGCGGCTGGTGGATCCTGAAGTCGCTCGTGATTGTGCCTGGGTGCCATCAACTCACGAACAACTCATGCAGGCTGCTGCTTCACCGACGTGAGCGCTGGAAGCACAAACCCAATGTTCATGCTCCCTCTCCGGTAACCTTCGAGGTCGAGCGTCACGTGCTGATAACCCGCCTTCTTAAGAGCGGCACTCACTTGCTCGAACACCTCGAAGATCTGCTTCATTTCCGCCGAGCCAATTTCGATCCGCGCGAGGTGACCGCCCTTCAACTCGTGATGGCGGACCCGCACATCGTGAAATCCCAGGTCGCGCAGAACGTTCTCACCCTCCTCGATCATCCGCAGTTTCTCGGGCGTGACCGCTTCTCCGTAAGGGATCCTCGAACTCAGGCAGGCGAGCTGGGGCTTGTCGGCGGTTGGCAATCCCAACTGTGCGGATAATTCCCGGATCTCTGCCTTGGTCAGCCCGACTTCCTTCAGCGGAGCGCGCACTTGAAATTCCGCCGCCGCCCTGGCACCAGGCCGATGATCCCCGATGTCGCTCGCGTTTTCGCCATAAGCGATTACGGCAAAGCCTTCACTCCGTGCGAGCGGCGCCAGTTCCGTGAACAGCTCGTGCTTGCAGAAGTAACAACGGTTCGCCGGATTCGCCAGATACTCGGCATTTTGAAATTCACTCGTGCGAACGACTCGCACCGGAAACGCAAACTTCTCTGCGATTTCCAGCGCTTCAAACAGCTCTCTTCGCGGAAGGCTGGGCGAGTCGGCGATGGCAGACAGGGCTCGATCGCCAAGGGTTTCATGCGCCACATACGCCAGGAAGACCGAGTCCACTCCGCCCGAGTAGGCGACAAGGCACGATCCGTAGGACCGCAACAACTCCCGCAATTGATCGAGTTTTATCGAACTCACGGCATCACGTTGCCACCCGGTCAACCGCTTGTCGAGACAGGCTGACGAATCCTGATTGGAGTCGGGAATGATCTCGGCTAAAGTATGCCCATGTTGAGTAACGAGCCATCGTCAGGAATCAATCGGCGCAACTTCATCAAGACCTTCGTCATCTTGAGCGCGAGTTCAGCCGCGCTCGAAGCTCCCTGGACAGGCTTCGTTCTGGGCGACATCAGCTCAACCGCGGATGAATCCACCGCCATTCTTAAGATCAACGTTTCGGACTTTGCCGCCCTTGGTAAAGCCTTCGGTTCCGTCCGGATCAGCACCAGCCTGGTCAGCGGCACCACCAACAACAGCATCTTTCCCGTGCTCTTCGTGAATAGAGACGACAAGAACCAGTTCTTCTCGGTCAGTGCTGAATGCACTCACGAAGGCTGCATCCTGCCGCTCGCGAACACGACGACCCGGATCACCCAGTGCCGCTGCCACAACTCCCGATTCGCGTTCGATGGGACTCGCCTCGCCGGGCCCGCGAGTGCTCCGCTTCAGCAATTCGTCACGAGATTTGATGGAGTGGATACACTCACCATCGAAGTTCCCGACCGCGGATTCTCCGTCACCAGCACGACGCTTCAAACCACTCCCGGGCGGGTGAGGCTCCAGTTCCTCGCCTTCCAAAACATCGAGTATGAAGTCCTGTCGCGATCGTCGCTTGACGGTGCATGGCAAAAGACCCCTTTCGCCCTGACAGAGGCGGGACCACTGAACCAAACTTCGTTCAAAGGAAAGGACGATTTCACCAACCTCTTTGTGGCTCAAGATGCCGGCATCTCCTTCTTCGCCGTGAGCATGAAACTGCGACAAGTTTGAACTGCGTCGAATCGAGAAACTCGACGGAACAACACCCGCCTTCCAAACTCACCCATCATGGCTCCAGTCAGCATTCAAAATGTCAGCAAGACTTTCCATCCTTCCAAAGGAGTGGAGATACACGCGCTCCGCAACGTCTCGTTCGATGCCCGGCCTGGCGAGTTGCTGGTGATTGTTGGGCCATCCGGCTCCGGAAAATCGACTCTGCTGCGGTTGATCGCGGGATTGGAGCGCCCGACCTCCGGGGCCATCTCCATCGATTCACGAGACATGAGCGATGTCGATCCCAAGGATCGTGACGTGGCGATGGTTTTCCAGAATCACGCGCTCTATCCGCACATGACGGCCTACGACAATCTCGCGTTTCCTTTGAAACTGCGAAAGGTGCCGCACCTGGAGATTGACCGCGCGGTCCGCGCCACGGCTGAACTTCTGGGAATCAGCTCCCATCTGGATCGGTTGCCGGCGGACCTGTCGGGAGGCGAGCGACAACGGGTGGCTGTTGGTCGCGCGATCATTCGCCAACCCAAGGTTTTTCTGCTGGATGAACCCCTGTCCAATCTGGACGCCCCGTTGCGCACGCAACTCCGGGGTGAACTGCTCACCCTCCACCGCCGCCTGGGAACAACCATGATCTACGTGACGCATGATCAGGTCGAGGCGATGACCCTTGGCCATCGGATCGCCGTCCTGCACCAGGGCGAGCTGCAACAAATCGGCGAGCCTCTCGATCTCTACCATCATCCCGTCAACACCTTCGTCGCCGGCTTCATTGGCACGCCGGCGATCAATCTGATTCCCGGACGCATCGTTCCTGATGGAGCGCGTTGGTTGTTCGTCAGCGAATCAGCCGATCAACCAGCACTACGACTCTTTCTGCCGGGCGTTCCCGATACCGCCCTTCGTCACCAGGTTGAAACACCACTTCTCATGGGACTGCGTCCAGAGCACATCGAAGTTCACCCATTGTCCGATGGCTGCCAACAGCATTTCGACTTCGAGGCCGTTGTCGATCGGATCGAAACTCTAGGCCACGAAACTCATCTTCAATTGATGGCCCAATCGCTTTGTCTCACCGCCCGCGTGGCACCAGACATGCAAATCACTCGCGGTGCCACAGTTCATGTCGCACTCCGGATGGACCGCGCGCATTTCTTTGAGCCTGTATCGGGAAAGGCATTGCGCTAGGATCGGCGGTGCCAGACAGGCATCGAATCACGCATACAATGACTCCTCTTCCACTTCATGAGTTTCACCAGCAACTGGGCGCCACCTTTGGAGAAATCGGCGACATCGAAGTTGTTGAGCACTACGGCAGCTTTCTGGACGAGCATCGGTTGCTCCGAAATAGCGCGGTCGTCATCGACCTGAGTTGCCGCAGTCGCATTTGCCTCGTTGGAGGAGATCGCCAGCGATTCCTCAATGGACAGGTCACGAACGACGTGGCGAAACTCAAGACAGGCGACGGATGCTACGCCGCGCTGGTCACCGCCAAGGGAAAGATGGTGAGCGATCTCAACATCTACGCGCTTGAAAATGAACTTCTCCTCGACTTCGAGCCCGGCCTGACCAGCGCCATCACGCAACGCCTCGACAAATACATCATCGCGGACGACGTCCAGATCGTGGATGTCGCACCGCACTACGGACTCTTGAGCATTCAAGGGCCGCGTGCTGGCGATGCGCTGCAACAGATGGCGCTGGTTTCCGCACTGCCGGCGAAGGAGAGAACACACGTGTCTGTGAAGGATGAAACTCTTGGTGAGATCTACATCATTCGACACGCTCGTAGCGGCACTCAAGGGTTTGATCTGTTCGTTCCACAAGCGAGCCTTGGAGCCGTTTTCGACAAAGCTATCGCTGCTGTCCGGCAAGCCGGCGGCGCGATCTGCGGTTGGCGGGCGCTCGAAGCCGCGCGCTTGGAGGCAGGGATCCCTCGTTACGGCGCGGACATGGACGAAACGAATCTTCCGCCTGAGGCCGGCATCGATCCGAGCGCGGTCAGCTATACCAAGGGTTGCTACATCGGCCAGGAAGTCATCGCGCGCATCCGCACCTACGGGCAAGTGGCCAAGGCTCTCCGTGGACTCCGCCTCGCGGACAACCTCTCGCCCCTGCCCGTCAAGGGGGACAAACTCCTTAAAGATGCCAAAGAAGTCGGCTACCTCACCAGCGTCCTCGCCTCGCCGTTGCTCAATGGTAACATCGCGCTCGGCTACGTCCGCCGCGAAACCAATCAAATCGGCACCACGCTCATACTCCGCAGCCAGTCCGGAGAAACACCTGCGACCATCGTCCCGCTGCCTTTCGGAACGATACAGTGAAATCTTTCAACCTGAAGCAGGAATTGATTAACCACAAAGAACTCAAAGTAGGCGGCTCGCAGAGAATTGTGTGCCGATAAAACCGGAAGCCGTTGAGTTGGAAGGCGGAGGTTCGCGGCGGATCACTTATAACTGTAAGAGCGCAGGAATGCCCCCACTTGGTCGTGGTTACCTATCCAGAACACCTCCACACCTATCTCCCGATCCTTGAACAGGAGACGGAGATCGAGTCCGACCCGACACTCAAACAGATGGGGCCGAAGTTTACGGATTCCCAGACCCGAATGGGCGTGCGGATGACCGAACGCTTCTGGAAGGAGGCTGAGGGATTCCCAAGCAGCTTTCCGTTGGGCTTGCGGCAGAGCCATGAGCTGTTTGATCAACTCCGGTCTGATGATAAGCGGCTTGTTCAAAGACCCATCTTCTTCTTAAGGTCATCCGGCGTGAGCACGATAAGCTTGCCCTGTTTCTTAAGCCTCGCGTAGTCAGAATCCAACCTGGCCTCGAAATGGTCCAGCTCCGCATCGGTGACACCATACTCGCGCCACGCGTAATCCGTGGATTCAACTTCTACTTTGCGGAGCGCGATCACATCCGCGCCGGACACGATGCCGATGTCGTCACCCCGAGCCGCGGCCTGCAGCCATCTTCCGAGGTTCTTCTTCGCGTCAGTGATTGTTAGCGTCTTCATATCGGCTTTTTATCGCCTTCAAATGGGTCGGCAGCAAGCTTTCATTATGAGTCAAGGAAGACTGAAACACACTTTCAACCACCATGGTGAACCCGCGGCTACGGCAGCCGCGCGCGGTAATAACGAGCGGATGAAGCGCTACTCTGCGAACCGCTGAAATTGAGAGCGGATGGGAAGGTGAAAGTGTTGGTCCAGAGAGGCTGCCAGTTCAACAGATTGCTCGAAGCTTCCACGACCACCGCTCGCCCGGCTGGGCCGGTGAGATTGAAGCCGAACTGGCCGCCGTTGAAGCCAAAGGCCGGGACAGAGCTGAGAATCCTCGGTGCTGGGAAACCTTTCCGAATCGTGCCGTTGCGTGTGTCGGCCACATAAACATTGCCCGCGCCGTCCACCGCCACGCCGAAAGGGCCGGGGGGAGGGCCGTCTGCGCCTGATCTAGTGTAGTGTCTCTTAAATAGATTTACGTATGCTCGCAACTATGGTTGAGTTTCCTGCATGCGTAAGCCGAGTTTTCCGATCCTGCTGAGTCCAAGCGACCAAGCGCAACTGCAACAGTGGGAATCGGCCCATGGCACGCCCCAAC
>SIBF01000204.1 GCA_009695275.1 Pedosphaera sp. | reverse complement strand
CGTAAGTGACGAGCGGACAATGTCGGAATTGGGACTGGAGCGCAAGATTCTTATTCACATATTAGAGACAACACACTACAGCAAGACAACACCCTGCTACCAGCGGTCCCATCAAGAATAATTAGGAAATTAGGGGGAAGATGAGTCAGGAGGCGTGGCGCACGGAACTGGGCGGCGTGCCGACGGCCGGCGTTGTCTCTTGGGCTGGCGCGGCCATGAGACCGAGCGAGATAAAGAAAACCGACAAGGTGGTGATGGTTCTCATGGCGGCTCGCTCCGTCGTTTTCGACTGCCGCCCGGCATCGGTCATAAAAGACGAATTGGACCTCTGGTTAAGGCTCAGCAAATAGTCGCACCCGCGCGTAGCTGATCGTGTTGCCAGCGCCCACGCGCGGCCCGAGCATCTCCAGGGTGCGTGACGGCGGGGAGCCTGCCCGTAGAGTGGTCGTGAAGTAGCTCGTGAACGGCTTCGCCAACGGCAGCCGAACCGAGGGGCCAGACGAGCCGTCCGGCAGAATCTCCACAATACGATTCTCCGCCACGCGCCGTTTATCTGGCTCAGTCCCGGCTGCGTAACACACTACGAAGAGCCGATTGTCAGTCGTCACGTGGAACCTCCCCGCCGACCCGATAATTCCCGGGTGAGCTTCCGTTGATTCCATGAGCGTGCGGCGTCGAACGATCTTGCCCTCGCGGACCACCGCGTAGTTCAGCTCATGCCTCTGTTTTGCCTCGGGAAAGAATCTCGCCCGCAGCCGCTCGTCAATGGCCCGTTCGCTCCAGAGGAGATGCACCTCGCCGTTCGGCGCGAGCCAAAGGTCGCCGGGAGAGACCCAACCGCACGTCTTGTCTCGGCTCGCGATCTCGATCCATTCAGCGAACGGTTCCTTGGTGATGTCCCGGGTCCAGGTGTAGAACAGCCGGCGGAAGTCGTAGTCCCACTGCTGGCCGGTGAACTCCCTCTTGAAATCGCGCCACGACTTATAGGGCTCGATGATGTCGCTGACGCCGAAGAAATGAACGGCGCGGTCGCGCAGCGCAACGTTGGGATAACAAATACGGATCGGTTCTGGCTTTTCGTATTCCGCGCCCCAGGGCCACTTGATCCGACCTTGCGCGCTCCAGTTGCTGGCGCGGTTCCTGAAGGCCCACTCGGCATGCGTGTGGCCGATGTTCTGGAAAACAATTAGCTCCTCTCCCGCGCTGTCCGCGGCGAAACTGCGGTAGGAATGCTCGGTGAAAGTTGGAGTGCTTTGCCACGCTGGCTTCAGCGAAACGGGTGTCGCCTTCGGATCATTGGCTGCGAATTGGATCACGTCTGGTCGAGTTGGGCCACCGTTGGGTTCCGGCCCCGAACCGAGCGTCGGATTTGCAGAGAGGAACAGGCGGCCGTCCTGAAACGCCGCGAGCGGCGACGGCTCGCGGTTGAGGCCATCGTCCACCCTTACTCGCTCCCAGCCGTTGGAGCCGCGGTGGAACAATATCCAGCGACAGTTGTTCAGCGGCTTGGCGTCCGCGACAGTTTCCAGCCCGCTGGCGAACAGATGGCCGCCCGTTCTCACCAGCGAAGTGGACCCTGAACACCACATCGGCCCAGCCCCGTTGTTAGCGTTCGCGTAGGTGTAAACGTCCTCCTCCGTCTCGACGATCGGCGCGAGGTTGGCGCCACGGGCTAGAATTGAAATGCCGAGAATGAAAGCAACGAAGGAACTTTTCATGATCATACGCACATGTTTTGATTTGTTGGCCGCATGCGTCAAGTGTTTCAGTCAGGTTCTCACAAGACGTTCGCTTATCGCCCCAAGGAGTTGAACAACTCCTCGTGCTTGTCCACGCAGGCGACGGCCTGGATAAGCGCGTTCGTGTTGAGCCGGGTGATTGGGGCATCGGCGACGTAGTTTCGCATCCGACAACCCGTTAAACTCGCCGTCAGCTTTTTGTCGCCTCGTACCAGAAGAAAGTCCTGCGACTTGCCGAGAGTCGTCAGCGCCGAGTTTCCACCGGAAAAGGCTTCGACGTTGGCGATGGCGGTGTGGCCCTGGCCTTCGATGATGATCGGGTGAATGTCTTCCAACTTCGGACCTGTGTTGGCCATGATGGAACCTTGGGCGATTTGCCAGTTCCTGTTGAATGTGCCGTCGCCGAGCTTGTGGATGCCGACGGTCACGCAGTCTAAATTGAAATTTGACAGTTGTCCGTAGCTCGCTGGGCCGAGGTAAACGCCACCATAGACACCGAAGGTGAAGAGGTCGATCAACACGGCGTTGTCCGTGTGGTTGATCGCGTACGTGAACTTCCGCGCTGCGACCACGGCATCGATGACAGCGCGGCTGTAACCGCCTTTGATGAAGCGCTGGTTCGCCGGGTTGACGTGGCAATGCAGGATGCGCGGGATGTCGTAGCAGTAGTCGATGCGGATAAACTCGCCGCTGAGGGGATAGCCGTAGCAATGCTCGAAGAGAATCTGCTCGCAAGGCTGGGAGCGGGCGGCGTTGAAGTCCATCGCCACAAACTCGCCATAGAACGTGAGACGCGACAACGTCACTCCTTGGGAGGCTTTCGCGTGTGAGACTTGGATCGTAGGCGGGTATCTGATGATCTTCGCCGGGTCGTTTAGGGTCTGGCGTGGATACCAGAATTGGAGCCCGCGCAATTGTGTCGCGGCTTCGACGATAATGAACGGTTGTGTCTCGTCCTCGATGCGGAAGACGCTGCCCACGGGTTGAGGCTTGTCCGGATGCCGAGTGCCACGTCCGACCGGTCCTTGCACCCCGACGAGCGAAACGTTCATTCGCAGCATCACCCCGGCATCCACTGGATACGGCTGGTCAGTCGGATCGACGAAGAGCGCGGCTCCGCGGGGGGCGGCCCAATCGATGGCGCGCTCGAGGGCAGCTTTGTTGGCGGTCGGCGTGTTCGTGGGCGTCACGCCGAAGTCGCGAATGCTCTTGTAGCCGGCAAACGGAATTTTCAGCTCGTCTGCTGACACGGTCGCAAGACCGCACAGGTTCAGAAAGCATGAGAGAGTGGCAAGGCATGATGCTCCGGCGATCGAGTGTTGAGCTAACATAGAGTTGGAGAATTCTGAATCTGCCAGCCCGAGAAAACAATGCTCCGCTCGGGCAGTTGGAGAACTTCGTCGAGAGGATAGAGTTGCTTAGTCTTCATGGGCGTGATCGGTGCTTTGAGTCAACACGCCAGGGCCGGGAAAGAAATGACCTGCGTCAAGGCAGCGTCGCCCTGTTTACGACGAGACTGCGCTCGGAATCACCATCGCTCAAACTTTACGCCGGACCTGCAAGCTCTGGAAGGTGCGGTGCTCGAAGGCGACGAAAAATTTCGGGACGATCACTGAACACTCGCGCATTCGCGTTCCTGCTATTGAATGATTTTGCCAAGAGCGCGGAATCTTCCTAGCATGGCGCCGGATTTTGGTAATCAGTAAATTGTGACGGTTGCAAATGAGCATTACATACCTCGAAGCTATTCGTGAGGCACAGGCACGCGCCTTGGCTGAAGATCCGCGCGTGTTTATTTATGGCCAAGACGTGGGCGCTTTCGGCGGTGCTTTCAAGGCGACGAAGAACCTCGCCCAGGAATTCCCGGGCCGAGTGATCGATTCTCCCATCAGCGAGGACGCCATGGTCGGTGCAGCCATAGGAGCAGCGATTGAAGGGATGAGGCCCATCGTCGAAATGCAATTCGCTGATTTCTCCACGGTCGGCTTCAACCAAATCGTCAATCAGGCCGCCACTCTGCACTGGAGGACTCAGGTGCCCTGTCCGATCACAATTCGACTTCCATCCGGTGGAACGTCAGGCAGCGGTCCGTTCCACAGTCAAAGCATGGAGGCGCTCTACGCCCATTACCCGGGCTTGATAGTGATGACGCCGGCGACTGTGGAAGATGCGTACAGCATGTTGCTGGAAGCCGTCGCGATCGATGATCCGGTCATCTTCTGCGAACATAAATATCTTTATTACCACTTGAAGGCCGAAGCGCTTCCCACCGAAGCGATGCCAGTGGGAAAGGCGCGCATTGCTCGCGTCGGGAGTGATCTCACGATCGTGGCTTATAGCGCGATGGTGCATGAAGCGCTGGCTGTGGCTGATGAATTAGCCACTGAAGGAACGTATGTGGAGGTTGTGGATTTGAGGTCGGTCAAGCCATTGGATACTGACACTGTGATGGCCTCGGTGGCGCGCACGGGCAGATTGCTATGTGTCGGTGAGGCGTTCCCGTGGGGTGGGGTCACGGCCGAAGTCGTCGCTCGGGTGGCGAGCGAAGGGTTCGATTTGCTCGACGCTCCGCCGCAACGGCTCAATGCCAAAGACACACCCATACCTTATCATCCTACGTTGTGGGCTGCTCATCGTCCGACGGCTCGGAGCATCGCCAGCGCGGCCCGAAATCTTATTCGACTTTAGTTATGCCGCAGATCCCCATCATCATGCCGCAGCTCGGTGAATCCATTGCCGAAGCTACCGTAATCAACTTGCTTGTGAAGGTCGGCGAGTGTGTCGAGACCGATCAGGACGTGGTTGAAGTGGAGACCAACAAAGCCACGATGAATGTCACTGCACCGTGCCCGGGCCGCGTGAAGGAATTCCTCATCACCACTAACGAGAGCTATCCAGTCGGCGCCGTGCTGGGCTATTTGGAAGTGAGCACGGATGATGCGATGCGGCTAGGTTTGGACACCCTGGCTTCCGCTGGAGCGCCCATCGAATCCCTTCTCAACGGGGTAGTCGATTCTCAAAGCGATCCGAAGAAGCAAGGCGTCGAGCCAACCGTGCGGGGCTTGCCTGTGCCGGCGTACGCGGCCGGGGCGAGCTATATGTCGCCGCGGATGAAAGCGCGCATGAACGAGCTTGGGCTGCACGCGGCCGATCTGGCCGGAATTGCGGGGAGCGGGACGGCTGGGCGAGTGACGATCGAGGATTTTGAAAAATTCATCAAGAACCTCGAAAAGAATAAGATGAGCCCGGCTTCCACGATGCGTGTGGCCGTTGCAGATGCCATGAGGCGCAGTTGGGCCCGGCCTTTGGTGACGGTCGCCTTGCCGATCTGTATCGATCCGATGCTGGCGCATCGCCGAACCTGTGATCCCAAGCCTGGGCCGGCGCTTTACGCCTTGCGGGCGCTCGCGTTGGCTTTGTCAGAAAACAGCGCTCCAGCCGGACGTTTGATTGGGAATCGCATTGTGCATCCGATGGCGATCGATGTCGGTTTTGCGGTCGAGGCTGCCGACGGTGTTCTGGTTCCAGTTCTTCGCGGTGCTGACAAACGGCCGATGAGTGATTTGATCCAGCGGTACAACGAGCTGATCGATTTAGCTCGGAAGCGGCGGCTGCCGACGGATGCAACGGGGGGCTCGATCGCGACCGTGACAAACTTTGGAACATTCGGCCTGACCTGGGCGACGCCGATTCCGTTGCCCGAACAAACCCTTGTGTTGGGGATGGGCGCGGGGCGTCGCGTTCCAAGCTGGGATGAGGAGAAAGGTCAATTCGTGCCGGTGATGGAAGCGAATTTAACTTTGAGTTTTGATCACCGGGTTCTGGATGGCGGTGCGGCGGGTCGTTTGCTCGCGGACATTGCCGCATTGCTAAGCCAGCCGGAAAAACTGTGAAGCACTCGATGCGAACCAGCCGACTCACGCATCACTCAACACGCGCCGTGCTCTCATGAAATTCGGGGCACACATGTCCACGAGTGGCGGCGTTTGGAAAGCGCTCGATCGCGGCATTAGTATTTGCTGCGATGTCGTTCAAGTTTTCGTTAAGAACAACATGCAATGGTTCGGCAAGCCACTTCAGCCAGACGATCTCTCGCAATACGCCAATCAAATGGCCAGGAATAAACTGGCCAGCGTGTTCGGTCACACCGGATACCTGATCAACCTCGGGGCGGCGCCATCGGAGAATAGAGACAAATCCCTGAAATCGCTCATCCAGGAAATTCATCTGGCAACCGATCTCGGATTGCCATTCTTGGTCCTTCACCCCGGCGCTCATTTGGGTGCGGGAGAGCAGGCCGGTCTGGACCGCATTGTCGATGGGCTGAATGAAGTTTTTCGCGCGACAAAGGATTCCCCCGTTCGTATCGCGCTCGAGAACACGGCGGGTCAGGGGACCTGTCTTGGCCGCAAGATTTCCGATCTCGCTGAAATCTATGGACGCGTGAAGCAGCCTCGCCGCCTCGGTGTGTGTCTTGATACGGCGCATTTCTTCGCCGCAGGCTACGATCTGAGGATGCCAAAAGGCTGGGACGCCGCGATCGCGGAGGTGGATTCGATGATTGGCGTGAAGGAAGTTTTAGCTTTTCACTTGAACGATTCCAAAACGGATCTTGGATCGAGAGTCGATCGCCACGCCGGGATTGGCGAGGGCAAGATCGGCCGCGAACCCTTTCGGCACATTGTAAATGACGAGCGGTTCCGCGACTTGCCGGGTTGCCTTGAAACACCTAAGTCTGAGGACCTGCACGAAGACGTGGAAAATCTCGCCATCCTGCGGTCCTTAAGCTCGGTTCCTGCGGCATCTTTAGACTAATTATGAATTCATCTTTTTCCACTTTTTCGTTTCCAACGACCACCGTGTTTGGCGCTGGTTCATTGAGGGAACTGCCATCGCGCCTGGAGGGCATAGGCATTAAGCGCCCAATGATTGTCACTGATTCCGGGTTGCTCGATACTCAAGCTTTCGCACTGCTGCAGCAGGCGCTGGGAGTGGAAAGGCGCGGTAAAGACTGGGCGCTCTTCTCAGGCGTGCATCCCAATCCTATCGAGCAGGACGTCATCCAGGCGGCCGCGACGTTCCGGAAAGAGCAATGTGATGGGGTAATCGCATTCGGCGGCGGTAGCGCCCTGGATGTTGGCAAGGCGACGCGGCTTCTCATTAAGCGGGCGGAGCTGCAGATCAGCCGGTTCGATTACATGGATGATTGGACTGGTCTCGCTCCTTGCATTTGCATTCCAACGACCGCGGGCACGGGCAGCGAGATTGGACGAAGTTCAGTCATCACTATCGAAGCAACGCAACGGAAGGCCGTGCTATTTCATCCCGAGCTGCTGGCGAAGCTCGTGATTCTCGATCCGGAATTGACTCGCTTTCTGCCTCCCAAACTCACGGCGGCGACTGGTGCCGATGCGTTGATCCACTGCATCGAATCATTCACCTCGCCTGTTTTTCACCCCTTGTGCGACGGGATCGCGCTGGAAGGCGTTCACCTCATCGTGGAGGCGCTTCCTCGGGCTTTTCGAAATGGGAATGACATCGATGCTCGAGGAAAAATGCTCGTGGCGGCTGCCATGGGAGCCGTGGCTTTTCAGAAAGATCTTGGAGCCACGCATTCCTTGGCCCATCCGTTATCGACCATCTGCGGAATGCATCATGGCACGGCGAACGCGCTTTGCCTGCCCTTTGTGATGCGCTTTAACGCCGAGCGCAAACGTGGGCTTTATCGTCGTGTTGGCCTAGCTAGTGGTTTGGATGTGTTGAAATGTTCCGACGCCGAAGCGGATGCATTGACGATCAATTTCATTAGCAATTTCATGATGGATCTTGAGCTGAGACCTGGACTGCGCGCCTATGGCGTCAAGGAATCAAACATCGAAGCGCTGACCGAACAGGCCATTCAAGATTCGTGCCACCAAACGAACCCCGTTCCGGTGACAGCGGCTGATTTGAAATCTTTATACGTGAGTGCCCTATGAACGAATTCCCAACGCAGCTTTTCATCAACGGCGAATTTCGAAAGCCAGCGAAGGGCAAATCGATGCCGCTGGTCAATCCCGCCACCGAAGAGACGATTGTCGAAGTCGCCGCGGCAACTGGCGAAGACGTCAACTCAGCGATTGAAGGCGCGCATCGGGCCTACCGGCAAGGCTGGCGCGACCTAACGCCTGGCAAGCGCACGGAGATCTTGTTCAACATTGCCCGGCTGCTACGCGAGAATTGCGAGCGCATCGCTCAGCTAGAATGCCAGAACGTCGGGAAACCCATCAGCGATGCGCGAGATGAAGCGGGTCTGGGCGCGCGAGTGTTCGAGTATTACGCCGGAGCGATCACTAAGTTTACCGGCCAAACCATTCCTGTATCCCGCGGTGGGTTTGATTTCACCTTGCGCCAGCCTATGGGAGTCGTGGCGGCGATTGTCCCCTGGAACTTTCCATTCCCGATCGCGTGCTGGAAGGTTGCGCCGGCCCTGGCGGCCGGCAACTCGGTCGTTCTGAAGCCCGCATCGCAGTCTCCTTTGAGCGCACTGCTGCTGGGGCAGATCGCGCATCAGGCCGGGCTTCCTCCCGGCGTCTTGCAGGTGTTGCCCGGATCTGGACAGGAGATTGGAGATGTTCTCGTTACGCATCCGTTGGTGAGAAAAATCTCGTTCACCGGTTCAACCCCTGTTGGATCGCGCATCATGGAACTGGCGTCGCGTGGACTAAAGCGGATATCTCTCGAGCTCGGCGGCAAATCGCCAAATATTGTTTTCGCCGATTCAGATTTGGACCGGGCAGCCACGGAGTCTCCGATGAGCGTGTTCGCGAATACGGGACAGGATTGCTGCGCGCGAAGTCGGGTTTTTGTGGAACGTTCGGCTTTCGATCGTTTCGTCGAGGTGTTTACGGCGGCGACCCAACAGCTTCGCGTCGAGAATCCGGCTCGCGAAACGTGTCAGATCGGTCCTCTGGTGTCGGCTGGCCAACGCAACGTCGTGGAGGAATTTGTTTCGAGCGCGAGAGATTTCGGTCGGAAAATTATCACTGGCGGCGAACGGCTGTTCGACAAAGGCTACTATCTGAAACCGACCGTGATCCTTCAAGTGGAGCCGAATGATCGCGTTTGGCGCGAGGAGATTTTTGGTCCAGTCGTCTGCATCCGTCCTTTCGACGACGAAGCTGCCATGATTGAGGAAGTGAATGATTCGCCTTACGGACTTAGCGGGTCACTTTGGACGAACGATTTGCGGCGAGCCCTCCGTGTCGCTCGTCGAGTGGAGAGCGGCGTCCTCAGTATCAATTCGCATAGCAGCCTTCATGTGGAAGCGCCCTTTGGCGGTTTCAAACAAAGCGGCTTGGGGCGCGATCTGGGGATGTCGGCGATGGAAGGATATACGGAGCTAAAGAATGTTTATGTGGCGGAGTGATGGTTAATGCGTGATGCGTGATGCGTGAAAAGACAACAGGATGGCGGTCATATGTTGCGCATCATTGCTTTCGATTTTAGCGAAGCGAGCAATGAACTACGAAAAATGGTTGATGTTAGTTCCGGTTGAAATCACTGGTGATCCATTGTGGAAGGTGGAAGCTTATCGGTTGGGACTGTTTGCGGCCGAGATTGGTTGGTACGACGTTACTAAACTGATGCACGACAAGCGTACGTTGGCTCTTTCGGACCAGCTTTATCGAGCATTAGGTTCCATTGGTGCAAATGTTTCCGAAGGATATTCACGTGGCACGGGTAAAGATCGTGCCCGATTTTACGAATATGCGCTGGGCTCGGCCCGAGAAGGGCGCGGATGGTACTGCAATGGTCGTCATGTGCTGGGCGAATCAGTCGCTATCCATCGTCTGCAGCTTTTGACCCAATTAGCTCGGTTGCTCCTGACAATGATCCCGGAGCAGCGGGCATCTATTTTGCGCGATGAAAGTGCTCCGTACTGCACAAACACGGCATCACGGCGCGCAGATACCCTCGACGCTGAAAAGGACTTGCAACAGCTGCTCGAAGCTGTGCCTCTTTCTTAGTCACCCATCACGCATCACGCATCACGCATCATGAATTTCAAAACCTTAAAAGCCAAAATCAAATTGGGTGAAATAGATACCATCGTCGTGGTGTTTCCGGACGTCATGGGGCGTCTGATCGGCAAGCGCTTCACCGGCCAGTTCTTTCTCGACAGCGTGGCAGGGCACGGAACGCATAGCTGTAATTATCTGCTGACCGTGAACATGGAAATGGATCCGATGGCAGGCTTCAAATTGGCCAACTGGGAGAAAGGCTTTGGAGATTTCGAAATGCGGCCAGATATCTCGACGATTCGGGAGCTGCCCTGGCAAACGGCTGCGGCGATGGTGATCTGCGACTATCACCACGACGATGGCAAGATCGTGGATGAAGCGCCGCGCTCGCTGCTCCGGGCACAGGTGGACGTGCTTGCTAAAAAGAAACTCATCTGCAATATCGCGAGCGAGCTGGAGTTCTTCCTGTTCCATAACACCTACCACGAAGCTTCCAAATCCGCTTACCGCGATCTGACACCGTCGAGCGATTACCGCATCGATTACCATACCATGCAGCCGACTCGCGACGAGCCTCTCATGCGCGCTATTCGGAACATGATGGGGGCGGCTGGTGTTCCGGTGGAATCGAGCAAAGGGGAATGGGGCAAAGGCCAGCACGAAATCAACTTCATCTATGATCAACCGCTCCCAATGGCTGACATGCACGTTGTCTTTAAGCAGGGGATCAAGGAGATTGCCGACCAGCACGGTAAAGCCATCACTTTCATGCCGAAGCTTTCTGAAACCGAGGTCGGGAGCAGTTGCCACATCCATGTGAGCCTTTCGAAGTATGGCCAAAACCTGTTTTGGGATCAGAAGCTGCGCACGGGTTCAAAACTCTTCCGTCAGTTCCTGGGCGGGCTGATGAAATATTCGCCTGAGCTCTGCTACTTTTTTGCTCCGACGATCAATGCATATAAGCGCTATCAGTCTGCGAGTTGGGCACCAACAAAGATGGCTTGGGCGCATGACAATCGGACCGTCGGATTTCGTGTGGTGGGGCAGGGGGACTCGTTCCGCATTGAAAACCGGATGCCGGGCGCGGATGCCAATCCTTACCTCGCTTTCGCCGCGACAATTGCGGCAGGCCTGGCTGGCGTGGAAGAGCAACTCGATTGTGGCGAGCGATACGAGGGCAACGCCTATGTCGATCCTCAGCTAGACTCGCTGCCACGGACTTTGCGCGACGCCGCGAATTTGTTGAACGGAAGCGAACTCGCCCGGCGCGCTCTTGGAGATCACGTTGTCGATTTTTACGTGCATACCGCGCGTTTGGAAGTTCAGGCTTTTGACGACGCTGTCACAGATTGGGAGCGCGTCCGCTATTTCGAGCGGATTTAGAAGCAGCCGGAGCTTGGGCTGCTGGATGGTGTCCCGCGGTCAATCGAGCGTGATTGCGAACAGTAGTCGCGAGGAGTTCGGCTCTGCGTTTGTGGTTTGTAACTGAGAGAGAGTTGTGCTGAACTGACACTACATCTATGAAGAGAAGAATATTCCTCAAACTCACCGCTGGTGCCACTCTTGGGCTTTCTATGTCGTCGGCTCCGTTGGCCGGGGCCGAACTTCGCGAAGAGCCGTTCAAAATCTCTCTGGCCGAGTGGTCCTTTAACAAGACTCTTCGGGCCGGCAAGATGACGAATCTCGACTTTCCCCGCGTGGCCAAGAAGGAATTCGACATCGATTGCATC
>SIBF01000203.1 GCA_009695275.1 Pedosphaera sp. | reverse complement strand
TGAACAACAAGATTCAAAGCCTGGTGAAAAAAGCCTATGGGTATCGTAACCCGGAACGATTCAAGACCGACATCTTCTTCCATCTCGGCGGCCTCAACCTCTACCCCGTTCCCCAATGAAAATCCCAACGCTAAACTTCCAAGAACCCTAACTTCTGGGCGAGCGAATCGCGCGTTGCAAGCTTCAGATGCGCCTGCGCCGCCGCCAAGTTTTGCACGCTATCCCGCTCTCCGGATAGTAGGCGTAGAGCGGTTACCAAATAAGTCACACAAAACCTCTCGATGGCTCCACGAGCCGCAGGCGAATGCGACTGCCGGTTTGGATTACGTCGCTCCAACCCGTGGTGGTGAATTACGCCGCCCCGGCATGCATAGTCTGCGCCGGGTCTCGATCGGGCGATATGCTGTGACGTTATCAGCTCTAGCCAGGGCTGCACGCCCTTCCCCCACCCTTTTCCGCGGTCGAAATGGAGCCTCAGCCCCATTTCTCCGTCTTCATTTGCTCCTTCGGCACCTTGAGATCTTGCAACACCAATTGCTCCGCGAATTCCACGAGTTCATTTGGGCCGCACGCATAGAACACCGTGTTGGGAAGATCGTGAATGTGTTCCTTGACCCATCCGGCGTTAATTCGTCCACGTCTTCCTGTCCATGTGTCTTGCGGATGAAGCCGCGTGCAAGTGACGTAAAAATCAAACTGCGAGTTCTCCATTTCGAGTTGATGAAACTCATCTTTGAAGATGATGTCGTTGGTCGTACGAACGCTGTAGAGCACGGTGATCTTCGTCGCAAGCTTCCGGCGTGTCGCTTCCCTCGCGAACGCGCGAAAAGGGGTGACGCCCGATCCGCCCGCGATGCAGATCAAGTGTTTGCCTGGCTCGTACACTGGCAGGAATCTGCCCGCCGGTGGCAGCACTCCGAGTTTATCGCCCTTTTTGATCCAATCCACGATCCGGGTCCCCATCTTCCCATCCCGCTTCACGGTAATCTCATAAGCGTCCCGATCCATGTCGCACGAGGAAAGCGAGTAGGCCCTCTTGTAACTGGGAGTATCCGGCCAGAATACGGTGATGAACTGGCCGGTCTTGAACTCCACGTCATACCCTTCTGGCCACTTCAGCCGCACGGTCTTGGTATCCGGCAGCTCAGAAATGACACCTTCCACCTGCATTTCGACAATTTGCTTCGCCATAACTTGTCAGGAATTTAAGCGAGCATGGAGGGAAGGCTTCGAAGTTGTAAACGCAGAAACCTGACAAAAAAAAGAACAAGGCGACCCGAGCCGCCTTGTTCCCCACTATGAACCACAATCCAAACCTAACACTGAACCGGATTCCTCGTGGAACAGCCGCGCTGAATCCTGCCCAACCTTGAGCAAAGCCAATGCCGACGATAAGGGTCCGCGCTAAAATAACTTCCGATTTTGGCGGGAGCGCCGCCGGGCCAGATGAGAGGCGCGAGGTAGGGAGTGCATCCGCAGCGATACTCCACCGACCGAGTAACGAAGCGGATGGCCCGGCGCCGCCCCGCCCCTGCGGGCTGGGGGGCTTTGGCTCGCTGGCTTCGTTGCTCACTCCTTACAGACCACTACGGGTATGCTCGTCGTTCGCGCCTCGCCATCGAACCAAATCCCCTCCAGCAAAATCGGAATATATTTTTGCGCGGACATTTAGCGCCTTTGAAATTGAGTGATCTCAATAATGCCTTGTCCTGAAATCCACGCTTAGTGTCCATTTTTGATAAGGATTCTGTGCCGCTTGATCATAGAAATTGCCGGTGGACACCCGGATCGCGGGAGGCAAGTTCCCACCTTTACTCAGCTCCCGCACATGCGTATAACCGCCCGACGATTATGAGTTCATCCGCCGCAAAAACGCGCCCACACTCGGGCCTGAAAGCCCAGCCACACTCCAGCTCGATTTCTCCAAAGAAACTGCTGGTTGCCAACCGCAGCGAAATCGCCATTCGCGTGTTTCGCGCCGCGACTGAGCTCGGCTTGCGAACCGTCGCCATCTACGCCCAGGAGGACCGCCTGGCTGTGCATCGGTTCAAGGCCGACGAAGCGTATCTTGTCGGCAAGGGCAAAGGCCCCGTAGCCGCCTACCTTGATATCGCAGGGATCGTCTCTCTGGCGGTCGAGAAGGGAGTCGATTTCATCCATCCCGGTTACGGTTTCCTCTCAGAAAACGCTGAATTCGCCGAAGCTTGCCAGAAGGCGGGCATCACTTTTGTCGGACCCCGGCCCGATTTGCTGCGGATGATGGGCGACAAGACCACCGCGCGGTCTTTGGCTCAAAAAGTCGGCGTTCCCACGCTTCCAGGGACGGAGAATCCGATCGAAGAACGTTCCCATGCGCTCAAGGTGGCAAAGGAAATTGGTTTCCCGTTGATCATCAAGGCGGCATTCGGCGGTGGTGGCCGCGGCATGCGAGTGGTCGAACGTTCGGCAGATCTGGCTCACCTCCTGGACGAAGCTCGTGGCGAGGCCGAACGCGCTTTTGGCAATCCGGCCGTCTTCCTTGAAAAATACATCCGGCACGCCAAGCACATTGAGGTGCAGATTCTAGGAGATCGACACGGCAACGTCCTCCATCTTTACGAGCGCGATTGCTCAGTCCAACGCCGGCACCAGAAGGTGATTGAAATCGCTCCGTCGGTCGGACTGTCAGTCAAAGTCCGGGCTGCCCTGTGCGATGCTGCTGTGAAAATAGCCACCGAGATCAACTACGACAATGCCGGCACCGTCGAATTTCTCCTCGATCTTGATACAAACGAGTGGTTCTTCATCGAGATGAACCCCCGCATTCAGGTCGAGCATACCGTTACCGAAATCATCACCGGCGTTGATCTCGTGCGTTCCCAGATTCTCGTCGCGCAGGGGCACACTTTGCACGGCGCTGAACTTGACCTTCCCGCGCAGAATGAAGTGCCGAGAAATGGATTTGCCGTCCAGGGCCGCATCACAACCGAAGATCCTGAGAGCAAGTTCATGCCCGATTACGGAAAGATCCTGACATACCGCAGCGCTGGTGGCTTCGGTGTGCGGCTCGATGGCGGCATGGGCTACGCCGGAGCGGTCATCACACCATTCTACGACTCCTTGCTCGTAAAGCTGACGGTCTCCGGACGGTCCTTTGAGACAGCACTTCAGCGCATGGATCGTGCTCTCCGCGAATTCCGCATCCGTGGCGTCAAGACCAACATTCAGTTCCTCGAAAACGTCATCGCCAACGAAACGTTCCGTTCCGGCAAGGCCACAACAACGCTGATCGACACAACGCCCGAACTGCTCAAGCCCACGCAACGTCGCGATCGCGCCACGAAGCTGCTCACATTTCTGAGCGATGTGATGGTCAACGGCAATCCGCAGGCGAAGGGCTATTCACCCAAGGGTCCCCTGCCCCATCCGGCGATCCCGGTCTTCGATCATAAGAAATCACCGCCTGCCGGCTCGCGACAACTTCTGATCGAGCTCGGCCCCAAGAAATTCGCTGAGTGGGCGCTCAAGCACAAACGATTGCTCGTCACCGACACAACCTTTCGAGATGCCCACCAATCGCTGATGGCCACGCGCGTCCGCAGCTATGACATGCTCGCCATCGCGGACGTGGTGGCGCGGCGATCGCCGCAACTCTTCAGCCTGGAACTTTGGGGCGGCGCCACGTTCGATACCTCGATGCGCTTCCTGCGCGAAGATCCGTGGCAGCGCCTGCGGCAATTGCGGGAACGTATTCCGAACATCTGTTTCCAGATGCTTTTCCGCGGCTCGAACGCCGTCGGCTACTCGAACTATCCTGACAATGTCGTGGCCGGGTTCATCAAACATTCCGCCGAGTCCGGCATCGACATCTTCCGGATCTTCGACTCCCTGAATTACACTCCGAATCTCAAGGTCGCGATGGAAGCGGTTCATGAGACACATGCGGTTTGTGAAGCCGCGATTTGCTACACCGGAGATATTCTCGACGTCACGCGAGCCAAGTATTCGCTGAAGTACTATGTCAAACTTGCCAGGGAGCTTCAGAAGATGGGCGCGCACATCATTGCCATCAAGGACATGGCCGGGCTTTGTCGGCCTTACGCCGCGAAAGCCCTGGTGAAGGCGCTAAAGGAGGAAATCAATCTTCCGATTCACTTCCACACGCACGACACGAGCGGCATCAGTTCCGCCTCGATCATCCAGGCCACCGAGGCTGGAGTGGATATCGTCGATCTCGCCATCGCCTCCATGTCCGGCTCGACCAGCCAGCCGAATCTCAACTCCATTGTCGCCGCGCTGCGAAACACCCCATCGGACACCGGGCTCGACCTTGAAGCGCTCAATGAGTATTCGGACTATTGGGAAACCGTCCGGAGTTACTACACACCGTTTGACACCGCGCCGCGTTCAGGAAGCGCGGATGTTTACCTCCATGAGATGCCCGGTGGTCAGTTCACGAACCTCAAGGAACAGGCTGCGGGCATGGGCCTCGGACATCGCTGGCCCGAAATCGCCCGAACCTACGCCGAGGTCAATCAACTTTTCGGCGACATCGTCAAGGTCACGCCCAGCAGCAAGGTGGTTGGTGACATGACCATGTTTCTGATTACGCGCGGCATCAAACCCTCCGACGTCCTCAATCTGGAACCCGGGGCGACTCCGTTCCCGGAATCGGTCATCGATATGATTTCCGGCGGACTGGGTGAGCCGATGGGCGGTTGGCCAAAAGATCTCCAACGCGTGATCCTCGGCAAACGAAAACCGATTGACGGACGTCCCGGCGAAAACATGCCGCCTCTGAACTTCAACAAGACGCGGACGGAGTTAACCTCCAAACTCCGTCATGAAGTCACGGAAGACGACCTCTACAGCTACTTGATGTACCCGGAAGTCTTCACCGAGTTCGCAAAGTTCATCCGGGAACGTGGTGACGCATCGGTGCTCCCGACTCCTGCGTTTTTCTATGGCTTGAAACCCGGCGAAGAAATTTCGATCAACATCGAGGAAGGAAAAACTCTTTTCGTCCGCCTCATCAACATCGGAACGCCGGACGCCGACGGGCGACGGACAATTCTTTTTGAACTCAACGGCATGCCGCGCGAAACAACCGTGGTGGATCGATCGATTCAACCCAAGGGCAGAACCCGCCCGAAAGCGGACCCGGCCAACATCATGCAAGTTGGCGCGCCGATTCCCGGACTCATCACGGCCATCGCCGCCAGCGTCGGCACCAAGCTCGCGAAGGGCGAAAAGCTCGTCACCCTCGAAGCCATGAAGATGCAAACCACCGTCTATTCCCCCTGCGACGGCGTTGTGGATCAGATCAACGTCCAGGTGGGCGACACCGTCGAGAGCAAGGAGTTGTTGATCACGATGAGGGAATAGACGGGCACAACGAGTCACTTCTCGCCACGCCAGGATGCTGTCTTCACATGAGGCCCGACCCGCGATTCATGACAAGACCTCTGAGAGCAACACCAGCTTCCTATTCTGAGTTTGACGGAATCTTAAACTCCCTCACAATGGAATCATGAAAACGACGATTGATATTCCCGACGGCTTACTCGAAGAAGCCATGCGGTTTACTGGCGCCAAGACCAAACGCGAAGCGGTGGTGACAGCGGTGGAACGATTCAATCGTTTGAAGCGACTGGAACGCCTCAACACCCGCGTGCGCGGCCAGTTCAAGGACTTCATGACCCAATCCGATCTCAAAGCATTGCGTGAAGCTGACATGCCCAGATCCAGAGGATGAAACTCATTGATACATCCAGTTGGGTGGAATACTTCCGCGGACGGGAGTCGGAACCCGGCGACCGGGTGGAAGTGCTCGTCCTGAGTGGCGAAGCGGCCTGGTGCGACATGACCCTGGTCGAACTGTGGCAGGGAGTGCGCGGAGCCAGGGAGAAGCGGGAACTGGCCGCGATGGAAAGTGAGATCGAACGCGTGCCAGTGGATGAAACTGTCTGGCGGTTGGCCTCCAAACTCGCGCTTCGCTCCCGGGAGAAAGGCATCATTGTCCCCATTAGCGACATCGTCATCGCCGCCTGCGCCACCGCCCACAAGCTGGAGTTGGAACACTGCGACGGACACTTTGACGACATCCTGCCATTGGCGAAAAGCCTTCTGACATGACCCCATACGAAATCATCATCTGCTGGAGCAAGGAAGACGATGCGTTCATCGCAGAAGTGCCGGAACTCCCGGCCTGCGCCGTCGATGGCCCCACTCGCGCCGCCGCGCTCAAGCCCGTGGATGTCGTCGTCAAGGAGTGGATCGAGACGGCGAGGTCGCTGGGGCGCGCGGTTCCAGAACCCAGGGGACGATTGGTGATTGCTTGAATATCTTCGGAATCGAAACCATAGACGTGCCTTTTTCGGCCAGGTTAAATCTATTACCACATCATGCGCCCTGATCACATCAAATTGCCAAAGCCGCCGAAGGATGAAGCAGCGGAGGCTGCCCGCGCCGCCGCTTTCGAGCGAAAGCAACGCTGGAAGGAACTGCCCGGCAACCGTTACACGCCGGAGGAACTGCGGCAGATGAGCGGCGAGTTCGCCGACTGCACGATACATTCGCCTGAAGCGACGGTGATGCACATTGACTGAACATGTCTTTGCCCAAAGTCTATGATTGGCCGCGCATCCGGGCCGCCCTGAAGCACCTCTCGGAGAAATTCCCGGGCGACTTCGAGACCTGGCAGCTTATCGGCGGCGCGGCCTGCTGGTTTTATAGGGCATATCTCGAACGCGCAAATGACCCCGACTTCCAGGTGCCGAAATACTCGGCGGCTGAAGAGCAAATCTGGTTGAGCAAGGACATTGATTTTATGGGTCTGGAGCCAGAGCACGCCGCCGCGCTCTTCGCCAGCCCGTTCAATCCAGAGACGCACACAATTAACTTCGAGGGCATCGAGGTCGATTTTCTGGAGGAGGGCTTGCGGCTTACGGCCCGTGACGTTTCCGCCACCGCGCGAGAAGTGCGCACCACGGAGTTTGTCTTTTACGCGGTGGAAGCCTCGTTGCTCTATGAGGAAAAGCTCACGCTCTTGAAAGTGAAGAGCCGTCCGCAGGACCGGCTGCACTGCGCATTGCTCGAGGAGTTCCTGAAGTTCGAGTTTTGCCACGAGGCAGAAATCCCGCTCGCCTTGCAGCCCCGAAAGTGGATGGCGCGCGCGCGTGACTCGAAGACAGCCAACTTGAATTTTTTTGAGAAAGACGAGCGGCTCACGCGGCGGCTGATTCCTGCGATCAGCCGACTGGCCGCTCCGGAACACCGCGCTCTCAAACACTGGGCCAAACACCACCTGCCGGGCTACACGGAATAATTTCAAATGAAAGTCACTCTTAACTGGCTCAAACAATACGTTGATTTCAACTGGTCGCCCGAGGAACTCGCGGAGCGTCTCACCATGCTGGGTCTCGAAGTCGAGGGCGTTCAGAAGCTTGGCGGCGAGTTCGAGGGAATAGTCGTCGCTCAAGTAATCACCCGCGACAAACATCCGAACGCCGACAAACTTTCCGTCTGCCGCGTCAATGATGGCCAGGGCGAGCGTCAGATCGTTTGTGGCGCACAGAACTTCAAAGCCGGCGACAAGGTGCCACTCATCCTGCCGGGTGCGTCGCTGCCCATGAAGCCCGGCGACAAGGAGCCATTCACCATCAAGGTAGGCAAGATTCGCAGCGTCGAGTCGCACGGCATGATGTGTTCACCGGCGGAGCTTGGACTGACAGCGGACGCGGAAGGTCTGCTCCTGTTGCCCGAGGAAGCGAAAGTGGGCCAACCCTTCGCCGAGCATCTTGGACGTGCCGGCAGCGATGTGATTTACGATCTCGAAATCACGCCCAACCGCCCTGACCTCAACAGCGTCATCGGCATCGCACGCGAGATTGCCGCGCTCACGGGAAATCCACTGCGCATTCCGGAGACTGGCATCGCGATCGGACCTGAAGCAATCGTTGGCGCGGCACCAGGGACTGCAATCGACACTTACGTCACTGTGCGCATCGAGGAGCCAGAGCTTTGCCCGCGCTACACCGCACGCGTTGTGAACGGCGCAAAGATTGGCCCCAGCCCCGACTGGCTGCGCAGCACTTTGGAGAAGGTCGGCATCCGCAGCATCAACAACGTCGTGGACGTGACGAACTATGTGATGCTCGAAACAGGCCAGCCGTTGCACGCCTTCGATTATCATCTCATCGGCAAAGCCGACGACGGCAAGCCGACCGTCGTCGTGCGGCGCCCCGCCACCGGTGAGAAGTTCAAGACACTCGACGGCCAGGAACGCGCGCTGACCAGCGAGATGCTTCTTATCGCCGATGAGCAGAAGGGTATCGCACTCGCGGGCATCATGGGCGGCGCGAACACTGAGATTCGAGCCGACACGCGCGATATCCTCATCGAGAGCGCCTGCTTCTCACCAATCAACATCCGCCGCACGAGCAAAGCGCTCGGACTGCGGAGCGAGTCCAGCTATCGCTTCGAGCGCGGCTGTGACATCAGCATCGCTGACTACGCCAGCCAGCGTGCGGTACAACTCATCCTCCAGACCGCAGGTGGCAATCTCGTGCCCGGTGTGGTGGACGCGCACCCAAAGCCGATCGAACCGAAGCAAATCAGGTTGCGCCATCACAAGGCCAACGAGCTGCTCGGCCTCAACCTGCGCCCGGAGGAAATCGAGTTTCACCTCGGCCAGCTTGGCTTGAAGACCGTTGCCCGCACGGCCAGGACCGTGGACGACGCCAGCACGCCGGAGCCAGTCACTTACCAGATCCCGACCTTTCGCGTGGACCTCAAGCGCGAGGTGGACCTCATCGAGGAAGTCGCGCGGCTGCACGGCGTGGACAAGATTCCAAGCACTGCCCCGCGTGGCGCGGTTGGCTCGCACCCGTTCGACGGGCGCTATAATGACATTGCCGAGGTGCGCCGGCTGCTCACCGGGCTTGGCTTGAATGAAACGCAGGGACAGACACTAGTCGGAAATGCAGAATGCAGAATGCAGAGTGTGGAAATTGTCGCGTTGGCAAATCCGCTCAGTTCAGACATGGACGTGCTGCGACCCAGCCTGCTGCCGGGACTGCTGAACATACTTCGTCATAATCTAAGCCGGAAGAATTACGACATGGCGCTGTTTGAAATCGGCCGCGTGTTCACCAACGCGAACGGGGCGCCGAAGGAAGAACGCCGCATCGCCGTGGCTCTGACTGGTCAGCGCGCGATGCAATTCTGGAGTGGTGAGGACCGTGAAGCGAAGTTTGGCACGATGGATCTCAAAGGCATCGTCGAGGATTTGCTGGAGCACTTCGGCTTGCGCGGCGTCGCATTTGGCAGGCGTTCAGAGCCGGCGGCGCTATTTCTCGAATCCGCTACCATCACGCTCGGCGGCAAGCTGCCGCTCGGCGAACTGGGCCAGTTGCTCCCGGCGCTCGCGAAGCAATATGACCTTCGCGATGCCGTATTCCTCGCGGAGTTGCGGCTCGACGAACTCTTTGCCCGCCGCAATGAGACCAAGTCCTTCAAGCCCCTGCCGCAATTCCCCGCCAGCCGTCGTGACGTGGCGATGCTCGTGCCTGAAGTCACAACACACGAAGCCGTGCTGATGGCGGTGAAGCAGTCCAAGCCGGCGAACCTGGAGAGCGTGGAGTTGTTCGATGTGTTCCGCGGGAAGAACGTGCCTGAAGGCCAGAAGAGCCTCGCTTACACCTTCACCTATCGCGCCGCTGACAAGACACTCACTGACGCAGACGTGAATGCGGCACACGCAAAGGTCGTGGCCGACTTCCGACAAAAACTAAGCGCAACTGTTCGCGAGTCGTGACGGATCACTCCATTTTCTTGTGATTTTAAAAAACTGCCGCGCCAGGGATTGGCGCGGCAGTTTGCCCTTGAGTTTGGAATGTGGCTCTCACGCTCCCGCGTGTTGGTCACTTCTTTTCGGCCGTGTTGGCAATGCCGATCACTCCACAAGCAATGCGCGGTCCGGCATTGCCGACAGGCTGTCCGCCATCGTCCACTTTTGCATGAACGATCACGCCTCGGCCCACAATCGGGTTTTTGATTCCCGCCACCGAAACATTTTCGACGGTGATTTCATAATGCGCCTTGCCGGCAGCATCCGCCGTGAGGTTTCCCAGATCGCCCGCGTGCCGTTTGTCGGATTCCGGAAGGGCATGCGGATGGCCCTCGGGATTGTAATGCCCGCCGGCGCTCATGCCATCCGGAGCGGAGCTATCACCGAATTGATGTATGTGAAACGCATGTTTTTGCCCCGGAGTCAGGCCTTCAATGTCTGCAACCACCTTCACCTTGGACCCATCCTGGGTGAAAGTGACTTTGCCCTGGCACTTGTTTCCTGCAGTCGAGTGGAGGAGAGCGACGGCCTGTTTGACGGATGACCAGGCATCCTTGTGAGCATGGGCATCTTGTTCCGCCCCTCGCACCGCGGTGGATGCGAAGCAAAGGATGCCAACGGCGACAAGGACGGAGCCCGCTTTGAAGAGACTTTTGTGGTATTTCATTTTTTGATTCAGGTTGGAATTGGGAGTTCAGTTGCCGCCTTCTGCAAACCTCATCGCATGGCGGATCGGATGTGATTAGAGGCTGAACCCACCGCGAGTGCAAGCTTGTCAACGCCAGACGCAGGAAACCTATTTTGGCTTCGGACGCGGTTTGTGGTCGCAAAGTGGACACTCCAGTCCACGCATTTTCCAAGTCTTTGCAGGCAGAAGCGTCCACATTACGGCTAAAATGGGCAGGTGAACCGGACACTTCCTACACCTTGGCCCCACTCACACGGATGCCATTAGTTCTACCGTAATCGCATGGATGCGGATGAGCTCACTTTGGCTGTCACACTCCTCCGCCCTCCTGACAACGCAGAAGCGCGAACCAGAGTTCCGATGAGACCAGTTTCTTAGGATCCGCCTCCACGGCGAAGATCGCTGCTTTCGAGGGTCCGGTGCGAACTCATCAAGCTGGCCTCCGCGCATTCATCCGGGCGCTTGGGATCGAGGGAGACTGGGTCCACGACAACGCTCAAGAAGCATTCGTCATCGCGTTCCAATAGAGCCGACAATTCGAGGAGGGCAAGGACTTCGGCTGCTGGCTACACGGAACCGCCTGCCACCTTGTCTTCAAAAAGCGCCGCTAGGAAGCCCGCCGCTGACGAAGTCCTGGGTTTGCTTTTTGATCGCCTGGCGCATTCGCACGTTGGAATTGGTCGTACACGTATCAAAAGAAAACCGCCTCCTCTGGCTATACTACTTTCACGTGATTGCGCTCGGAAACAATTTTGTGATTAAGTGTAACGGCTCACGGTTCCTTTGCGATTCATCCAGGTATGAAACTATTTATTCAATCCCTAGTGTAGTGTCTCTTAAATAGATTTACGTATGCTCGCAACTATGGTTGAGTTTCCTGCATGCGTAAGCCGAGTTTTCCGATCCTGCTGAGTCCAAGCGACCAAGCGCAACTGCAACAGTGGGAATCGGCCCATGGCACGCCCCAAC
>SIBF01000202.1 GCA_009695275.1 Pedosphaera sp. | reverse complement strand
AACAACAAGATTCAAAGCCTGGTGAAAAAAGCCTATGGGTATCGTAACCCGGAACGATTCAAGACCGACATCTTCTTCCATCTCGGCGGCCTCAACCTCTACCCCGTTCCCCAATGAAAATCCCAACGCTAAACTTCCAAGAACCCATAAATATTGCCCGCGCTGTCCACGGCCACGCCATAAATAAATGAGAACCGGGCACCGCTCCCTATCCCGTCGGTGGTGGCATCATAACTAAGCGCCAAGCCGGCAAGCGTCGTCACAACTCCCGCCGCAGTCACTTTTCGGACCGTGTAGTTGCCTGTGTCCGCCACATAGATGTTACCCGCATTGTCCACCGCTACGCTTTGTGGACCATGAAACCGCGCGGCGCTGGCTGTCCCATCCGCGCTTCCAGAACTGCCCGCCAGTCCAGCAAGTGTGATGAAGGTGTAATCACCTGACCCCACCCCGATAGCACTGGATGTCACGGTCAGCAACGCTTTCTCGCTAAATACGGGGCCACTGTTGTTACTGACACGCACGACATACTCACCTGCGTTCAAAGTTGAGAGCGAGGTTAGCGTGAGGCTTGCGCTGGTCGCAGGATACAGCAGTCCGTCTTTGAACCACTGGAAGGTGTCGGCTCGATTCGCCGAGACAGAAAGTGTGGCCGTTTCGCCAGAGGCAATCGTCTGACTTTGCGGCTGAACTGTTATTTTTGGAAGCAGGAAGGACTCTTCGGTCAGGCTGCGGTACCAGCCGATCCGAGTAAACTCGAACGGGACACCGCTCCCGAAGAGGCCACTCGGAACTGCTTCACCCTGGATGCTTGCCTTGACGGTATCCGCATAAAACTCGATCGGACCGGAATGACTAAAATAATGCAGGTCACATGGTAATAGCGGAAGCGTTCCCCAGTTCACCCGTTGGTTAATGTCGCGGCCTGCGCGCCAGTCAAAAACTTCCTGTGTGGAAATGGTCGGCAATACGCCGCCACAAATCGGAGTGGCCGTTTGGTCCTCGGCGTAATAGTTCTCAAGGCGGTAAATGCGATCGGAGCCGGGCAATTCATCGGTGGCGCTCATCACCGCCGTGCTCAAGCCGGTCGTCATTCCAAAGTTTGCATCGGGAATGAACGGATCGAGCAGGGTCATCTGAATCACCACGTAAGGATTCAACGCGAGCAATGTCTTGGTGGCTTCGCGCGCCGCCCACGATCCGGCGCTGTGCGCGATGAAATGAACGCGCCGAATGTCGGGCGAGAGCTGGTTGAGCTTGGCCCCGAGCTTCGCGCCATGTTGCTGGGCATTGACAGCCGCTTCGGTGGCATTTCCATACCCAGCCGCATCCACGATGAGCGCGCCATTCCACACCGAGCCGGTGGTGGCATCTACTTCCCAGTGGTAGGTCACGAGTTTTATCGCAGAGCCACCGAGCTTTTGTCGGAGGATATTGAACAGATAGTTCAGTTCCGGTGCGTCCCCGGCGTCCTGATAGCGATTGTAGCCAGCGGGAATGGTCGTCTTGCCCGTCCACCCGTGGATGAGAACGATCACATCCCGCGCCGAGGCGTCGAGCTGCGTCTGGTCCAGTTCGTTGGTGAGCGTTGGTGGGAACTTCAACTGGGCGTGAGCGATTAACGGCAACGCCACAAGGAGAGCAGCCAGCCAAGTGCAGGTTTTGTTCATACGGCCTTTCCGTGCGATCCGCCCAAAAGCAAACGGGTGTGACTTTTGGAACGATTGGAATTGAAGCGGAAGGCGCTGAGGCGGGCAAGGAGCGTTTTCCCTGAAGGCGATGAACGAACAAGCGGTTCCTGACTTTGCATACTGGAGCGTTGGCTTCGCCCAGTTCTGACCGGGAACGCGTCAAGCCGTCTCCGCAAAATCTTTCTGCGCGTAGTTGCGCGTTGGCGTATCTACGGTGCCTGTCCGTGCATGATGGGATTGTTGCCACGCATTTCAGAAAGCCAGCCCATGGAAAACCTGGTGTAGAAGTGGTGCGCCGACGCGGTGCATCGCCACAGCCATGGCACTCAAATTCAAGCTCAAGACGAAGGAGGAAATCTCGGCGGAACATCTGTCCCATTACGCGGAGCGTGATGGCGGCTGGGTTCTCAGAGTGGATGGCACGGTCGATAAATCCAATCTCAACGAATTCCGTACAACGAACGTGTCACTGCTCAAGGTATTGACCACGGATTGCACAGGCTGCTCGGATAAGGTGGTGATGGCGGATTCCCAAGGCAAAAGCCCCTGGAAATCTAACTCCCTGTCAGAAAGCGCGTTAGACTTAAAAACAACCTCAAGAAAACTCTTTTTCTTCCTTCCGAGGAACATTTGTCGCCGATTTGATGTTTTTTTTACCCTCCCAAGGACTCTGGACGCCAATCCGGGAGTTCTATTGTGCCAAGCAGAACTCTTGTCCCCGGAAAAAGTCTTTTTTTGCCGTCCGGAGAACTTTTGACGCCAATCTGGGAGTTTTTTTCAGGATAACGAAACTTTTTACGTCATTTTTATTCCAGTTTTCAGGCCATGTGCGCTCCGCAGGTCGCAAGCGGAGCAGTTTCCCCGTGCTCGGAAGCTGGCATGGTCGGAGGCTCTTTTGGTGGATGTCATCGGAGGGAATTGGACCACGCGGCGAGCGGATTTGTGGCAGTGCGGCAGCCGGGAAGGTGATGTGCTGAAAAAATTTTGAACGGGCTTTGACGCTATTTGCCAGCCTGCCTGGAAATCGCCCAAATGCCAACATGCCTGGCCTTCGCTTCGGCCTCGATATTATGAAGTTTCTCCATGTGGTCCTTGGCGCGGGTGCCATCGGGGAGAATGGCAAGGGTGCCTTTCGCCCTCGCCAGTCCGCGGCTGACGAGCAGTGTGGCCAGATCCTGCCCGCCGGCATCAATCTGGGCGTAGTAACGCTGAAGACGGCTCCGGCCCATTGCGTTTTGCCAGCGTGTAGTCACGGTGAATGACCGCTTCAACGTTTCGGCGGTGAACTTCTTGGCTGCTTCGCCCGTTTTGAGGATTTCCTCTGATTTCACACCGAAGTATTTGCACTGTTCCTTGATCCGGTCTTTCAAGCCGGGGTCCGTTTCCGGTGCGTCGGCAAAGTAGAGGCGGAAGATGAATTCGCGATTGCCATATTTGACGTGGAAGCTGTCTCCATCACTGTGTTCCTCGGACAGGAAACGGCATCCGCTCAGAGTGAGCCATCTGGCTGGCGGCCGTTTTGCGGAGTCGGCGGCATTCGTCTGGCACGCGGCAATGAGCGTGAGCCACACAAATGCGATTTGGCCCAGCCAGTGAAAATTCGAGCGATGCCTCGTGGCTGCGTTCACAGGCGGGCAATGTGCCAGCGATGCTTGAAGTAGCAAGGGGCGCGATTGTAGATTCCACCGACCATCACCGCGTCACGACCGTGTGCCTTGGTTTCAGTTGTCCGAGCACCTTGCGCGCAGCCGGATCTACTGGTTCTTGACTGAAGTGATGACACCACACAGGAACAGGCCCCGCAGCTGCAAAATGAATTTCGCGCTTCTGGTGCGTCGATTCGGCTAAGAGGCAAGCGACAACTCGCAACTACTCACGCAATCCCCGCAAACGCGGATCGTCCAGATCCAGGCGATACATCACCTGATTATAGTCGTAGCGCGCAGTGGCGTCGGAGTTCCCTGAAAACGTGTTCACATAAGTCCCTTCAAAAAATATCCATCGACCGTCCTCCTTATCGAATTCCACGTGGTGAACCGGGTTGTAGAAGCTGTAACGGTCGTGCGTGACGATTTTTCGCACTTTCCGACATGGACCCGTCGGCTCCAAAGCCTCGCCATACCACACTTCGCCAAGCATCGATGTGCCACCCGTCTCCACTGCGATCATCACCCAGCGCTTGCGATGCGGATTCCAATTCACTGATCCCCGATGCAACAGGACCGGCTTTCCCGACTCCACATCCACGGGGCTGAAACGAGCTTCACTTCTGTCGAGCTTTCCCGAGGAAATGAGTTTTGCTTCGATCATCGAATCCACGGCTCGCATCCCACGGCGCCAACGCCAACGCACTTTGCCGTCGGCGTCGCGATCAACCATCGGTCCTTCTTCCGATGAACTGTCGGCGAGGCAGCTCCAGCCTTCGTAACTCATCAGATTCGTCCAGTGTTTCCATTGGGCTGGCACCCGGACCACCGGAAAGACTTCGCCAGCCATCAGGTAATCCATATCTCCCTCGCGCTTCCGCACGGGATGTGCCTGCGCTGGCCATCGCCAGAGTTCCTTCAGTTCAAGCGAATCGACGCGAGTGAATTCTTCGCGCCCATCGTCGTACACAGCCAACCCGTGGCCCAGCATCTTCTCCAGCGATTCCATGTGAGCATAATGACAAACCAGTCGTTCACGCCCGGCGTCGTCGATCAAGGTGGTGAAACCGTCGGCCCAGATCAGGCCTCTTTTGACGCCAAGCCGGCACATCGGACGGCTGAATCCATCGGAGCCTTTGAAGTAGCTGAGATTCACACCCTTCGAGGGGTCGAGGCCTCCCGATCCCGGCAAATCAGAAAGCGCTCCCGCCATCCAGAAATGCCCGAGCGGATAACTCAGCCGGCTCGTATCACCCCAAAACCAATGCAACTTCCCACGATAGGGCACCGCGAACGCAGAATCCTGCCCGACAACCCGCCCGCTGCCCAATGGTTCCGCGAGCGGTGTATCTTCCCCGAGCAAAACACTTTCGCGATAGATTCCCTCTCCGGTAATGCGATAGAGCCGCTCAGCCACATTTCGACGTTTCACCCGGACCGACTCCCGCGCACCGGCAATCACCTTCAACGCTTTTCCCGCATTGCCAAAGCCGTCCTTGGGGAACTCGTATCCGTGGCTGCGAACATGAAAGAACACGCTCTGCCCGTTCCAGCCAGGTTCATTGATCGCAACCCAGCCGGCGCTGTCGGTAACAAGCTTGACGTGATGAACCGTCTCCAACTCCACCAACGGGACACCGCGCCCGGTCTGTTCGTCCACCACCTTAATTCCGAAGCATTCGTTCGTCCCTGCCGCATCGGCAACGGAACACGACATGGCCGCAGCGATGAGCAAGACGATCGGGAGCAACCTCCGGCACATAGCTGCTTTGAAATTCCACTTCATTACGAGCCTTGCTCAAAAGGGTCTTAGGCTGCCGTCTGTGTCGAACATTTCCACCGGCCCGCCGACCAGCTCAACGTCCACTCGATCACGCACATCAGAACAAAGTGCTGGGGACAGGTAAATCTCACCCAGATGCAACGTGTCTCGAATTCGCGCCACTCGTTCCTGTCCCGGAGCAATCGGACCACACGCTCGCAGCGCACAGGCGTAGCCCTCAGCGTCCGTCAACGAGACGATGGGAACCTTGCCTCGCTCCAAAAAGCCGCTTGTAAACACGTTTTTGTAAGTCACACCAAAATCGATCTTGTCGAACAAGCGCCGCGTCACCACATCTGCCAATCCAGTCCCAGTCGCGTTGCCGTGCGATTCGTCGGTAAGATCGGTGACGACGATATTCTTGATCCGGGGAGATTCCGGTTCCGCTTCTCCAGAGATGCGCAGGCGGCCGATGACGTTTGTGTCCATTCCGGTTCCGCTGATGTTCTTTCCGAGACGGTCCACGATCAACACATCGATCGCGTCCACGGGGAGGCGGGCCATGTTCCGGCGCGCAACGTCAAGCAACTGCGGCTCGCGAGCCAGGAGTTCGCTGGCAGGTACCGCTTCAATCACTGCCGTTTCATCGTATGCGTTTTCCACGACGCCCAGCCCGGCCAGAATCTTTCCTGTCGCCAGGATCTTTTCCGCCGCTCTCGGAATGAAATCGCGAAGGCCGCGAGCACCGAATCGGTGAACTTCCAAAGCCTGCCTCTCTTTGCCCAGCCCGATCACCGCCATTTTCACGAGGCCGCTTTCGTAAGGACCGTGAAAATCTGTGTGCGATTTGATGCGATTGATCAGAAGCACGCCGTCTGAAGCAAACGCAAGCTGATCCATGAACAATCGATGCGGCAGAGCACCCTGATCCAGTTCGATTACCTCCATCGAGGCGCGGATCGGGCAGCCCATCGCTCCCTCCGTCACGCCGTAATCAGCCAGCAACTGTCGTTGCCCTTCTGCGGTCGCTCCTCCGTGACTTCCCATCGCCGGAACGATAAATGGCTTCGCTCCCCTCTCCTTCAGGAAAATGACTGCTGCGCCGACAATGCTGCTCAGGTTAGCCACGCCACGGCTTCCAACCGCCACGGCTATCGATGCCTCTTGCGGAAAGAACTGCTGACATCGAGTCAGCTCCTCGCGTACGGTTTGCTCAACATCCGCGATCTGCGGACGTGGAAACCGTACGCGGACCTTGGTCAACGCGAGTGGCGCGGATGGTTTGCTTGGATCGTTCGGCGGCACGGTGCAACCTTTGGCATATCCGCCACGAAAAGTAACGCCTCCAAAGCAGAAAGGTAGTTTGTTGTCCTCCTGCAGAGGCGCGGAGCGGATACAGAATGCTGAAATTTTGTGCTTACTTCTCGATGAGTGCAGAAGGAATTGTTGAAATCCCGACACCCATTCATACGAATGGGAAAGCACTGATGCTCGTCGAGAAAGAAAAAGCGAGGCTGGTTTTCACCAGCCTCGCTTGTGTGCGAACTCGGTTCCTCCGGATCGCGGGGATTGGCTTAGTAATCCATGCCGCCACCCATGCCGCCGTGACCACCTGAGCCTGGAGACGGTTTTTCTTTCTCCGGAATCTCGGTGATCAAGCATTCCGTGGTAAGCAGAAGTCCAGCGATGGAAGCGGCGTTCTGCAGTGCGGTGCGGGTGACTTTCTTGGGATCCACCACCCCGGCTTTGACAAGGTCTTCGTACTCGCCGGTCGCGACGTTATATCCGTCGTTGCCTTTGCGTTTCTTGACCTCTTGCACGATGATTGAGCCTTCCACGCCGGCGTTGAAGGCCAGAGCGCGCAAAGGTGATTCGACAGCGCGGCGGACGATGTCCACGCCAATCTGTTCGTCGCCTTCCAGTTTGACGGCTTCGATGGCACCCAAGCAGCGGATCAGTGCGACACCACCGCCAGGGACAATGCCTTCTTCGACGGCCGCACGAGTGGCGTGCAAGGCGTCTTCGACGCGGGCCTTCTTCTCTTTCATTTCAGTCTCGGTCGCGGCGCCGACATTGATGACGGCAACACCGCCGGCGAGCTTGGCCAGGCGTTCCTGCAGTTTCTCACGGTCGTAGTCCGAGGTGGTTTCCTCAATCTGGCGACGGATTTGATTCACGCGGCCCTGAATTTCAGCAGCCTTGCCGGAACCTTCGACAATGGTGGTATTTTCCTTGTCCACGACGATGCTCTTGGCGCGTCCGAGGTCGTTGAGTTCGATGCTCTCGAGCTTGATGCCGAGATCTTCACTGATGAATTTGCCACCGGTGAGGATCGCAATGTCTTCCATCATCGATTTGCGGCGATCACCGAAGCCGGGAGCTTTGACAGCGCAGACGTTGATGGTGCCGCGGAGCTTGTTTACCACGAGAGTGGCGAGGGCTTCGCCTTCGACTTCCTCGGCGATGATGAGCAGCGGCTTGCCGACTTTGGCGACCTTCTCGAGAACTGGGAGGAGATCCTTGAGGCTGCTGATCTTCTTCTCGTAGTTGAGGATGTAACAGTCGCTGAAGCGCGCTTCCATAGACTCCGCGTTGGTCACGAAGTAGGGGGAAAGGTAGCCCTTGTCGAACTGCATGCCCTCCACGACGTCAAGCGTTGTTTCGATGGATTTGGCTTCTTCAACCGTGATGGTGCCATCCTTGCCGACCTTGTCCATGGCATCGGCAATGATCTCGCCGATGGTGGTGTCCCAGTTGGCGGAAACGGTCGCCACCTGCTTGATCTCTTCCTTGTCCTTTACCTTCTTGGAGATCTTGCCGAGGTGCTCGACGGCGGCGTCAACGGCTTTCTGGATGCCGCGCTGGAGGCTGATGGGGCTGGCGCCGGCGGTCACGTTCTTGAGACCTTCGCGGAAGATGGCTTCCGCGAGAACGGTGGCGGTGGTGGTGCCATCGCCCGCGATGTCGCTAGTCTTGCTGGCGACTTCACGGACCATCTGAGCCCCCATGTTTTCATAAGGATCTTCCAGCTCGATTTCCTTGGCGACGGTGACGCCGTCCTTGGTCACGGTGGGAGAGCCGAATTTCTTGTCGAGAACGACATTGCGGCCTTTGGGTCCGAGTGTTGCCACGACGGCCCTGGCGAGTTTGTTGACGCCCTTGAGGAGGGCCTGACGAGCTGCCTCGTCAAACAGGAGTTGTTTTGCTGCCATAGTTTTTTGTGAGTTTTGTGTTTTGTCTTGGAATTAACCGATGACGGCCAGGATGTCGTCGGAGTTCAGGATCTTGTACTCCTTGCCATCCAGTTTGATTTCCGTGCCGCCGTACTTGGAGATGAGAACACGGTCGCCAACTTTTACCTCGAAGGGCAATTTCTTGCCATTGTCGTCAGTCTTGCCGGTGCCGAGAGCAACGATGTTGCCTTCCATGGGCTTTTCCTTGGCGGTATCGGGGATGATGATGCCACCCTTTTTGGTTTCTTTCTCTTCGACTGGTTCCACGAGGATCCGATCACCGAGAGGTTTGATGTTAATTGCCATAGTTTTTTGGGATGTGTTGTTGTGTTTTGATTAACGATGAATCAAATCCCGCCGCACTCGCTGCGGGAAAATTTCCGCGTAGCACATGATGTGGACTCGAATTCGCAGCCCACGCCACTTGCCACTGAGATTTGTTACTTCTTCTCTTCCACGACTTCAGCGTCGATGACTGTGCCTTCGTCTTTGGCGGAAGTTTTTGTGGAACCGCCGCTGCTCTTGGATTCGGTGGATGAACCGGGTTCCGAAGAGCCGGCGCGAGCTTTCTCGGACGCAACCTTATAGAGCTCGGCTGAAACGGACTGCCATGCCTGATTGAGTTTTTCGCTGGCAGATTTGATCGCGGCCACGTCAGAACCCTTAAGAGCCTCCTGCACTTCAGCGACCGCCTTTTCAATGGTGCTCTTGTCATTCACCGAAACCTTATCGGCATTGTCTTTGAGCATTTTCTCGGAGCGGTAAACCCCGCTATCAGCTTCATTGCGGGTCTCGACCTCTTCGCGGCGTTGGCGGTCATCTTCCGCATGAGCTTCGGCGTCCTTGCGCATCTTCTCGACTTCGTCCTTCGAGAGGCCACTGCTTGCAGTGATGGTGATCTTCTGTTCCTTGCCGGTGCCGAGATCCTTGGCACTGACGTGCAGGATGCCATTGGCATCAATGTCAAACGTGACTTCGACCTGCGGGACACCGCGTGGGGCGGGTGGAATCTCGGTCAGTTGGAACTTGCCGATCGGCTTGTTGTCGCGGGCGAATTGACGTTCTCCCTGCAAGACGTGGATTTCAACTCCAGGTTGATTATCGCTCGCTGTTGAAAAAATTTCAGACTTCCTTGACGGAATGGTTGTGTTCCGTTCGATTAGTTTCGTGAAGACCCCGCCGAGGGTTTCGATGCCTAGCGAAAGCGGAGTGACATCGAGCAACAGGACGTCTTTGACTTCGCCCTTGAGCACACCGCCTTGGATTGCCGCGCCGATCGCAACCACTTCATCCGGGTTCACGCCCTGATGCGGGGGTTTGCTGACAAGAGTACGGGCGGTTTCCACAACTCGGGGCATTCTGGTCATGCCGCCGACCAGCACCAGTTCATCAATCTTACTCGCCTCCATCCCAGCATCCTTGAGGCATGCTTTGGTAGGGCCGATGGTACGCTCGAAGAGATCGTCACAGAGCTGTTCCATCTTTGCGCGAGTTAGCTTTGCGCTGATATGCTTCGGGCCGCTCGCGTCAGCAGTGATGAACGGCAGGCTGATATCGTATTGTTGAGCGCTGGAAAGAGCGATCTTCGCTTTCTCGGCTTCCTCCTTGATTCGCTGCAAGGCATCAGGCTGCTTGCGCAGATCCATGCCGTATTCCTTCTTAAAGTCGTCTAGGATCGAATCCATGATGCGATTGTCCCAGTCATCGCCGCCAAGATGTGTGTCACCGTTGGTGGCTTTCACTTCAAATACGCCATCGCCTATTTCGAGAACGGATATATCGAACGTGCCGCCACCGAGATCGTAAACCGCGATTTCTTCATCAGACTTCCTGTCCAAGCCGTAGGCGAGAGAAGCTGCCGTCGGTTCGTTGATGATTCGGAGCACTTCAAGGCCCGCGATACGACCGGCGTCTTTGGTGGCCTGGCGTTGTGAGTCATTGAAGTAAGCGGGTACCGTAACAACGGCTTGGGTAATTGTTTCGCCAAGCCTCACTTCGGCATCGGCCTTGAGCTTGGCCAAAATCATCGCCGAAATCTCCGGCGGACTGAATTGCTTTGGTTTTCCGTCCACTTCGATTTCAACAGCGACGTCGCCGTTGGGTGCCTTGACCACCTTGTAGGGGACGCGCTTGATTTCCTCCTGTACTTCCTCGAATTTTCTGCCCATGAACCGCTTTATCGAGTAGATGGTCTGACGTGAATTTGTAACTGCTTGACGTTTTGCGGCGTCTCCAACCAGTCGTTCTCCGGATTTGCTGAAAGCGACAACCGACGGAGTAGTGCGCTTACCTTCAGAGTTCTCCAGCACAACTGGCTCACCGCCTTCCATGACAGCCATGCAGGAGTTCGTTGTTCCTAAATCAATGCCGAGTACTTTCGCCATAAATTGAAATTAAAATTGCCAACTGAGTTGAAGCAGCAAAAGTGCCGGTGCGGTCATCATTTACTTAACATGTTGTTATCTAGCAGTTTGAATTTAATATGGTGTAGGAGAATGAGGTCGCTAATCTTCTAACTGGCGACATGTTGGCGCGAATGGTTCTCAGTGTGCCTTCTCAATTGGCACATCCGTTGGATTGGCGGCTACCGCAAGTTAGCAACTCGTCGGAACAAGTTGGGGCTCCCAGTCTGGATATCAGCAGAGCGGAGAGCGGTTTGGGTATCCGGCGAGGTCGTTCTTCCAACGAGGTGCAAACATGCCAGGTGCCCGCTATTGCAACTTGTTGCTGGTTTTGGTTTTTGATGACGTGTTCGAAGCCGAGTCTCAGACCGGTGAATTGAATCAAAGAGACAAAGATCGAGAGCTGGTCGTCGTATCGAGCTGGATAGATATATCGAAGGCGGACTTCAATTATGGGAAACGCCAGACCCTGTTGTTGAAGGTCCTTGAACGGAGTGCCGAGTTCCCTTAAGAATTCACTGCGGGCGACTTCGATGATATCGAGATATCGTGAGTGATAAACGTGATTGCCTACTGTGCAATCTGAATAGCTGACGCGGTGGATATGGATGAAAGGCTCGTGAGACATGGTGATCCACCATAGCGGGTATTTGCTTATCCTGGCAATGGGTGCTGAATCTACGGCAGCAATTCTCATTATGGCTGAATCATTGGAAAAATGAGGGGTTTTCGAGCGTTGCATGGTCATCAGGGGGTGAAGCAATACGGCGCTAAAACCTCGGGCATCCATGAATTCTGAATGTTTCGGACGACTGCCTGCCGGATTTCCG
>SIBF01000201.1 GCA_009695275.1 Pedosphaera sp. | reverse complement strand
GGCTGCACCGGGATCGGTCATAACCGAAAGGACAAAATGAGTCCCGCAAAAAGTGAGATTATTTTTCCGTCCTGAACTTGAGCTGCGCGGGCGACATCCAATCCCGTCAGACCGGCTGCCCGCTCTCATCTCATAGTGAGAAGTGCTGGATCGGTGCCATGAATATGCTGGGAATGCTGCACCTCTGGCACGCGCCGTCCTTCGCGGAAATCAACGCGGCGGAGGCGACAGAAAAAACGGAGAGCAAGCAGCCATGAATCCGATTCCAGCAGCAGGATTGAACAGGAGAGAGCAGAGGAAGCGGAGAAGAAACACCTGCGATTCAAGCCGTCTCACGCCCAGAACTCCCCCTGCTTCCTCGGTTGGCCCCTGTTCAATTCGACTTCCTCCTGCACCATGAACCCGAACCGCGAAGAACCGTTGTTGGCTCAAGCGCTCACGCACTCACAGCACCACCAGTTTCAGTCCACGGATGTGCTCGAAGTGCCGCCGGTTAAAGGTGGCGAGCTGGCTGCCTCGGTGGTGGGCTGTCGCGGCAACAATAAGGTCTTAGTAACCGGTCATTTTGCCCGCTGCCTCAAGCTCCGCCCAGATGCGGGCGTGCTCGCGGGCGATCTCGTCCGTGTAGGGAATGACCGGGAGGAACGTGAAGACTGTTTCCAGATAAGCCTGTCATCGCGGCCGGTGTTCGGCACCGGCGTGCTCAACGCCATGCCACAATTCGGCGACGATGATCGCGGCGAATTCGATTTCCTCGGTCGCGTGGAGCGTGAGCCAGTTGCGCAGATCGAATGTGCCCTTCTCGCCCCGGATGATGACATCCGTATCGAGGATTATCGCCATTTGTCTTCGGGCGCGCTCAAGGCGGCGCGGGCTTGCCGGAGATCGTCCGCCCAGACCCGGGCTTCATCAGGAGAGAGATCGGTGGTGGCCAGCGCGCGGGCGAGTTCCGCGCCGGTGCAACTCGGCACGGGTGTTGGAACCAAACGCGCCACGGGGACGGAGGCATCGAGCACCACAAATGTGGTGTGTTCGCGCGCCCGCGCGACCCATTCGGCCAGGCTGAGGCCGGTGCTCTCCAAAGGGATGGCCGTTTCTTTCACGGCTCAACGATACCTCACGCACAGCCATCTTGCCAAGCCGGACAATTTCAATCCATGAACTCAACTCGTGAAGAAGCCCTGTTTGCGCTGGCGTTGACCAAGCCTGCTGCCGAACGCGAAGCGTGGCTGGACCAGGAGTGCGGCAATGACGAAGCCCTACTCGCCGCACACGAACAACCCGAAACGCTGCTGGCCACGCAGACCGAAGCGGGCCGCCCCACGATCAAGCTCGATCTCGCCGATGCGCCCGACGAAGCCGTGGGTCAGACGCTCGGACGCTACAAACTTTTGGAGCGCGTGGGCGAAAGCGGGTGCGGCGTAGTCTATGTCGCGGAGCAGACCGAGCCGGTGCGTCGGAAAGTCGCGCTGAAGATCATCAAGCTGGGCATGGACACCAGGCAGGTGGTCGCCCGGTTCGAGGCGGAGCGGCAGGCGCTGGCGATGATGGATCATCCCAACATCGCCAAGGTGCTCGATGCCGGCACGACCGACGAAGCCGATCCGCGTAGCGCCGACTTTCCAGTCGGCGAGAAAGCACGGGAGGATCGGACGGACAGGCCGGTTGGAAAACCGGCGCTACGGGCCGGCCCTTCTTCGTGATGGAACTGGTGCGCGGCATCCGCATCACCGACTACTGCGACCAGGCCAATCTCACCACGAAAGAATGGCTGGTGTAGTGGGAGTTTGAAAAGCGAAAAGTTGCTGCGGCGCGATTGAGCTGGTGTTAGATCAAGCCAACCCGAATGCGACAAATCAGGATGACGAGACTCCCGTCAGGCAAGTTGGCATCCTTCATTTCGTGGTTATGTTCAGCAGCGCAACACTCGCATGTTTGACCGGAACAAACTGAAGGCATCGCTCGCCAGTCTGGCGGTCCAGGGCGTATTCCTGGGCACGTCCTCGTGGAAATACTCCGGCTGGTGCGGAGCTCTTTACGATCAACAACGATACATCTATCGCGGCAAGTTCGCGGAGTCGCGATTCGAACGGGACTGCCTGGCGGAATATGCCGAGGTTTTCAAGACGGTCTGCGTGGATGCGGCTTATTACACGTTTCCGCGCGAGAAGTATCTTCAAGGGCTGGTTTCCCAGGTGCCGACCGGCTTCCAATTCGGGTTCAAAGTCACCGACGAGATCACGGTGAGGAAGTTTCCCAATCTTCCGCGCTTCGGCGTCCGGGCTGGCAGGCAGAATGAAAATTATCTGAATGCGGATTTATTCAGCCGCGCCTTCCTCAAACCCTGTGAATCCATTCGCGGCAACGTCGGCGTCGTGATGTTTGAGTTCTCCCGGTTCTATCCGACCGACTACGAGCATGGTCGTGATTTTGTGGCGGACCTTGACACTTTTTTTGCCAGGCTGCCGAAGGGCTGGCCCTACGCCATCGAGATGCGGAACAAACAATGGCTCGCGCCGGAATACTTCGCCTGTCTCTCCAGACACGGCATCTCGCACGTCTTCAATTCCTGGGATGCGATGCCGCCGGTATCCGAGCAAATGGCGATTCCCGGCAGCCGGACAAATCTAGAACTCATCGCCGCGCGCTTTCTGCTCAAGCCAGGTCGAAAATACGAGGATGCCGTGAAAGCTTTTCAACCCTACGACAAGACCAGGGAAGTGAACGATGAGGCGCGCAAAGCCGGAGCGGCGCTGGTCAAGGAGGGCAAGGCTGGAGACGGAAAGCCAAGGACGTTCATCTTCGTGAATAATCGTCTGGAGGGAAACGCGCTGGAAACGATCGCCGGGATGCTTGCCCTGGCCGATATGGGAACATGACACCATTGACAGGGAGGAAAGGCCATACTACCCAGATGGGTAGTTATGCCAGAACTCACCGACATCCAGCGCCAGGTCTTCGACTTCATCCGCGATAAAATCGTCGGAGGGCACCCGGCTCCGACACTCCGGGAGGTGGCCGCCAGGTTTGGCTGGAGCAGCAAGCGCGCGGCGGCCTGCCACATCGAGGCCATTATCCGCAAAGGCTGGCTGGCTTCGGCTCCTGGCAAGGCTCGCTCCCTGCGGCTTGTGGACTCCATCAAAGCAGTTCGCCAGGTCGTGGTTGAAATCCCGTTGCTCGGCTCCATCCCGGCTGGCTTTGGCCGTGATCGCGAACAGGAATCGGGCGAGTGTGTTCCCGTGACCATCGAATCGATCGGCTTCAAGCCGACCCGGAACACGTTTGCGCTCAGAGTCGCGGGGGATTCGATGATCGGGAAACACATCTGCGATGGCGACATTGCGGTGTTCGAGCACGGACCGGAGCCGCGCTCCGGCCAGATCGTGGCGGCGCTGATTGATCGGAAGAACACTCTCAAAACGTTCGTCGTGAAGAACGGCAAACCGTTCCTCAAGGCGGAGAATCCGAAGTATCCCGACCTTATTCCATCCGAAGAGCTGGTCATCCAGGGCGTTTTCCGGGCGTTAATTCGCCGCGCAAAAGAATGAGAGGTTGGACAGTTTTTGTCCGTGCCGTGAGCGCATACTCATCCCCGTTGTTTCATGATGCCGCCACGTACCATTGTCCATCTCGACGCCGACTGCTTCTTCGCCGCAGTCGAACAGGCTTCGGACGCGAAGCTCCGCGGCAGGCCCGTGGCGGTGGGCGGCGAGAAGCGGGGCATCATTGCGTCCGCTTCGTATGAGGCGAGGAAGTTCGGGATCTTTACGCCAATGCCAACCGCGCGGGCACGCAAGCTTTGCCCCAAACTCATCGTTCTTTCCGGCAACTTTGAACGTTATGAACAGTTTTCCAACTGGATGTTCGGCTACTGCTACGATTTCACGCCGGATGTGGAACAGACTTCGATTGATGAAGGTTATTTTGACCTCACGGTCAATCGAAAGAAGTCCGCCGTTGAAATCGCCCTGACCATTCGCAAGGCCATCGGGCAAAAACTCAAGATCATCGTCAGCGAGGGCATCGGCTCCAACAAGCTCGTCAGCGCCGTCGCCTCCAAGCTGACGAAGCCCGCTGCGTTCACCGAAGTCCCGTCAGGAGGTGAGGCGGCATTCCTGCATCCGCTGCCAAACCACTGGCTGCCCGGCATCGGCCCAAAGACGAGCGCGCGCCTGAACGCGGCGGGGCTCGCGCGGATTTATCAAATCGCCGCGACCCCGCTGGAAATGTTGCAACTGTTGCTCGGCAACCAGGCGATGGGGATCCGGCAGTTCGCTCGCGGCATTGACGAGCGACTGTTGATCCCGGCGCGTGAACTGCAGAAATCATTCAGTCAGCAGGAGACGTTCGCCAGCGATTTGACCGACGAGGAATACATCGAAGCCACGTTGCGCAGGATGGCGGACAACCTATTCGCCAAAGTGCGCGAGGAAGGTCGCAGCATCCGAACACTCAACGTGCGCGTGCGCTACAACGACATGGCGGAAGATCAGATCAGTGAGAGCCTGCCCGAGCCGACGGATCTCGAAACCGACGTGTATGGGCGGCTGCACACGATGCTGCGCGCAGCTTGGAAGCGGCGTGTCAGCCTGAGGCTCGTGTCACTCAAACTGTCGAACGTCTATGATGGTCGGTTTCGGAGCGAGCTGCCGCTCGAAATCTCCGCCCGCCGGCAGGACGCACAAATGCGTCTCGCAGTCGTGATCGACGAACTACGCCGATCACACGGCCAGTCCGTGCTTCTGCGAGGGCACGATTTCCGGCTGCGTGATGCTCCCCGCGAAGCCCTGGCATCTGATCCACCGCGGCCGATCCGACCTGTCAATTACCGGCGTAAAGCACAGTGGGACAGAGCCACTCCCTCTCCTCCATCGGATGAAGGAGAGGGCCGGGGAGAGAGAATCCTCCGAAAAAGAACTTCGCGCTTTGAACCCCAAAACCTTGGAGCGCCGATTTCCAAATCGGCGTCGGTGGCAGCCATCGCGGTCGGTGCCGATTTGGAAATCGGCGCTCCGGTTCATGGAAAGGCTCGTTCTGGAATTGCCCCAGCCCATGAACCTACGGATCGCGAGCCGTCCCGGCTCGCAGCGGGTGAACCGCAGGACGCGGCTCGGAACCTTCGCGCCGGCTCGTCGATTCGAGCTGCTGCGCCCAGGGACCGGTCGCGGTCCGTGCCGTTGCGGGCGCACAGCCATTACTCATTCCTGGACTCGACGCTTTCGCCGGGCGCGATTGTCGAACACGCGAAACTGAATGGCATGTCCGCCGTGGCGCTCGCCGATATCGGGAATCTGCATGGCGCGGTGGAGTTCGTGAAGGCTGCCCAAGCGGCAGGCATCAAGCCGATACTCGGCACGGAACTGCTTGTCGGCGACAAGCCGCTGCTGCTCTACGTGGAGTCGGCACGCGGGTATCACAATCTCTGCCGGCTGCTCTCGAAGAAGGCTGAAGGTGGAATGCAGAATGAAGAAACGAGCGTTGCCGCACGGCAACGTGCTCCGCTGACTTCTGCATTCATCATTCAGCATTCTGCCTTTCTTCAGGGGTTGATTGCCGTGAGCGATGACGCGCGCCTGGCTGAGTTGTTCCCGTGTTCCTTCTACCGACTGGTCGTGTCGCGCGACACGACGGACGATTTCCCGGCCGTCGCGTGTCCGGCCATTCACTACGCCACTCCAAGTGATCGACAGAAATACGACATCGTGCAAAGCATCCGCACGTTGACGCTCTTGCGCGAGGTGCACCCGGAAAAGAAGCAAGGTGGACGCTTTCACTTCCGGTCGCCCACGGAGATGACTGCCGCGTGCAAGGAGCATCCCGACTGGTTGAGGCATACACTCGAAATTACCGAGCGCTGCAATTTTCATTTCCCGTTCGGCAAACCTCAGTTCCCAGACTTTCACCCGCCGGACGGTTCGAGCGCACGTGCGTTTCTGCGCCGCCTGGTCATGGAGGGGCTGCGCCACCGTTACCACGATCGCGCCGCGCAATTCGCACCACAAGTCACCGAGGAACTCAACATCATCGCCGCCGTCGGCTACGAAGCCTATTTCCTTGTCATGTGGGACATTTTGCAAGAATGCCGCGCGCGGGGCATCGAATGGATCACGCGCGGCTCGGCGGCGGACTCGCTTGTTTGCTATTGCCTGGGCATCTCCGACGTGTGCCCGATCCGTTTCGATCTCTACTTCAAACGTTTTCTCAACCCGGAGCGGATGGCGCTCAACAAACTGCCGGACATCGACGTGGACTTTCCACACGACCGCAAGGACGACGTGGTGCAACTCATCTTCGCCAAATACGGACGCGAGCACTGCGCCGTCGTGAGCGGCTTTTCGACATTCCAGGCGCGCAGCGCTTTTGCGGAAGTCGCCAAGGTGCTCGGTGTCGCTGAACGCGATGTGCGGAAATTCACGGAACATTTTCCATGGGGCTTCGGCGGCGGCTGGGTGCCGGACGAACCTGCCCCGAAGGGCGGTGCGGAACTGATCGAACTCCTGCGAGCCAATCCGGAAACCCGCGATCTGCCGTTCGACGAGGAGCCATACAAGACAGCGGTCGAAATGGCTGCCTTCCTCGATGGTGTGCCGCGCTACCCAAAGATGCACCCATGCGGCGTCGTGCTGTCGTGCCAGCCGATGCACGAACTCACGCCGACGTTCATTTCGAACAAGGGGCTTGCGACGACGCATTACGACATGGATGCGGTGGAGGAAATCGGCCTCGTGAAGATGGATATCCTCGCGCAAGGCGGCCTGGCCGTGATGAGGGATGCGTGCGAGTCGCTCGCCAGACGCGGCGTCACTGCGGACCTGGCTGGACTGGAGCCGTGGGAAGACCCCGAAGTGTGGGAGATGATCGCCAGCGGCGGCGCGCGAGCGGTGCATCACATCGAAAGTCCCGCGATGATTTCGCTCTGCCGCATGACGAACGTGCGGGAGATTGACGGACTGATTGCGATTGTCTCGGTCATTCGTCCCGGCGCGGCCAACGAATCCAAAAAGCTGTCCTTCACCCGCCGCTACCAGGGGATGGAGCCTGTGACGTATCCACATCCTTCGCTGGAGCCGTGCCTGCGGAGCACGTTCGGCTTGGTGGTGTATGAGGAACACATCCTGCAGATTTCTGAGGCCTTCGCCGGATTACCGGCCGGCCGGGCCGACGTGCTGCGCCGCGCGCTGGTGAAACAGAAGCGCGCCATCGTTACGGAGATTGGCCTTGAGTTCATCGCCAGCGCGCGCGCGCGCGGACATGACGACGCAAAAATTGCCGAAGTCTGGCAACTTGTGACCGGTTTCTCTGGTTATGCGTTCAACAAGGCGCATTCGACGGCCTATGGCGTGGAGGCTTATCAAGCCGCCTGGCTCAAGTGTTACCATCCTGCGGAGTTCATGGCGGGCGTGCTGACGAATGGCAAAGGCTTCTACCATCCGCTCGTCTATGTGCTCGAATGTCACCGGCTTGGTTTGAAGTTTCTGCCGCCCTCCGTGAATGAGCCGGGACCAGAGTTTAAGGTGGAAGGAGGAAGGAAGAACGCAGAAATCTCCCTCAGCAAAGCCGCCGGCTCCACTTCTTCATGCTGCCTTCATACTTCTGCCTTTCCACCCGTCATCCGCGTACCGCTGACGCGCATGAAGGGACTCACGACCCGCACCACCGACAAGCTGCTCGCCGCCCGAGAGCAAGGACTGTTCGCTTCGTTACCTGATTTCTTCCGTCGCGTTACCCCGTCCGGCGAAGAACTGGAATCCATGATTCGTGCCGGCGCGTTCGACGAGTTCGGCGAGACGCGCACGCGGCAGTTCTGGCAGGCGCAACATTTCCTCAAGGAGAAATCAGAAGTCAGAAGTCAGAATTTAGAATTCAACTTCGAGGCAGCCGCTGATCCTGTTTCTTCATTCTTCCTTCACCATTCTTCCTTTCTTCATGAGCCGACCCGCCTCGAATGCCTCCAATGCGAAACGGAACTGTTCGGCTTCACCGTGAGCGGCCATCCGCTGGAGTTGTTCCCCGACGTGGCGTGGGAAACCTACTGCCCCGTGAATCGTCTCGCTGAATTCATTGGGCAGAGCATCATCACCTGTGGACTCATCATCGAACAGCGCACTCACCATCAGATCACCGGCGAACCGATGAAGTTCCTGAGCCTCGCGGATTGGACGGGCATCGTCGAAACCGAACTCTTTGCGCAAACCTACAGAAGCTACGGCCTCGCGACGGTTCGCTATCCGGTGCTTGAAATCGAAGCGCGCGTCGAACCGTTCGAGAATGGGCGGGGATTCAGCCTCCGCGTCCTCCGCGCCGGCAAGCCGCGAACGACAGGCTCCGGCGCACCCGCTCTTGACGCGCCTCGATTTGACACGTCCCCGAATCACTCCTAGCGTCGAGCCATGTCTCTGCGTGGAAAGAAGCTCGGCCTTCTCATATCGACCCGTCCGGATCATCCGAATTTCCATCGCGGCCTGAAACTCGCCGAAACAGCACTCGATGAGGGAGTGGATGTTTACCTTTATTGCATCGATGACGCCGTGCCTGGAGTCGAATCCACCCAGCTTCAATTGCTCAAAGAACGTGGTCTCAAGCTTTATGCCTGCGCCTACGGTGCTCACAAGCGCAACTTCCCACTCAGCGACAAGGCAGTCTTCGCGGGGCTTACCGTGGTGAATGATCTGGTTGCCAGCACCGACCGGTTCGTGAGCTTCAATTAGGAATCGATGTTCATTTCTTGTTCAGCATGAAACCAAGCTGGCTCTTGATCATCACAAGTGATCCGCGTACTAGCGCGAGGCCTGCCGAAGCGATTCGAATCGCCGCCGGCGTCGGCACGTGGAAAAAGGCGGATGTGAGCGTGTATCTCCGGGGCCCGGCGGTGCTCGCGTTGAGCGAGTTCGCGGACGAGTTTATCGACGAGGATAATTACACCCGTTACTTCCCCATCATTGGAGAATTCGGCCGGCCCATCTACGTTGAGCAGGGAGCGCCGCGGCTCGCGGAAATCGGGGAATCACCCATGCGTTATCAGGAGATCTCCGATGTGGAACTCGCCGCGCTTGCAGCCCGCCACAATCATGTGGCCCGTTTTTGAACACACCGTCGCTCGAACACTCTCGAACATCCATGCGCCAGATCCTCCACATCCTGACCCAGCCAAATGATCCGCTGGCCGCGAAGATAATCGCCGCCCAGCGCCAGGAGCCCGATCACCAAGTGCGCGTCGCAGATCTGACCGTCCCCGAGGCGGACTACCACGCACTGCTCCAGGAAATTTTCAGTTCGGATTCCATTGAAGTCTGGTGAGTCCGCTGTCAGAAGCACCTGTGAACCCTTCTAGTGCCGTGCCGCGCGTCGTTCTCTATTCCAAGCCAAATTGTCCGCTGTGCGACAAAGCGCTCGAACAAATTGAGATCGCGCGAACTCACGCCAGGTTCGACTTCACTGAAACAAACATCCTCGCCGAACCCGAGCTCTACGAACGCTACAAAACTTTGATACCGGTCGTGACCGTCGAAGGAAGCGAAGTGGCTCGATACCGGATACGGTGGGAGGATTTGGTAGCGAGGCTCCAAGAGTGTCTGGAAGACCGGTAATGCACCCTCCAGGCAGGGATAAGGGTACACTCTTAACTGAACGGACGCTCAGGCTGGGGTGAAGGCCGCCCGGAGTGTTCAAGGGTCTCTACCGATCATACATGGCGTTTCCCTTACCGGCGTTCGAGGCGATTCACGCCAGCTTCAACAACGCACGCGCCTCAGCCATACCGGCGGCCGGGCGGCCAAATTCGCTTGCGGTGACCCGCGCGAGTGCCACGGCGTGGCGCCAGCGGAAAGCCGGACGCGCCGATTCGAATTCTTCGCTGACCGTGCGATAGAATTTCTCCGCGTGCAGCGAACCGTCTTCACTCACGGCGAAACGCAGGAGGAGATCGAACACGGGGCGCGGAGCGTAACCCAATTCACCGTAGCGATGGATGGCGGCGCTCGCCCTGCCCTGGAGGTTGCTGCGAATCGCATCGTCGGCTTCGCGCAGGAGGGCGTCCGCCTCGGTGATCTTTTTGATTTGCTCGAATTGCCAGCCGTAAGGCAGCGGCTGCCAGTGGAGGAAATCGCCGCCGCGCGCCATGCGGTCGAGAGCAACCTGATACGCCCCAAGGATAAGGCTGGCGAAGCAATTCCGGGGGTTGCTCACGCGGGCCATGTTGCGCCACGCGTTGGCGGAATCGCAGGCGTGAACACCGATGGAATCTCCATGCACGCTGCCCGGGGGTTTACCAGGGGATTCATCGCGCGGAGTGCGTCCCATGTCACGGAGCACGAGTTGGTTTGCCGCGAGGCTGATGGCTTCTCCGATGGCGGCAGGCAAAATGCCCTCAGCAAGCGCCGAAGCAGCTACAGCAGCAGCTTCCGCGGGTGTCGATTTGAAAATGGTCTCGCTGGTTTCCTCGATCCATTTGTCCTCGGCAATCCGGGTTCCGGGCGTCCGCGCCAGCAGTTTGTGTTCATCGAGAAGCCTTGGCAGAAGCGTTCGTGGTTCATCCCAGGTGCTCGAGCGCTGTCCCATTTCGGATTTGACACAATAGCGCACGGATTGGCGAAAGAGCGTGTGCGCCTGTTCCTTGCCGATGATGCCGAGCAAATCCCAGGCGCGGTAAGGCAGCACGACGCGGTGGACCTCCGTGTTGTCCTGCACGGCGTGAAGCAGATGATTGAAGGTGTCTTCCGCCGAACCTTGGGCAAGAGCGGCGAAAGTTTTCTCAGCGTGATCGACATCTTTGCCCCGCACGGCGTCGCACAATGATTCCCCGCTTCGAGAACGTGGCGAGTCCGCGTCTGGTTTGATCGTCCGCAGTACTTCACCCGAGCGCCCGCCGTGCTCTTGAATGCGGTTCGTGTTTCGATAGAGCACCTTGAAAACGGGCAGCGGCTGGGATTCCTTCGGAAGTTCCTGCGCCATGTGGAACGCCGGCGCGATGGCCATCAGGGTATGGAAGCCCACATAATCCTCGCCGCCAAAGGTGCGCGCATTGGCAAGCGCTGCAGCGGCGACGAGCTGTCGCAGCTCGGTCCCGGAACGGAGCCGTTCGGCCAGCTTCGGAAGGAGACGATCGGCAGGAGTCTCCTGCATGAGACAGACCAATGGCTCCAATGAACCAAACGTGAGCACGTCCGGAGTCTCCCCGGCCAGGACCTGCGTCACTCCAAGTTCATGGGCGATCTGCGAGCCCAGCGTGGTGATCAACATTCCCCGTCCGACATCGGACAGGAATTCTCGGCGAGTGCGTGGTGCTTTCATGAGGGTGCTCCTTTCAATCGTTCTTTTGAGCCATGTTGCAGTGATACGCCGTTGCCCCGCCTCGTCAAGAGGTTTGCCGGGAAGCGATTCCCAAACGCTTCCTCACCGGTATGCCTGGCCTGCGTGTCAAACGGAACCGCCGCTCGCAAAGGCTTTAGCCTGCAAAATTCATAGTGGACTTGTTGGCCGGAAATTTTGGAGGAAAATTTCTCGCGAACGATGGTTTGAGTGCTGGTGAGGGATCAAAGCGACCGGGATCGCGCGTTTGTCGGACTTTTCCGGAGTGGACGCGTGGTTTTGCGC